>NZ_BCRB01000047.1 GCF_001552375.1 Cellulomonas iranensis NBRC 101100 = JCM 18110 | reverse complement strand
GCCCGACGAGCCGTCGGCGAACGCCTCGTTGACGACGTCCCACGCGTAGATCTTGCCCTTGTAGTGCGTCGCGACCTGCGTGACGTGGTTGAGCATCGCGTTGCGCAGCGCCGTGCCGGACATGTTCTGCATCCAGCCGGGCTGCTGCGAGTGCCACGCGAGCGCGTGCCCGCGCACCTGCTTGCCGTTCTGCAGCGCCCAGTTGAGGATCCGGTCGCCGTTCGTGTAGTTGAACTGGTTCTGCGACGGCTCCGTCGCGTCCATCTTCATCTCGTTCTCGGCGGTGATCATGTTGAACTCGCGGTTCGCGATGGTCGAGTACGTCGAGTCGTTGAGGCGTTGCGCCGCGATCGCGGTGCCGAAGTAGCGCCCGCTCTCGGCGGCGGCCGCCTGGAGCGTCGAGCCCGCCGCCTGCGCGCTGCCGGCGGCGACGCCGGTCACCACGAGCGTCAGGACGGCGACGGCGGCGGCAGCACGTGCGCCGCGCCCGCTCCCACGTCGGAGCTTGGTCATCGTTCCTCCTTGGTCGGCCGGCCGCGGGATCAGCACTGAACCGGCCGGCAGGGGGACTCACTGTCCGACCCGGGAGGAAGGGCGTCAACGAACATAAACGCTACAGATCCGCAACTTTCGCCCGATCGTGCGAGGGGGAGGGGCGTCCACCGGGCGCCCGGACGGCGTGACGTGGCGCCCGCGCGCGGCGCGCAGCCGGTGGCGCACCGGTGACGCCGCCCCGGGAGCCGTCGATAGTTGTCGACGCGGGCCCGGTCCGGGACGCGTGCGGCGTCGCGGCCTCCTGACGGCCGCAACGCCGCACGCGACCGCCGGGCCGGTGCGCACGGCGCGGGCCGCACGGCCCCCGGTAGCGTGGCCCGGCGTGCGTGCCGCCCGCGCCGGCACCAGGCTCGGGACGCACGACCGCCCGACCCCGCACCCCGCCCGACCCACCCCAGGAGCACCGTGCTGCGAGCCGAGCAGGTCACCGACGCCGTCGCCTACCACGGCGAGGGCCCGTGCTGGTCGCCGACCTGGGGCGGCCTGCGGTTCGTCGACCTGCTCGCGGGCGACCTGCTGACGCTGCGCGACGACGGCACGGTGGACCGGCTGCACGTCGGCGAGATCGCCGCGTTCGTGCGGCCGCGCACGCGCGGCGGGTACGTCGTGGGGCTCGCGCGCGGGATCGGCCTGGCCGACGCCCCCGACGCGCTGCCGACGCCGCTGCCGGAGCTGTGGTCCGACCCGGGCGTGCGCATGAACGAGGGCGGCTGCGACGCCGCGGGTGTGCTGTACGCGGGCTCGATGCCCTACGACGCGGCCCCCGGCGGTGCGACCCTCTACCGGATCGCACCCGACGGCGACGTCGAGGTCGTGCTCGACGACGTGACGATCTCCAACGGCGTCGACGTCTCGCCCGACGGCACGCTCGCCTACTACGACGACACCCCCACGGGCCGCACCGACGTGTTCGACGTCGTCGACGGGCGCCTGACGCGCCGGCGCACGTTCGTCGACCACGGCGACGCGAGCCCCGACGGCCTCACGGTCGACGCCGCCGGCAACGTCTGGGTCGCGCTCAACGGCGACGGCCTGGTCCGGTGCTTCTCGCCGCGCGGCGACGTGCTCGCCGAGGTCGAGGTGCCCGTGCGCCTCACGACCGCGTGCACGCTCGGCGGCCCCGACCTGCGCGACCTCTACGTGACGACGTCGCGCGAGAACCTGGACGACCCCGAGCCCGCGGCTGGC
This sequence comes from Cellulomonas iranensis NBRC 101100 = JCM 18110, assembly GCF_001552375.1. Taxonomy (GTDB): domain Bacteria; phylum Actinomycetota; class Actinomycetes; order Actinomycetales; family Cellulomonadaceae; genus Cellulomonas; species Cellulomonas iranensis. Next base: position 27,957 of record NZ_BCRB01000047.1, on the reverse strand, counting down.
GCGCTGTTCCGCGTGCGCGTCGACGTGCCGGGGCGTCCCGTGCTGCCGTACGCGGGCTGACCGTCTCACTGCCGCCGACCGGGACGACCCCAGACGGTCGACGGGGCCGGTCGGTCGACGGGCTCAGACGGTCGACCCGCCGCGTGACGACGGTCCGCGCAGCTTCCACCACCCGTACGCGACCGTGAGCGCGAGCAGCACGAGCCCGACGCCCGAGAGCCAGAGCAGGCCCTTGACGACGGCCCCGAGGACCGACAGCAGGAGCCAGACGAGGGCGAGCAGGACGACGACGGTGAGGATGCGCTTCACGCGCCCACGGTCGCACGGCTGCGGCGGTGCGGCACGTCGGGCGGCGGGTGCTCAGCGCCCGGCGGGCGACGGCTGCGCGGCGGGCTCCACCGGCCACGCGTCGACCCCGGGTGCGGCGGCGGTCGCCCACCGGCCCGACGCGCGCCCCGCCCGCACCAGCAGGCCGACGGCGGCACCGACGGCGACGCCCGTGAGGTTGTCGACCAGGTCGGCGGAGTCGCACACGCGGCCGAGCGCGGGGGCGGCGTACTGCACGGCCTCGATCAGCAGCGGCAGCGCCGCGGTCGTCAGGAGGGCCGCACGCGCGAGCCGGCGGTCCCGCACGAGGCCCGACAGCAGCGCGAGCGGCACGAGCAGGACCACGTTCGCGGCGCGCTGGTCAAACGCCAGCAGGTTCCCCAGGCCGAGCGGCGACCACGAGTCGAGCGCGCACACGGGTGCCGTGCCGGCCGTGGCCGGGCGCGGGCTGAGCGTGAGCGACAGCACGACGCCGAGCGCCGTGAGCCAGGCCGCCACGTCGAGCGGCGGCACGCGCAGCCGGCGCGCGAGGGGCAGGGTCGCCGCCGCGACGACCAGCACCGTGACGGCGAGGCCGGCGGGCGCGTTCGGCGTCTGCTGGAACAGCGTGTCGAACCACACGGCCGCGCCCACCCCCTCTCGTCGACGACGGCACCGCGCCGCCTCGTCGAGGCTAGGTGCGGCCGTGACGCCGCCGGATCCGCCCCTGGTCGGGACATGCACGCGCGGGGTACGTCGCAGGGATGAGACGCGTGCGTTCGAGTGAAGTCGCGGGTGGTTCCGTGCGACGACGGGTGACGGCGGCGCGCGGGGAGGTGACGCGCGTGTCAGCATGGCGGACGTGCAGGGAGCCCGTGCGTACGACGTCGTCGTGGGCGCGGACCGCGCCCACGCCCACCGCCCCGACGGGCCCGCGCCCGTGCCGGCCGGCTGGGCAGGGCCCGAGGGGCCCGCGCTCGACCCCGCCACGTGGCCCCGGTCGCCGCGCACCCGCCAGCCGATGATCCACTGCGCGACGCTCGAGCTGCCCCCCGAGTACCGCCGCCGCAGCCCCGACCTGGTGGCGGTCTCGGTGTTCGAGTGGGTCGACGAGACGGGGTTCCTCCCCGCGCCCGCGTTCGTCACGGAGGCGCTCGCGGACCCGGCGCCCACCGACCCGTTCTGGCAGGACGTCGCGGCGTCGCGGCCGCACGAGCACGCGCACGTGCTGTGCGACCAGGACACGGGCTGCTTCTACGCGGTCGTGCTGCTCACGCGCGACGAGCTCACGGGCCCGCGCACGGCGCGGCCGCGCCTCAACCCCGTGGTGGACGAGACCGAGCACGTCGACCCGCCCGCGCGCGAGCGGTTCGGGCTGTTCGGCGACCTGTACCTGGTGGAGCGCGACGACCCGAACGCGGGGCGCGTGCCCGTGGACTGGCCCGAGGACGGCGACGACGGGTACGTCAAGGTCGACGACTGCTACGAGCGGTTCGCGTCCACGCACCTGGGCGGCACGTTCATGGACCCGTTCGGCATGGGCAACCGCACCGCGTCGCCCTGGTACCTCGAGGTGCACCGCCTGGGCGGGCTGTGGGTCGGCGACGACGAGAACCTGCTGGTCGACCTCGCCGCGGACGAGCCGATCGTCCACCGCTGACGCGGGGCCGGGCCGCGCTCACCCGCTCGCGGGGCCGGTGGACCCGCGCTCGACGAGCGTCGTGACGAGCTGCACCTGACGTGACGCGGGCTGCGTGCCCGCGGCCAGCGCGAGCACGGTCTCGACGGCCATGCGGCCCATGCCCGTGAGCGGCTGGTGCACGGTCGTGAGCTGCGGGGTGGTCCACGTGGCCTGCGGGGTGTCGTCGAACCCGACGACGCTGAGCCGCGCGGGCACGGGCACGCCGCGCTCGCGGGCGGCGGCGAGCACGCCGACCGCGATCTCGTCGTCGCCGCACACGACCCCCGTCGGTGGCTGCGCGGCGGCGAGCAGCTCGAGCCCGCAGCGGTACCCGGCGTCGACCGTGAACGGGACCTCGTGCACGAGGCTGCGGTCCACCTCGACACCCGCCTGGTCGAGCGCCGCGGCGTAGCCGTGGAACCGCTCGCGCGACGCGGCCGACGCGGCGGGGCCGCCGACCCACGCGATGCGCCGGTGCCCGAGGCCCAGCAGGTGCGCGGTCGCGGTGCGGCCGCCCTCCCAGTTGGTGGCGCCGATGCTCACGACCGAGTCGTCGCGGACGCCGACGGGGTCGACCATGACGAACGGGAGATCGGCCTCGGCGGCGGCGGCCAGCAGCGCGTGCGCGCCGCCGAGCGTGAGGCCGACGACGCCGACGACGCCCGCGGCGACCTGGTCGCGCACCCAGGCCCGGGCGACGTCGGGGGTCTCGCGGGCTGGGCGCTCGGGCGCGACGCGCACGAGCAGGTCGGTGCCCGCGGCGTCGGCGGCGGCGAGCACGCCCTGCAGGACGTGCGAGATGTAGGGCGACTCGAGGTTGTCGAGCACGGCGGCGAGCGAGCCCGACCGGGTGGGGGCGGGCGGTTCGGTGCTGGGCCGGTAGCCGAGCGCGGCGACGGCCTCCTGGACGCGTCGCCGGGTGTCCTCGGCGACGTCGCTGCGGCCGTTGAGGGTCTTGGAGACCGTGCCCTTGGAGACGCCGGCGCGTGCCGCGACGTCGTCGAGGGTGATGCGTCCCCGGGGTGCTCTGCCCGCCATGCCTGCCTCCTGCGAAATTGTTTCGACCCTATCGGTCGTGGCCGCTGCGCCGCAATCTGGCCCATCACGCGGCGAGGGTTCCCCTTGACCCGCGTCGTGACGCCGCTGTACGGTCGCCGCGCACCAAAACGTTTGCGAAATTGTTTCGATCGAACGTCTCTCGACGACGAGAGTGGAGGAGGACCCCATGCGGCTCCGCACCAAGGCGAGGCTCGCGCCCGTCGCCCTCGTGGCCGCCGCGGCGCTCGCGGCCTGCTCGACCGGCGGCGGCACGCCCGACGACGCGGCCGACGGCGAGGTCGGCGGCAAGATCACCGTCTGGAGCTGGGACGGCACGATCGAGCGCGCGGTCGACGGCTTCGAGGACGCGCACCCCGGCGTCGAGGTCGACGTGGTCAACGCGGGCTCGTCGTTCGACCAGTACCAGGCCCTCGACAACGCGATCCAGGCGGGCTCCGGCGTGCCCGACCTCGTGATGATGGAGTACTTCGCGATCCCGTACTTCGCGATCCCCGGCAAGCTCGCCGACCTCACGCCGTTCGGCGCCGACGAGCTCGAGGACGACTTCGTCGCCTCCGCGTGGAACCACGTGAGCGTCGACGACGGCGTCTACGCGCTGCCGTCCGACTTCGGCCCCGCGGTGATGTTCTGGAACCAGGACGTCTTCGCGCAGGCCGGCATCACGCAGGCGCCCACCACGTGGGACGAGTACTACGAGGCCGCCAAGGCGATCCGCGGGCTCGGCCCCGACCACTACATCGCGCAGGACTCGAACGACCTGTTCTTCCTGCTGTCGCTCATCTGGCAGGCCGGCGGCCGGCCGTTCCAGGTCGACGGCACGACGGTCTCGATCGACTTCACCGACGCCGGCACCGCCAAGGCCGTCGCGTTCTGGCAGAAGATGATCGACGAGGACCTCGTCAACACCGAGATCGCCGCGTGGTCCGACGACTGGAACCGCGCGCTCAACGACGGCTCGCTCGCGTCGCAGAACATGGGCGGCTGGCTCACCTCCACGCTGCCCGAGCGGGCGCCCGACGCCGCCGGCGCCTACCGCGTCGCGCCCATGCCGCAGTGGGAGGCCGGCCAGCAGGTCGGCGCCGAGAACGGCGGGTCCGCGTTCGGCATCCCCGAGGCCGCCGGCAACAAGGCGACGGCCTACGCGTTCCTCGAGTACGTGACCCACGGCGACGGGCTCGACCCGCGCGTCGAGGCTGGTGCGTTCGTGCCCAGCACGCGCGTGCTGGAGAGCGACGAGTTCCGCGCGACCGAGAACCCCTACTTCGGCGGGCAGCGCACCGGCGAGGTGCTCGCCGACGTCGCCGCCACCACCGCGACCGGGTGGCAGTACCCGCCGTTCTTCGAGTGGGCCCGGTCGATCTACGAGGACATCGCCTCGCCGCTGTACAGCTCGGGCCAGGGCACGCTCGCCGACGTCCTCGAGACGTGGAAGACGCGGATGGTCGAGTACGGCAACGAGCAGGGCTTCGAGGTCGACTGAGCCGCCGTCGGGCGTCGCGAGGACCCGTCCCCGCGACGCCCGGCCCACCCGGGAGGAGCAGCACATGAGCGCCACCGTGCGCGCACCGCAGGTCCCGCCCGCCGCGGCGGAGGACCTGCCCGCCCCGCGACGCCGGCGCCGCCGCGGACGGCAGGTCGGCTGGGCGTTCGTCGCGCCGTTCGGCGCGCTGTTCGCGGTCGTCTTCCTCGTCCCCATCGGGTACGCCGCGTACCTGAGCCTGTTCCAGGACCGCCTGGTCGGCGGCCGCACGTTCGCCGGGCTCGGCAACTACGCCAAGCTCATGGGCGACGAGCTGTTCTGGGACGGCGCCGGGCGCGTCGTGCTGTTCACGGCCGTGCAGGTGCCGGTCATGCTCACGCTCGCGATGGCGCTCGCCCTCGCGCTGGACTCCCGGCGGCTGCGCGGCGAGCGCACGCTGCGCGTGTCGATCTTCCTGCCGTACGCGGTGCCGGCGATCGTCGCGACGCTCATGTGGGGCTTCATGCTCGGCATCCGCTACGGCCTCGTGCGGGACCTCAACGACTGGCTCGGCTGGTCGCTCAACCCGTTCCAGCCCGGCACGACGCTCATCTCGATCGGCGTCATGGTGACGTGGGCGTTCACGGGCTACAACATGCTGATCTTCTACAGCGTGCTGCGCGCCGTGCCGCACGAGCTGTACGAGGCCGCCGCGATCGACGGCGCCGGCCAGTGGCGCGTGATCCAGGCGATCAAGCTCCCCGCGATGCGCGGCGCCCTGGTCGTCACGGTGATCTTCTCGATCATCGGCACGTTCCAGATCTTCAACGAGCCGCAGATCCTGCCGTCGCTCGTCGCGAACAGCGGCATCACGACGCACTACACGCCGAACCTCTACGCGTACCACCTCGCGTTCACAGGCTCGCAGCAGGGCTACGCCGCGGCGCTCGCGCTCGTCATGGCGGCCTTCACGATCGCCATCGCGTACGCCGTCCAGATCCGGGGCATGAAGCGTGCCCTCGACCAGTGACCCGGGGATGACCATGACCACGACCGCACCGCCGCGGCCCCGCAACCGGCCGCTGCACACCATCGCGAACCCGCGCAAGAGCCTCACGCTCACGCTCGTCACCGCGCTGTTCGCGCTCTACTGCCTGCTCCCGCTCGTCTGGCTCGTCATCAACGCGACCAAGACCCAGCCGGACTTCGTCACGACCCCGGGCCTGGCGCCCGGCCACTCGTTCGCGCTGCTCGACAACATCGGGCAGGTGTTCACGTACAACGGCGGGATCTTCGTCCGCTGGCTGCTGAACACGCTGCTCTACGTGGTGGTCGGGGCGTCGGTGTCGACCGCGCTCGCCGCGCTCGGCGGGTACTCCCTGGCCAAGCTGCGGTTCACCGGCAAGCGCGCGTTCCTGTTCGTCGTGCTCGGGTCGATCTCGGTGCCGGGCATCGCGCTCGCGATCCCGCAGTTCCTGCTGTTCGCGCAGCTCGGGCTGACCAACACGCCGTGGGCCGTGCTGCTGCCGTCGTTCCTCAACCCGTTCGGGCTGTACCTCATGTGGGTGTTCGCGGCCGAGGCCGTGCCGGGCGGGCTGCTCGAGGCCGCCGAGATCGACGGCGCCGGGCCGTTCCGCACGTTCTGGCGGATCGGCGTGCCCCTGCTCGGGCCCGCGACCGTCACGGTGCTGCTGTTCTCGGTCGTGTCGATCTGGAACAACTACTTCCTGCCCTTGATCATGCTCAAGGACCCCGCGTGGTACCCGCTGACCATCGGCATCAACCAGTGGAACAAGCTCGCGTCGACCGCGGGCAACGGCGAGCTGCTGCAGAATCTCGTCATCACGTCGTCGCTGCTGACGATCGTGCCGCTCATCCTCGCCTTCGTGTCGCTGCAGCGGTACTGGCAGTCGGGCCTCGCGCTCGGCGCCGTCAAGGGATGACGGCCCGGCGCCGGGGCGCCGACGCGCCCGCGCCACCCGCACCGCCCGCCGGACCACCCGCCCGAGGAGAGATCCCCGCATGACCGACCTCACGCCGACCCCCGCCCGCCACCGCGTCGACGGCGCGACGCCGCAGGAGCGCCCGCTGCGCCACGTGTGGAACGCGTGCCTCGGCGCGGGCCGCGCCAACGAGGCGCTGCGCGCCGACTGGCAGGCGCACTTCCGCGAGGCCGTCGAGGTGCTCGGGGCCCGCACCGTGCGGTTCCACGGCATCTTCCACGACGACATGTTCGTGTACCGCGCGACGTACGGCGGCGGCTTCGGCCCCGACAACGTGCTGCCCGAGCCGGTGATCACGTTCAGCTACGTCGACAAGGTCGTCGACTTCATCCTCGACGTCGGCGCGCGGCCGTTCGTCGAGCTGGGGTTCATGCCGCGCGCGCTCGCGACGCAGACCGAGACGCTGTTCTGGTGGAAGGCGCACTGCAGCCCCCCCAACGACATGGGCGCGTGGGCCGAGCTCGTGCGCGCGACCGTGCAGCACTGGGTCGACCGCTACGGCGTCGACGAGGTGCGGCAGTGGCGCTTCGAGGTGTGGAACGAGCCGAACCTCGTGCCGCACTTCTGGACCGGCACGCGCACGCAGTACTTCGAGCTGTACGAGGCGACCGTGCGCGCGGTGCGCTCGGTCGACGACCGGCTGCTGGTCGGCGGGCCGTCGACCAGCGTGTTCGTCCCCGACGACCGCTACCGGGGCGAGGTCGAGGACCCGACGCGCACGCACGGCACCGCCGCGGCCGCCGACGTCGACGCGCTCGACTGGCAGCCCGTGTGGATCGAGGAGTTCATCGCGTGGTGCGCCGAGCGCGACCTGCCGGTCGACTTCCTCACGACGCACCTGTACCCGACGGACTTCGCGTTCGGGGCCAACGGCGAGGTGCGGCACATCCGCCGCCACGTCGACGCGACGCCCGACGACCTCACGACGATGCAGAAGATCATCGCCGCGAGCCCGTACCCGGACGCCGAGCTGCACATCACCGAGTGGTCGACGTCGCCGTCGAGCCGGGACCGCATGCACGACACGCTGTTCGCGGCGACGTACGTGACGCGCGCGTTCCTGCGCAGCGCGGACCTCACGGACTCGCTCGCGTACTGGACGTTCACGGACGTCTTCGAGGAGGGCGGGGCCGGCCTGGGCCCGTTCCACGGCGGCTTCGGCCTGGTCAACGAGCAGGGTCTGCACAAGCCGACGTTCCACGCGTTCGCGATGCTCGCGCGCCTGGGCGACACGCTGCTGCTCGACACCGACCACGGCGTGGTCACGCGGGACTCGGCGACCGGTGACGTCGCGGCCGTGCTGTTCAACTACCCGGCCGACATGGGCCGCCGTCCCGTCGGCTCGGCCGACTCGTACGCCGAGACGCGTGCGCTCGCCGAGGCCGGCCCCGCGCGGCGCGTGCGGCACACGGTCGACGGCCTGGTGCCCGGCGCGCGGTACGCGGTCGAGCGCGTCGACTGGGAGCACGGCAACGTCGCCGAGGCGTGGCACGCGATGGGCGAGCCGCTCAACCTGACGCGCGAGCAGACGGCGCGGCTGCGCGCGGTGGCCGACGACCTGTGGCGCACCGAGCTGGTCGTCGACGCCGACGGCGTGCTCGACATCGACCTCGAGCTGCCCGCGTGGGCGGTCGCGTCGGTGACGCCGGCCTGACGGCGGGCGTCCGGAGGGGCGCGACGGACGACGGCGGGCGACCTGGGGAGGGCGCCCGCCGTCGTCGTGCGTCGTGCACCGGGTTCAGCCCCGCGCGTCCGGCGCCGGCTCTCGCCGCGATCGTCCGGCGGTCAGCCGGTCGACCCAGTCGCCGACCGGTCCGATCCGCGCGGTGTCGCGCCACGTGAGCCACGCAGCGGCGGCACCGAGCGCGACGCCCGCGGCCGCGTACGCCGCCAGGTCCACGGGCCGCGGGTCGGACAGGGCGAGGGAGCCCACCACGACGACCGTGACGCAGACGACCCCCGAGGTGACGGCGCTCGCGCGCCTGCCGCCGCGGGAGACGCGGAGCGCGAGGCAGACCGCCGCCGCCCAGGCGAGTCCGATCACGACGAACGCGGGGACCATGAAGACCAGCCAGGCGGCCAGCGTCATGAGGAGGTACCCCTGGTCGGCAACGCCCGGGCTGGACGGCGTCGACTGCCACGGGGTCAGCGCGGGGACGATCGTGAGGGCGACGTACGTCAGCCACGTGCGCAGCGACCACCGCCACGAGAGAGACAGGAACGCGCGCAGCGCGTCGGGCATCCCGGAGCTCACAGGGGGACCCTCCCACAGGTCCGTCCGTGGGGTCGGGGCGTGCGCGCGTGACGTGAGCGCCGGGTGCGCCCGCGACCCGACCTGCCGGCTCCTAGGCGCCCGCGTCCGCGAGCGTGTCGACCGAGGAGGCGGGGGACGCGTCGTCGCCGCCGGGCGTCGGCAGCCCGGAGGGCGGGAGCACGTCGGTCGTCGTCGGCACGGGGCGGTCGTCGGGGACGGGCACGCCCCACACGGGGGTGCCGTCGGCGTCGAACGGCAGGACCTGGGCGCGCGCGTGGCGGTTGGGGTCCCACAGCGGGTCGCCGTCGATCTGCGTGTACGTGCGGGCGTGGTAGACGAGCACGACGTCGCCGTCGGGGGTCGTCGTGAACGAGTTGTGGCCCGGGCCGTACTGGTGGTGGTCGGGGTGGCTGACGAACACGGGGTCGGCGCTCTTGGTCCACGACGCGGGGTCGAGCAGGTCGGCGTCCGTCGAGGCGGTGAGCAGGCCCATCGCGTACTCGGGTCCCGTCGCGGCGCCCGAGTAGGTGAGCAGCACGCGGCCCTCGCGGACCAGGACCGACGGGCCCTCGTTGACCCAGAACCCGGCGGTCTCCCAGTCGTGCTCGGGGCGCGTGAGCAGCACGGCCGGGCCGGCGAGCGTCCAGGGGTTCGCCATGGGGGCGATGTAGAGGTTGGAGTTGCCGCGGATCGTGACGTCCTGCTGCGCCCAGACCAGGTACTGCGTGCCGTCGAGCACGAACGACGTCGCGTCGAGCGCGAACGACTCCCAGCCGGTGTCGACCTGCCCGCGCTCGACCCACGTGGGCGCGAACGGGTCGGCGCTGCGGTTCTCGAGCACGTAGACGCGGTGGTTGAACGTCTCGGCGGCGCCGGGGGCGTCGGCGCGGACGCCCGCGTCGGACGCGGCGGCGTAGTAGACGTACCAGGCGTCGCCGACGCGGTGGAGCTCGGGCGCCCAGATCAGGTGCGACTGCGGCCCGTCGGCGTGACGCTCCCAGATCGTCACCTCGTCGGCGTCCTGCAGGTCCGCCAGCCGCTCGGCGCGGCGCAGCACGACGCGGTCGTAGGCGGGGTGGGAGCCGGTGAAGTAGTACTGCCCGTCGTGGCGCAGGACGCACGGGTCGGCGCGCTGCAGGACGATCGGGTTCGGGATGTGCGTCACGGCTTCTCCAACGTTGTAGGTCTGCAGCGACCGTAGCCGTCGCCAGGCGTCTTCTGCAACGTTGTAGATCCAGTCGGGGGAACACGTCCGCCGCCCGGTCGGTTGTGGCGTCAATGACCACCTACGGAATCATCGGGGCCGGACACATCGGCAGCCAGGTCGCCCGCGCCGTCATCGGCCAGGGTCACGACGTCGTCATCGCGAACTCCCGAGGGCCGCAGACCCTCACGGAGCTCGTCGCCGAGCTCGGGCCGCGCGCCCGCGCCGGCACCGCGCAGGAGGCCGCCGAGGCCGCCGAGGTCGCGGTCGTCACCGTGCCGCTGCAGGCGATCCCGACGATCCCCGTCGAGTCGCTCGCCGGCAAGATCGTGCTCGACACCAACAACTACTACTGGGAGCGCGACGGCCGCGTCGAGGCCCTCGACCGCGGCGAGACCACGGTGTCCGGCATGCTCCAGGAGCACCTGCCGACGTCGAAGGTCGTCAAGGCGTTCAACCACATCATGGCCGCCGACATCACGACCGACGGCTTCCCCGCCGGCTCGCCGCAGCGGCGCGCGCTCGCGACGTCGAGCGACTTCCCCGAGGCCGTCGAGCACGTCGTCGCGCTGTACGACGCGCTCGGCTTCGACGCGGTCGACGTCTCGCCCCTGAGCGAGTCGTGGCGCGTCGAGCGCGACCGGCCCGCGTACGTCGTGCGGCAGGACCGCGACGAGCTCGTCGCCAACCTCGCCCGGGCACCCCGGACCATCTGACGTCCCCGCGCCCGCGGACGGTGGTAGCCCCGCCGCCCGCGGGCGCGACGGTCGTCACACCGGCCCTCGCGGCGGGGGTCCGGCGCGGCGCCCGACGTACCCTTGGACCTCGTGGCGACCCTCTCCTCCCTGTCCCGTCAGCACGTCCTCCAGGCGATCGAGGAGTACGACCAGCGCGGTGAGGACGCCTTCCTCGCCGTCTACGGCTTCGCCCCGCAGGGTGCGTGGAGCATCCAGCACGAGGGTCGCTCGTACGACCTGCCCGCCGTCGTCGGCGTCGCGCACCGGTTCGCGACCGGGCGCATCGCGACGGCCGACGACATCGCCGGCGCGCTCGCGATCGCCGCGGGGATCCTGCGCAAGCGCGGCTTCGACGTGACCCAGCCGGGCGGCGCGCCCGCGGCGCGCACCTCGACCCGGACCGCGGCACCCAAGGCCCCGCGGGCGCCCCGCGCGCCGCGCGCCGCCGCCGCACCGACCACCCGCCGTGCCGCCGCACCGGAGGAGACGCCCGCCCCCGTGTGCCCCACGTGCTTCATGACCCTGCCCGCCACGGGCGTCTGCGACACCTGCGGCTGAGCGCACCGCCGCGCGGGCGGCAACGGGCTTAGGGTCGGAGGTCGTGGACCTGCGACCCGAGCCCGCCGCCCCCGCCGACGCACCCGCGATCCACGCGCTGCGCCGGACCCTCGAGGACTGGATGGCGGAACGCGCCATCGACCAGTGGCCCGTCGGCTCGCTGCCCGCCGACCGCGTCGCCGCCCAGGTGGCGCGCGGCGAGTGGTGGGTCGTGCGGGACGCCGACGGCGTGCGCGGCACGCTGCGCGTGCTCGACACCGACCCCGAGTTCTGGGGCGAGGACGACACGCCCGCGCTCTACCTGCACGGGCTGATGGTCGCGCGGCGCGCGAGCGGCACCGGGCTGGGGCGCGCGCTCGTCGAGTGGGCGCACGCCCGCGCGCGGGACGCCGGGCGCCCGTGGCTGCGGCTCGACCACCGCGCGTCCAACCCGCACCTCGACGACGTCTACCGGTCGTGGGGCTTCGAGGCCGTCGCCGAGACGGACCGGCCCGGGTTCGCGGTCGTGCTGATGCAGCGGCCGGTGCCGCCCGCCGCCTGACCCGCCACCGCGACCGGCCGAGAACTTCGCGCACGCGGTGAACCGACCGGCCCGCCGTCTCGTCGTAGGGGTGGAGGGGCCGGACGGGCCGCGGGGGCGAGAGAGGCGAGGGACATGCGGAAGCGGACGAAGGTGTGGGCCGGCGTGGGCGTCGGGGTCGTGGTGCTCGGGGGCGTCGCGCTCGCGGTCGGGCCCGGGTTGTACGCGGACTGGGTCAACAGCAACGCCGACGCGGCGCCGACGATCGCCACGAGCGCGGCCGCCGACCCCGTGACCCCGACGGACGGCACGTGGACCGTCGGCGCGGGCTCGTTCGCGGGCTACCGGGTCGACGAGGTGCTGCAGGGCAAGGACGTCACCGTCACGGGCCGCACCGAGAAGGTCACCGGCACCGTCACGGTCGCCGACGGCAGCCTCACGGCCGCGGAGGTCGACGTCGACATGGCGAGCATCGCGACCGACGAGCCGCCGCGCGACTCCTACTTCCGCGACACCGCGCTGCAGACCGGGACCTTCCCGACCGCGACGTTCACGCTCACCGAGCCGGTCGCGCTGGGCGACGGCGCCACGTCCGCGACGCTCACGGGCGACCTCACGATCCGCGGCGAGAAGAAGCAGGTGACCGTCGACGCGCAGGTCGCGGCCAGCGGTGACACCGTGCAGGTGGTGGGCTCGGTGCCGATCACGTTCGCGGACTTCGGCGTCGAGGCGCCCGACCTGGGCTTCGTGACGGTCGAGAAGACCGGTGCCGTGGAGTTCGACCTGCGCCTCGCGCAGTCCTGACGGGCCGAGACGTCAGCAGGCACGACCGAGGGGAGGGGTGACGTGACGCCGGACGCCGACGAGCTGCTGCGCGCCGTGCACGACGCGCACGCCGACGCGCTGCACCGGTACGTCGCGCGCCTCACCGACGCCGCCCGCGCGCAGGACGTCGTGCAGGAGACGCTCCTGCGCGCGTGGCGGCACCCCGACGTGCTGACCCGGCCCGAGCCGTCGGTGCGGGCCTGGCTGTTCACGGTCGCCCGCAACCTCGTGGTCGACGACGCGCGGTCGGCCGCCCGGCGGCGCGAGCTGCCCACCGACGCCGTGCCGGACGCCGCGACGGCCGACGGCACGCAGGAGGCGCTCGACCGGTGGCTCGTCGCCGACGCGCTCGGCGCGCTGTCCGACGACCACCGCGCGGTCGTCGTCGGCGCGTACTACGGCGGCCGGTCCGTCGCCGAGCTCGCCGCCGAGCACGGCGTGCCGCCCGGCACCGTGAAGTCGCGGCTGCACTACGGGCTGCGCGCGCTGCGGCTGGCGCTGCAGGAGAGGGGAGTGACGTCATGACCGCCGACCCGTACCGGGAGTGGGACGCCGCGTACGTGCTGGGCGCCCTCGCGCCCGCGGAGCGGCGCGACTTCGAGGCGCACCTCGCCGGGTGCGCGCAGTGCCGCGCGGCCGTCGGCGAGCTCGCCGGGGTCCCCGGGCTGCTCGCGATGGTGCCGCCGGACGTCGCGCTCGCGCTGCCCGGCGAGCCGGCGGGCGCGTCCGCCGCCCCCGGGGCCCGTGCCTCGTCCGTCGGCGGCGACGACGGGTCGCCCGCCGCGGACGCCGGCGCCGGTGCGCAGGTCGTGCCGCTCGCACGCGTCGCGGCCGCGGCCCGGCACCGCAGGGCGCGCCGCCGGTTCGCGCTCGTGGGTGCGGCCGCGGCGCTCGTCGTGCTGGGCGGCGTCGCGGGGTCCGCGGTGACGTCGGCGACCGCGCCCCGGCCCGCGGCGGTCGCCGCCGACGCGCGCACGGTCGCACTGACCCCCGTCGCCGGGTCGGGCGTCACGGCCGACCTCACGCTGGTCCCCGCGGGCTGGGGCACGCGCCTCGACTGGTCGTGCGCGTACGAGGCCGCCGAGCTGCCCGTCGGGGTCTACGAGATGGTGCTCGTCGGCGACGACGGCGAGCGGACCGTCGTCGCCACCTGGACCAGCACGGGCGAGCGCGAGGCGTCGGGCCTGGGCGCGTCGTCGGCGCTGCCGCTCGACGGGATCGCACGCGTCGAGCTGGGCGTCGTCGGCATGGACCGGCCGCTGGCGGCGGGCGAGGTCTGACGCTCCCACGTTGTGCGCGGCGCGGCGATCGGGCGGTTCTGCGCCGAACCGGTCCCGGCTGTCGGCGGGCTTCGCTAGCGTCCGGACGCACCGTGACGACCGGCGAGCGCCGGCCCACGCACGACGGTGCGGAGAGCAGGGTCCCGTGTCGTTCCCCCGTCCAGCCGGCGCGCTGCGCCTGGCCGCCGTCACCGCGCTGACGGTCGGTCTCGCGCTCGTCCCCGGAGCCGCGCAGGCCCACGGCCGCAACCACGCGCCGGACCGCCCGGCGGCGCTCACCACGAGCCCCCCGGGTGCGGCGTGCACGACCGGCGCGGTGCTGCCCGTGGTCCGCTCGCTCACCCCGACGCTGCGGGCGACGCTGGTCGACGCGGACGGCGACGCCGTGCGGGCCACGTTCACGCTGCGTGACGGGACGAGCGGGCGCAAGCTCTGGTCGCCGCCCGCCACGGCCCCGCAGGCGTCGGGCGCCGAGCACGCCGTCGAGGTTCCCGCAGGCCTGCTCGTCGACGGCCGGACCTACGAGTGGCGCGTGCAGGCCAAGGACGAGCACGGCCGCAAGAGCCCGACCGTGCGGTGCCGCGTCGTCGTCGACGTGACGGCGCCCGGCGAGACGTCCGTGACGGCGGTCCCCGGCGCGGGCGCCGTGTACGGCGAGGACGCGACGTCCGGCGGCGTCGGCGTCGCCGGTGCGTTCCGGCTCGAGGCGGCCGACGCGGACGTCGTGGCGTTCCGGTACGGGTTCGACGGTGGTCAGGCCACGGTCGCGGTCGAGCCGGGCACGACGGCCGCGACGGTGACGTTCACGCCCGCCACGGCCGGACCGGTCGCGCTCGTCGCCGCCGCGGTGGACCGTGCGGGCAACGTCGGGCCCGAGCGGCTCTACCGGTTCACGGTCGCGTCCGCGAGCAGCGCCCCCGTCGGCAACGCGCAGTGGCTCCTCGACGAGGGCGAGGGCGGGACCGCCGCCGACGCGCTCGGCGGCCCCGACCTCGCGCTGACGCCGTCGACCACCTGGACGGGCGGCGTGCTCGCCGACCTGGGATGGCTCGACGAGGACAGCGCGCTGCTGCTCGACGAGGACGGCGACGGCGCCGCCGCGCCGGGCCCCGTCGTGGACACCACCGGCAGCTTCACGGTCGCCGCCTTCGTGCGAGCCGACGGCTCGGCGCCCGGCGCCGTCCTCAGCCAGGACGGCGGCACCGCGAGCGGCTTCACGCTCGGCACCGGTGCGACGGCGTGCGCCGACAGCGCCGCGCTCTGCTGGGAGTTCGAGGTGCAGGACGCGACGGGCGGCACGGCGGTCGCGACCGCGACCATCCCGGTGACCCCCGGGTCCTGGTACGGCGTGTTCGGCGTCCGTGACGCCGCCACCGGCACGGTCCGGGTCGACGTCTGCGAGATCGGCACGGCCGACGAGCCGGGCTCCATGGCTCCGCAGACGGGCACGCCCGTCGGTCTCGCGTCGGCGCCGGCCGCGTCGGGGCCGTTCCGGGTCGGCGGCACGCCCGACGGCGCGTCGTCGTGGCGGGGCGCCGTGAGCGCGGTCCACACGTGGGGCGCCGCGGTCGACGTCATGCGCGAGCGCGTGCTCTGCACGCGCGGCGGCGCCTGACCTGCCGCCCGCGTCACGCCGTGAGGCTCAGGGGCCGACGAGGCCGTCCACCAGGGCGACGACGGCACCCGCGAGCGACAGCGCGAGCGTGACGCGGGCGGCCGCGGGGCCGCTCAGCCAGCGGGCGACCCGCCCGCCCGCCAGGATGCCGACGGCGAGGGCCGCCGCCACGCCCGCCCACGCGGCCGGCGACAGGGACGGCCACGCCGCGGGTGACACGACGACGCGTGCGACGACGGTGCCGGTCGACAGCGCGATCAGGTAGGGCTGCAGCGTCGCCAGGAACACCCGGTGCTCCCACCGGGTGGCCTGCTGGAGCGCCGTGAGCGCGACGCCGCCGACGCCGGCCAGCACGGTCATGAGGCCGGCCGTGCCGCCGGCCGCGGTGAGCACGACCGGGCTGCGGGGCAGCTCGCGCAGCCGCCCCACGAGCACGGAGGCCGCGAGCGTCACCAGCATGACGACCGCGCTGAGCACCTGCGCGGGGCCGTCGGGCACCCGCCCGGCCAGCAGCGCGCCGGCGACCACGCCGAGCGCGCTGCCGGGCAGCAGCCGCGCGAACGTCGCCCAGTCGGTGTCCCGCACGACGCGGCTGAGCACCAGCGCCGCCGACGCCACGCCGCACACCTGGACCAGGACGACGCCCTGGGCCGGGCCGAGCGCGATGACCGTGAACGGGGCCACCACCATGGCGAACCCGATCCCGGACACGCGCTGCAGCGTGGCGCCGGCGAGCACCGACGCGAGGACCAGCAGGAGCACGGGCGTCAGCGCACCCGGCGCACGGCCGTGAAGAGCGCGGCGCCGACGAGCGCCGAGCCGGCGGCGAGCACGAAGAGCAGTCGGTACCCGCCCGAGGCGGTGATGACCGCGGCCGCGAGCAGCGGGCCCGCGATCTGCCCGCCGGTGTTCGACAGGTTGAGGATGCCGAGGTCCTTGGCGGCCGTCGCCGGGTTGGGCAGCACCGAGATGTTCAGCGCCTGGTCGACCGCGTTGAACGCGCCGAACCCGATGCCGGCGAGCACCGCGTACGCGACGATCGTCGACGGGCTGGGCGAGAAGAACGGCACGAGGACGCCCGCACCGATGAGCAGCGACGAGATCACCACGGGGAGCTTGATGCGGCCGAGCCGGTCGGCCAGCGGGCCCGCGACGAACGCCATCGTGATGCCGGCGACCATGATGATCGTCGCCGTCAGCGAGATGTAGCGGGCGGCGTCCGCCTTCTCCAGGAGCATGTAGTCCGTGAGGATGTAGAGCATGTAGCCCTGGATCGAGAACTTCGCCAGCATGATGAAGAACTTGCCGAACAGCGCGAGGTAGTAGTCGCGGGCGTCACGGCGGGCGAAGACGAAGTTGTCGAGGACGAGGTCCTTGGTGAACGGCTTGGCGGGCATGGGGATGCTCGACGCCTCGCGGAAGAACAGCGCGGCGGCCGGCCCGGCGACGAACGTCAGGACGCCGAGGACCAGGAAGCCCGTCGCCGTGCTGCCGAGGAACTGCGCGCCGATCACCTGGCCGAGGCCGGTGCCGACCCCGATGCCGAGCGCGTACGCCGACGCGGCGGTGCCGCGGTAGCGGGGTGCGACGCGGTCCGACAGCGTGCCGAGCAGCGGCGCGATGATCGCGTTGAGGAACACCTGGTAGACGGCCCACGCGGCGATGAGCGTCCCGGCGGTGGTGACGCGGCCCAGGACGAACAGGGAGCCGAGCGAGCCGATCGCGCCCACCCAGATCCACGGCGTGCGGCGCCCGAACCGGGAGCGCGTCAGGTCGGACGACGCGCCGATCGTGATGTTGGCGAGCGTCGCGACGATCATCGACACCGTCGAGTTGAGCGCGATGATCGCGGCCTTGTCGTCGGGGGCGATCTCGGCGACGCGTGCGGGCAGCAGCACGCCGACCGCACCCAGGTAGGCGACGATCCAGCAGAACGCGCCGACGGCGAGGCCGACGGCCAGGCGGACGGGGAAGCGCGGCTGGTCGGCGTCGGTCGTGGCACCGGTCCAGGTGGTGGGCTGCGGGTCCGTGGTGCTTCGTTGCGCGGACATGGTCGTTCTCCGAGGCTAGAGGGTGGCGGGGTCAGAGGATGACGCTGGTGGTGACGGCGTCGGGGGCGCCCCAGTGGCGGGCGGCCTCGACGAGCAGCCCGCCGGGCGGGACGTGGAACGTGCGCGTGGCGCGGTCCCACCGGGCGAGCGGCTGCAGGGGGGCGGTGAGCACGGCGGTCGTGCGCTCACCGGGGGCGACGTCGACGAGGCCGAAGCCGAGCAGCTCACGCTCGCCGGCGCGGTCGCCGTCGGTGCGGGTGCCGTAGACCTGGACGTTGACGCGCGCAGGACGGTCGCCGGTGCCGAGCACGGCGACGTGGACGGTCAGCGCGTCCTCGTCGCGGTCGACGACCGCGACGTCCTCGATCGTGGACGTCGCGTACGACAGCCCGAAGCCGAGCGGGTACGCGGCCCCGTGCCCGTCGCGCTGCAGCAGACGCTGGCCGTACCAGCGGTCGTACGTGACGCGGGTCGCGTCGACGTCGAACGGCGGCAGGTGCGCGGCGTCGGCGGCCATCGCGTACGGCAGACGACCCGTGAAGTCCTCGTGGCCCAGCAGGAGGTCGGCCAGCGCGTGCCCGCCGGCCGTCCCGGGGTACCAGGCGAGCACGAGCGCGGGGACGGCGTCGTGCCACTCGCTGACGAGCACGGCGCCCGCGGTCTCGACGACCACGACGGTGCGCGGGTTGGCCGCGGCGACCGCACGCACGAGCGCGACGTCCGAGTCGAGCAGGTGCAGGTCGCGGCGGTCGCCGCCGGCCTCGGGCCTGCCCGCGGACGCGGCGACGCGTTCGAGCATCGTCGCGAGCACGGCGCGCTCGGCGTCGTCCCGCGGCTCGGGGTACAGGGCCATGAGGTCGTCACGCGCGTAGACGCGCCCGTTGACCCACTCGCCCTCCTCGGCGGCGGTGTAGCCGACGACGACCACCGCGGCGTCGGCGCCGGCGGCGAGCGTGGCCGCCGCCGCGACGTCGGCACCGTCGTGGTGGTCGACGCGCACACCCGGCAAGGCCGTCCGCAGGCCCTCGAGGGGGGTCACGACGTGCGTCGCGTGCACGTTCGACGAGCCGTGGTCGCCGGTGTTCGGGACGTCGGCGAGGCGGCCGACGACGGCCACGGACCCGAGCGCGGGCGCGTCGAGCGGTAGCGCGGGGCGCCCGTCGACGTGCTCGTTGCGGAGCAGGACCATGGAGCGGGCCGCGGTGCGCCGGGCGAGCGCGACGTGCGCGTCCGACCCGACGACCGAGGCGTCGGGCTCGGCCTGCTCGCGCGTCGCGTGGTGGCGCAGCTGCGTCGCGAGCAGCCGGACGCCGGAGGTGCGCACGTCGTCCCAGCTCGCGGTGCCCTCGCTCAGCTCGCCCGGCAGGCGGTCGGCGCGCAGCTGTGCGAACGGCGCCTCGAGGTCGAGGCCCGCGGCGAGCGACGCGGACGCGTCGCGGATCGCCCAGATGAAGTCGCTGAGCACGAACCCCTCGAAGCCCCACGCGTCGCGCAGGACGTCCGTCAGCAGGTACCTGCTCGCGCTCGACCAGTCCCCGTTGACCTTGTTGTACGCGCACATCACCGCTGCGGCCCCGGCGCCGATCGCGCGCTCGAAGTGCGGGAGGTAGTCCTCGTGCAGGGGCTCGTCGGCGCACTCGACGTCGACGTCGAACCGGGCGTTCTCCATGGAGTTGAGCGCGTAGTGCTTGACGCACGGCATGGTGTGGACGCGCGTGCCGCGCACGAGGGCGGCGCCCATCTCGCCCAGCAGGACGGGCTGGTCGGAGTACGTCTCCTGGACACGTCCCCAGCCGGGGTGCCGCGGCAGGTTGATGCACACGCCGCCGAACAGGTTGCCGCCCGAGGCGCGCACCTCGGCGCCGATGGCGCGGCCGACCTGCTCCTCGAGCTCGACGTCCCACGACGCACCGCGTGCCATCGAGACGGGGAACGCGGTGCCGTGGCCGACCACGCAGCCGCGCGGGCCGTCGATGAACCGGATGCCGGGGACGCCGAGCCGCGCGTTGGAGCCCATCGGGTACGGCACGTGGTTGTAGCCGTGCTCCATGATCCCGGCACGCCCGGTCCAGAAGGGGGTGTCGCCGTGCAGCAGCGCGAGCTGCTCGGCGGGCGTGAGGTCGGCGTGCAGCCCGCGCGCCTCGGCCTGCGCGTCGGCCCCGGCGCGGACGCGGGCGACGGCTGCGTCGAACGGCGTCGGCGTGGTTCCGTGGGTGCTGTCCGCGGTGGCGGTGCGGTCGGTGGCGTGGCTCACCGGAGCCTCCTCGTCGTCGAGTAACTTAGTGCTTGGCAACCACCAAGTTAAGGGGAAGATAGAGACCCCTCGGGCCGCGCGTCAAGCCGTTCACCCGCCCGCTGGGCGGAGCGCCCCGGTGATAGCGTCACGGGCGCCGTCGGACGGACCGGAGGAAGACGTGAGCACGCAGGGGACAGGCACGCGGCGGCTGCGCGGCGACGAGCGCAAGGCGCAGATCATCGACGTCGCGTCGCGGCTCATCGCCGAGCGCGGGTACTGGGGCGTCTCGCTGCAGGACATCGCCGGACGCTGCGGGATCTCCGACACCGCGGTGCTGCACCACTTCGGCAGCAAGGAGAAGCTCCTGCTCGCGGTCGTCCAGCACCGCGACGAGACCGACCGCGTCGCGCTCGCCGACCGGCTCGGCGTCGCCCGCGACGACCTGTACGACGCGATCCCCGGCATGCTGCTCGCCGACGTCTGCGACGCGATGGTCGCCCGCAACGCCGCACAGCCCGAGATCGTGCGGCTCTACGCGCTGCTCAGCGCCGAGGCGCTGCAGCCCGTGCACCCCGTGCACGACTACTTCTACGAGCGCGAGCAGCGAGCCATCCGCACGTACGCGTCGGCCCGCTGCGACCTCGACCTCGAGCCGCACGCCCGCGCGCGCCTCGTGCTCGCGACCATGGACGGCGTGCAGCTGCGCTGGCTGCGCGACCCCGAGAACCTCGACCTGGTCGCCGAGTGGCAGGCGGCGTCGCGCGTCCTGTTCGGCACGGACGACGCCGCGCGATGAGCGTCGGCGACCCGGCGCCGGTACGACGCACGCCGGCGCTGGGTCGCCGTCCCGCCCGGCGCGGCGGGGCACCGGGTACCGTGTGGCAGTCGCGAGGACGGCCCGGTCCGGTCCGGCAGCCACGCGCCCCGCACCACCCGCGCCGGCCGCACCGCGGGTCCACGCCGGTGGACACCGCCCGCACCACGGAGGACCGATGACCTACGAGCTCGCGCTGTTCGACCTCGACGACACCCTCGCGCCGTCGAAGAGCAAGGTGCACCCCGAGATCGTGGACATGATCGTCGCGCTCACGCGCGTCGCGCAGGTCGGCATCATCTCGGGCGGCCGCTTCGAGCAGTTCGACTCCCAGCTGCTGTCGTCGATCGACGACACCGCGGCCCTCGCGCGGCTGCACGTGCTGCCGACGTGCGGCACGCGCTACCTCGTGCACGACGGCGGCGAGTGGTCCGAGGTCTACAGCGAGCCGCTGACCGACGACGAGTCCCAGCGCGCCGCGCGCGCCGTCGAGGAGTCCGCCCGCGAGCTCGGCCTGTGGGAGGAGCACACCTGGGGCGACCGCATCGAGCTGCGCGGCAGCCAGGTGACCTTCTCGGCGCTCGGCCAGGAGGCCCCCGTCGACGCCAAGGCCGCGTGGGACCCCGACGGCGTCAAGAAGGAGAAGCTGCGGGCTGCCGTCGCCGAGCAGCTCCCCGACCTCGAGGTCCGCTCGGGCGGCTCGACGTCCGTCGACATCACCCGCAAGGGCATCGACAAGGCGTACGGCGTCAACCGGCTGCTCGCGCGCCTGGGTCTCGAGCCGGCGCAGGCCGTGTTCTTCGGCGACCGGCTCGACGAGGGCGGCAACGACTACCCCGTGATCTCGACCGGTGTCCCGTGCGTGGCCGTCGAGGGCTGGGAGGACACGCCGTCGAAGGTGCGCGCCGCGCTGCCCGAGGCGTTCGCCTGACCCGCACCACCACCACGTCCGTGAGGGGGCGTCGCCGCGCGTCGGCGACGCCCCCTCACGCGTCCCCGCGCGCCGCCGGGAGATCCTGGACCCACGGCGACACACCCGCGCCCCTGCCGGACAGGAACGCAGCATGAGCCACCCCCGAGCCCCCGTGTTCGTCGACCTCTACGCACGCGCCTACGGCGACGTCGTCCGGTTCGCGCAGCGCCGTGCCGGCACGCACGCCGAGGACGTCGCGGCCGACGCGTTCCTCGTCGCGTGGCGGCGCCTCGACGAGCTGCCCGCCGACCCCGACGACGCCCGCGCATGGCTGTTCGGCATCGCCCGGAACGTCATGCTCAACCACCGCCGCGGCGACGAGCGACGCACCGCGCTCGCCGTGCGCGTCGCGCAGCTCGGGCCGCCGCTCGTCACCGACGAGGACGCCGACCTGGTCGCGCACCGCGTCGACCTGGGGCGTGCCTGGCAGCGGCTGTCGGCCGCGCACCAGGAGACGCTCGCGCTGACCGTCTTCGACGGCCTCGACGCACCCCGGGCCGCGCGCGTGCTCGGCATCTCGGCCGTGGCGTACCGCCTGCGGCTGTCCCGCGCGCGCCGTGCGCTGCGCGCCCACCTCGACCACCTGCCCGCGTCGTCCTCCGCGACGACACCGCGCGAGAGGACCCCCGCACCGTGAACCGCACCGACACCGACACCCTGCTGCGCACGCTCGACGTCGCCGACCCGCACGTCGACCCCCGCTCGCCGCGCGCCCGCGCCGCGATGCAGCGCATCGTGCAGACCGACCCGGACGCCCGGCCCGACGTCCGCACCGCCCGGCCCCGCGCGCGACGGCTCGCGCTCGCCGCCGGCGCCGTGGCCGCGCTCGCCGCGGGCGCCGTGGTCGTGCCGTCGCTCGTGGGCGGCGGCGACGCCGCGTACGCGACGTGGACCGCGACCCCCGCCGAGGCGACCGTCGTGCAGCGCGCCGACGCCGGAGAGGCGTGCCGTGACGCGCTCGCCCGGTCGATCGCCCCCGCCGACGCCGACGCGCTCGCGGGCGCGTCGGTCGCGGTCGCGGAGCAGCGCGGCACCTGGACCACGGTCGTGCTCGCGGGTGAGGGCGGGTTCGGCGGGCTCTGCGTCGACGACGGGTCCGCGGGGCTGTTCGACTCGATGTTCGGCTCGGCGGGCGTCGCCGCCGTCCCGGCGCCGTCCGCGCGCGGGGTCGTCGTGACCGACCTGGGCACGGGCTCGACGTCGGCCGGCGACCTGTCGCTCGTCGCCGGGAGCGTCGGTGACGAGGTCACGGGCGTGCGGCTGCGGACCGCGGGCGTCGGGGACGTCGACGCGAGCGTGCGCGACGGCCGGTTCGTGCTGTGGTTCCCGGGCGACGAGCTGCGGGACGCCAACGCGCAGGGCGTCGAGCTCGACGTCACGTACGCCGACGGGTCGACCGGGGCGGTGACGGTCGGGCTCTGACCTGCCGGCCGGGTGCTCGGCGGGGTGTGAGGGGTTGCCGTCGGCTCGCGGCGGCGACCCCTCACACCCGTCGTGACCGGGTCACGTCGAGCAGGGGACCGGGCCGGACGTCGGTGGCGTGCCCGAGCCGATGAACCCGAAGGCGGTCGTCGCGCCCGCCGCGAGGGAGCCGTTCCAGGCCGCGTTCGTCGCGGTGACCGTCGAGCCCGTGGTGGTGACGGCTGCCGACCACGACTGCGTCACCGCGCCGCCACCCGGAAGCGTGAACGTCGTCGTCCAACGCATGAGCGGTGACGTCCCGGCCGTGACGTCGACCGTCGCCTGGTAGCCGCCGGGCCACGTGCTGCCGACCGTGAGCGTCGCGCGGCACGCGGCCGCGGACGTGCTCGTGGGGCTCGGCGTGGGCGTCGGGGACGCGGTCGGCGTCGGGGTGGGGGAGACCGTCGGGGTGGGGGAGACCGTCGGGGTCGGGGACGGCGTCGGCCCGCCGCCGAGGCCCAGGCCCTCGAGCAGGTCGGTGAGCTGCGCCGCGATCACCTGGTGGTCCCGGACGGACGGGTGCCAGTCGCAGCCGCCGTAGTCGAGCCCCTCGCTGCCGTAGTACCAGGACGCGACGCGGTCGTCGCCGGCCGCACGCAGCTCGTCGACGACGCGCTGCGCGAGGTCCTTCAGGTCGGTGCCGGTGTGCACGGACGTCGCGGAGACGACGAGCCAGGTGTCGTCGCCGTAGCGCTCGCGCAGGTCGTCGAGGAACCCGTGGTACGCCGCGACCCACGCCTCGCGCAGCGCGGCGGGCGTCGCCCACGCCTCGCCCGCGCCGAGCGCGGT
Organism: Cellulomonas iranensis NBRC 101100 = JCM 18110; assembly: GCF_001552375.1. Lineage (GTDB taxonomy): Bacteria > Actinomycetota > Actinomycetes > Actinomycetales > Cellulomonadaceae > Cellulomonas > Cellulomonas iranensis. The sequence continues at coordinate 4,132 of NZ_BCRB01000047.1, read as the reverse complement.
CGAGAAGTCGTTGATGCCCAGGCCGATGACGACCGCGTCGGGGTCCCACCCGGCGGCCGGCCCGCCGGCGGTGCCGGGGACGAACGGCAGCACGCGGTCGTAGTACGTGCGGTAGCTCGTGCCCGCGTCGGAGCCGGCGTAGTTGCGCACCATGCCGCGTCCCGAGAACGCGTTGAGCTGGTAGTCGGCACCCAGCGCGCGCGCCGTGAGGGCGCCGAAGCTCAGGTCCGCGTCGGTCGTGCGGGTGACCTGGTCGCCCGTGCAGGTGCGGCTGGTCGACGTGTTGCCGTACCCCACGGTGTACGAGTCGCCGACGTACTCGATCTGCAGGTCGCGCGGTGCGGGCGCGGGCAGCACGACGCTGCCGTCGTGCGGCACGAACCCGCCGAACGTGCTGGTCGCCCACGGGGCCTCGCTGCGCTTGACGACGCGCACGTCGTGCTCGCCCGCGGGCAGGCCGTCGACCACGTGCGTCGTCGCGCCGGGGGCCACGAGCATCTCGACCGTGCGGCCGTCGACCTGGACGTCGTAGTCGCCCGTCGCGTCGTCGAGCACGATGCCGACGCCCGTGCCGCGGAACCGCCCCTCGAAGTACACGCCGGGCCACGCGTGCTGCCACGTGCCGGCGACGGGGAGCACGCGCCCGGCGGTGCGGACGGTGTCGGCGAGCGAGGTCGCCGCGGCGGTGCCGGACGGTGCGAGCGGGGGTGCGGCGCCGGGGGTGGCGGCCGCGGCGACGGGCAGCAGGGCGACGCAGGCCGCGACCGCGGCGGCGACGACGGTGGCACGCGACGGGCGCACGCGGGGATCCTCTCGACGGACGTCGTCGCACCGGGACGGGCGACCCCGTCTTGCTACCGTCCCGCGCGTCGCGTCCGCATCGGGTGAAGCGATTCGACGCGTCGACCGCCCGGGGTCGCGGCACGGTGCGTGGCCTTCCGGCGGCGGGGGCGCCGCAACGCGGCACGGGGCCGACGCGGGGTGCGGTCAGCGGGTCGTGCCGCGCTCCAGCAGGCTCACGGGCAGCACGATCTGCTCGGGCGGCGCGTCCTCGCCCGCGGTGCGCAGGTCGAGCAGGCGCACGGCGTGCTCGACGAGCAGCTCGTGGTGCGGGTCGACGGTCGTCAGCCCGGGCCACACGTGCTCGCCGAGCGCGAGCGCGTCGAACCCGACGACCTGCACGTCGCCGGGGATGGTGCGGCCGTGGTCCTGCAGCGCGGCCATCGCGCCGATCGCGACCTGGTCGGTGACGGCGAAGACGCCGTCGAGGTCGAGCCCGCGTGCGAGCGCGTCGTCGACGGCCTGCCGCCCCTGCGCGGCCTCGAGCCACGGCGCGGGCAGCACGAGCCGCTCGTCGACGGGGACGCCGGCCGCGGCGTGGGCCTCGCGCCAGCCCTGGGTGCGGGAGCCGGAGACGCCGGGGTCGTCGTCGAGCGTGCCGCCGACGATCGCGACGCGCCGCGCACCGCGCGCGAGCAGGTGCGCCGTGGCGAGGCGTGCGCCGTCGACGTTGCCGAGCATGACGTGGTCGAACCGCGGCGGCATGGGGCGCTCGCCCAGCAGCACCAGGGGGAGCTGGGTCTGCAGGCGGTCGACGTCGTCCGGCGCGAGGCCGACGACGGACAGCAGCACGCCGTCGTACATCTGGAGCCGGGCCTGGGACAGCGCGCCGAGCTCGCCCTCCTTGCTGGCGTTGGTCTGCTCGATGACGAGGTGCCGGTCGCTCGCGCGCAGCGCGGTGGTGAGCTGTGCGCCGAGCTGGCCGAAGTACGGGTGGTCGACGCGCGGCACGACGAACGCGACCGTGCCGGAGCGGCCGGCGCGCAGGCGGCGCGCGGTGAGGTTGACCTCGTAGCCGAGGTCCGCGATGGCGTCGAGCACGCGGGCGCGGGTCTCGGGCCCGACGCGCGGCCGGTCGTTGACGACGTTCGAGACGGTCATGACCGAGACGCCGGCGGCGCGCGCGACGTCCTTGAGCGTCGGGGCGCCAGCGGGTCGCATGGACCCCTCCTCGCGTCGTCGGGCGGCGCGCCGCTCCTTGACTCGCGGCGCGCGACCGAGCATATTCGACCCTGCACGACGGCGTGTATCGATAAACCGGACCCGAGGGCCGGGCGGCACGCGCGTCGGCGCACCGCACCGACCACCCGAGGAGCCCCGTGTCCGACCAGCTGACCGCCGTCATCGACCTCGACCTGCCCGGCGCCACGATCAGCCGCCACGTCTACGGCCACTTCGCCGAGCACCTGGGCCGCTGCATCTACGGCGGCTTCTGGGTCGGCGAGGACTCGCCGATCCCGAACGTCCGCGGCATCCGCTCGGACGTCGTCGACGCGCTGCGCGCGATCTCGATCCCCAACCTGCGCTGGCCCGGCGGGTGCTTCGCGGACGACTACCACTGGCGCGACGGCATCGGCCCGCGCGACCAGCGGCCGCGCATGGTCAACAGCCACTGGGGCGACGTCGTCGAGGACAACTCCTTCGGCACCCACGAGTTCATGGACCTGTGCGAGCTGCTCGGCGCCGAGCCGTACGTCAACGGCAACGTCGGCTCGGGCACCGTGCGCGAGATGAGCGAGTGGGTCGAGTACCTCACGCGCGGCGACGACTCGCCCATGTCGTCCCTGCGCCGCGCGAACGGGCGCGACGAGCCGTGGAAGGTGCCGTTCTTCGGCATCGGCAACGAGCCGTGGGGCTGCGGCGGCAACATGTCCGCCGAGCACTACACCGACCTCGCGCGCCAGTACGCGACGTACATCCGCAACCACGGCGGCCACACGGTCGACAAGATCGCCGCGGGCGCCAACGCCGACGACTACGCGTGGACCGAGGCGCTCATGAAGGTCTCGGCCAAGCTGGGCTGCGGCTGCGACCCGCGCGGCTTCTTCCAGCACGTGTCGATGCACTACTACACGATGAGCGGCGACTGGGCCGACAAGGGCGCCGCGACGTCGTTCACGACCGACGAGTGGTACCTCACGATGAAGCGCGCGCGCCGCATCGAGGAGCTCGTGCGCGGGCACGCCAACGTCATGGACGCCTACGACCCCGATGCGCGCATCGGCCTCGTCGTCGACGAGTGGGGCACGTGGTGGAACGTCGAGGAGGGCACCAACCCGGGGTTCCTGTACCAGCAGAACACGCTGCGCGACGCGCTCGTCGCGTCGACGCACTTCGACACGTTCCACCGGTACGCGCGCCGCATCTCGATGGCGAACATCGCGCAGACCGTCAACGTGCTGCAGGCGATGATCCTCACCGACCCCGACTCGGGCGCGCTCGTGCTCACGCCGACGTACCACGTGTTCGAGATGAACACGGGCCACCACGACGCCGGCTCGCTCGACGTCCGGTTCAAGGGCGACCTGCCCACGCGCACGGTCGACGGCTCCGCGCTGGCGACCCTGTCGGTGTCCGCGTCGACCAAGGACGGCACGGCACTCGTGTCCCTGTCGAACATGGACGCCGAGACCCCGACGACGCTCGTGCTCGACCTGCGCGGGCGTGAGGTCACCGACGTGGCGGGCCGCGTGCTCACCGCGGGGACGCTGCACGCGCACAACACGCCCGACCAGCCCGACGCGGTCGCGCCGACGGCGTTCGAGGGCGCCCGCCCGCACGCGCGCGGCCTCGAGGTCGAGGTGCCCGCGCACTCCTACGTGACGCTCACGCTCACGCTCGCCTGACACCCACCCCCTCGGACGTCAGGCCGCCGAACGCGGACCTCTGCCGGTTCTCCAGCTCCATGACCGGCAGAAGCCCGCGTTCGGCGTCCGGGGTGTGACGGGTGGCGGCGGTGGGTGGGGAACGGGTGGCGGACGGTGGGTGAACGTCCGGGCGGCGGGTGGGGGACGACGGGTGGCGACGCGGTGACCTGCGTGAACACTCGCCGAACGGTCCGGCAACGGTGCCACGGGTGGGCGATTCGTCCGGATCGGACGGCCTAGTTTCGAGCACGGTCCGGCCCCACCCGGGGCCGACGACGACGGGCCTCCGTCGTCGCCGCCGCGCCGACGTCCCCCCGGACGCGCCCCGACCGCCCGGAGCACCATGACCGCCGTCCTCGCCCCGCCGCCCGGCGCGGGCCCGTCCGCCGCGCCACCGGCCGCGCGCCCGTCACGGCCCGCCGCCG
>NZ_BCRB01000046.1 GCF_001552375.1 Cellulomonas iranensis NBRC 101100 = JCM 18110 | reverse complement strand
GGCCCCCGCGCCGCGCCCCGTGCGGCTCGTCGTGCTCGGGTCGTCGACCGGCGGCCCCGAGGCCCTGTCCCGCCTGATCACGGCGCTGCCGGCGCTGCCCGTGCCGGTCGCGGTCGTGCAGCACATGCCGCCCGTGTTCACGCGGCAGCTCGCGCAGCGGCTCGACCGTCTGGGCCCGTGGACCGTCGCCGAGGCGGCGGCCGGCGAGACCCTGCGCCCCGGGCACGTGTACGTCGCACCCGGCGACCACCACCTCGAGGTCCGCCGCGCGGGTGGTGCGCTCGTCACGGCCCTCACGCAGGCGCCGCCCGAGAACTTCTGCCGCCCCGCGGTGGACGTGCTGTTCCGCTCCGCCGTGGCGGCGGTCGGCGGCGACCTCCTCGGCGTCGTGCTCACCGGCATGGGCGCCGACGGGCGTGCCGGCGCCGAGCGCATCGTCGGCGCGGGCGGCACGGTCGTCGTGCAGGACGAGGCCAGCAGCGTCGTGTGGGGCATGCCCGGGGCGGTCGCGACCGCCGGCTGGGCGCACCGCGTCGTGCCGCTCGCCGAGATGGCGCAGGCCGTCGCCCGCACGGTCGAGGACGCGCGCCGCGCGCCCGTGGCGGGAGGTGCCGCGTGACCATCAGCCACGACACGTTCACGTTCGTCGCGGACCTCGTGCGGCGGCGCAGCGCGATCCTGCTGGAGCCCGGCAAGGAGTACCTCGTCGAGTCGCGGCTGCTGCCGCTCGCGCGCGAGGCCGGCGCGTCCGGCGTCGACCAGTTCGTCGCGCAGCTGCGCGCCAACCCGTCGCCCGCGCGCACGGCCGTGGTGGTCGAGGCCCTCACGACCAACGAGACGTCGTGGTTCCGCGACGTCGCGCCCTTCGACGCGCTGCGCCGGCACATCGTGCCCGAGCTGCGCGCCGGCGGCCTCGGCCGGCTGCGCGTGTGGTCGGCGGCCTGCTCGACCGGGCAGGAGGCGTACTCGATCGCGATGACGCTGCAGGAGGTGCTCGTGCCGACGGTCGCCGTGGAGATCACCGCGACCGACCTCAACGAGCAGGTCCTCGAGCGCGCGCGCTCGGGCACGTACACGCAGCTCGAGGTCAACCGCGGCCTGCCCGCCCCGACGCTCGTGCGGCACTTCCAGCGCCACGGGTCCGGGTGGCAGGTGTCCGACGAGCTGCGCCGCTGGATCACGTTCCGTCAGCACAACCTGCTCGACGTGCCGCCGCCCGGCGGTCCGTTCGACGTCGTGTTCCTGCGCAACGTGCTCATCTACTTCGACCTGCCCACCAAGCGCGCGGTGCTCGAGCGCGTGCGCGCCGCGCTGCGGCCCGGCGGGTACCTCGTGCTCGGCGCCGCCGAGACCACGATCGGCGTGCACGACGACTACGAGCGCGTCGTCCTCGACCGCGCGACCGTCTACCGCTCGGCCGGCGGACGCGCGGCCGCGGCCGCACCCGCCGCCGCGCCGACCACCGCCGCCACCGCCACCGCCGCGTCGCTCGCGGCGGCGCGGTCCACGCTCGCCGGGGTGCCCGCACGCCCGGCGTCCGCCGCGGTCCCGCCGCGGCCCGTCCTGCCGACCCCGGCCCGCCCGGCCGGCTCGGTCTTCGCACCCACGTCCACCCGAGGAGCAGGGCTGACATGAGAGCACTCGTCATCGACGACTCGAGAGCGATGCGCCGCATCGTCGGGCAGACGTTGCGCGGACTGGGCTTCGAGCCCGTCGAGGCGGAGCACGGCCAGCACGCGCTGGACCTGCTCGCCGGCGACGAGCCCGTGCCCGCGCTCGCGTGCATCGACTGGAACATGCCCGTGATGGACGGTCTGACGTTCGTCACGCGCGTGCGGCAGAACCCGCAGTGGCGGGACATGACGCTCATGATGGTGACCACCGAGAGCGAGCACGGCCAGATCGTGCGTGCCCTGGCAGCGGGCGCGCACGAGTACCTCATCAAGCCGTTCACCACGGACGCGATCCGGGACAAGCTCGAGCTGCTCGGGCTCGTGCCGGTGGGGGAGAGCGCATGACCACGCTGATCGCCGGCGACGACGTGTACGCGATCGCCGAGGAGCTGTTCACCGCGATGGTCGACGGCGAGTCCGGCACGGTCTCGCAGTGGTTCGGCGACGTGCCCGCGTGGCAGGTGCCGGTCGTCGCGTGGGTCGACCTGCACGGCGGCTGGGCCGGGCGCGCGTCCGTGACGACCGAGCGCGCGACCGCCGACGACCTGGCGCGCGCGCTGCTGCAGATGGGCGCCGACGAGCCGGTCCTCGAGGAGGACCTGCACGACGCGTTCGGCGAGGTCGCCAACGTCGTCGGCGGCAACGTCAAGGCGCTCCTGCCGACGCAGGGCACGCTGGGCCTGCCGCAGGTGGCCGACCACGACCCGGGGCTGCCGGGCTCGGTGCTCGTCACCGAGGTGGTCCTCGACTGGCGCGGGCGCCCGCTCGTGCTCCGCGTCCGGGGGGCAGCGTGACCCCCACGACCCACCGACACCGAGGAGGAGTCCGATGATCCGCGTCCTGGTCGCGGACGACAGCCGCGTGATGCGGCAGATCGTCATCCGTACCCTGCGGCAGGCCGGCTACGACTGGGAGGTCCGTGAGGCTGCCGACGGCGCGCAGGCGCTCGAGGCCGTGCGCGCCGACGAGCCGGACGTCATCCTGTCCGACTGGAACATGCCCGAGATGACGGGCATCGACCTGCTGCGCCGCCTGCGCGCCGAGGGCTTCACGACGCCGCTGGGCTTCGTGACGTCCGAGGGGTCGCCCGAGATGCGCGAGCTCGCGGACCGTGAGGGTGCGCTGTTCCTCATCGCGAAGCCCTTCACGCCCGAGGGGTTCCGCGAGGTCATCGAGCCGGTGCTGGCATGAGCTCGGACATCGTCCCGCTGCCGTCCGCGAAGGACGTCCGTGAGCTGCTCGAGGGCCTGCTGGGCCGGTCGGTCGACGTGCGCACGGGCGCCGCGATGGTGGACCCCGAGTCGGAGGGCGGTGCGCTCGTCGGGCTGTACGTCGACCGGCTGCTCGGCCTCAAGGCGATCTGCCTGATGGACGTGCCGCTGTCGGCGTACGTGGGTGCCGCGATCGGGCTGGTCCCGGCGCCCACGGCGCAGGAGTCGGCGGTCTCGCTCATGCTCGAGGACTTCCTCGAGGAGAACGCGCGCGAGGTGCTCAACGTCGTCGCGTCCCTCATGAACTCCGAGGGCACGCCGCACGTGCGGCTCGACGCCGTGTGCTCGCCGCGCGAGGCGCTGCCGCACGACGCGAAGCCGTGGGTGCGTGCGTACGTGCGCCGGCTCGACCTCGACCTCACGGTCGACGGCTACGGGTCGGGCGGCTTCTCGCTGCTCGTCATCTGACGCGCGGCACCGCCGCACGAGACGGGGCCCCGGCACGTGGTGCCGGGGCCCCTGCCTGCCTGCGCCTGTCGGCGCGCGGCGCCGTCAGCGCGGCGTCTGGCGGTACGACGACAGGAAGTTGCCCATGCGCTCGACCGCGTCGGCCAGCACGCGCGCCTCGGGCAGCGTGACGACCCGCAGGTGGTCGGGCGTGGGCCAGTTGAAGCCCGTGCCCTGCACGAGCAGGATCTGCTCGCTGACGAGCAGGTCGTAGACGAGCTGCGCGTCGTCGACGATCCCGAACACCTCGGGGTCGAGCCGCGGGAACAGGTAGAGCGCGCCGTCCGGCTTGACGCACGTGACGCCGGGGATGCTCGTGAGGCCCTCCCACGCGACCTCGCGCTGCTCGTGCAGCCGCCCGCCGGGCGCGACGAGCGCCTCGATGGACTGCACGCCCCCGAGCGCCGCCTGGATCGCGTGCTGCGCGGGCACGTTGGGGCACAGCCGGGTCGACGCGAGCAGCGTCATGCCCTCGAGGAAGCCCTGCGCGTGCTGCTGCGGCCCGGTCACCACGACCCACCCGGACCGGAAGCCGGCCACGCGGTACGTCTTGGACAGCCCGTTGAACGTGAGGCACAGCAGGTCGGGCGCGACGGAGGCCATCGGGACGTGCGTCGCGCCGTCGAACAGGATCCGGTCGTAGATCTCGTCCGCGAGCAGCAGCAGGCTGTGCTCGCGCGCGACCTGCGCGATCTCCTCGAGCACCTCGCGCCGGTACACCGCCCCCGTGGGGTTGTTGGGGTTGATGACGACGATCGCCTTGGTGCGCGGCGTGATCTGCTCGCGGATGTGCTCGACGTCGGGCTCCCAGCCGGTCGACTCGTCGCACCGGTAGTGCACGGGCCTGCCGTCGGACAGGCTCGTCATGGCCGTCCACAGCGGGTAGTCGGGCGACGGGATGAGCACCTCGTCGCCCTCGTCGAGCAGCGCCTGCAGGGTCATGGTGATGAGCTCGGAGACGCCGTTGCCCAGGTAGACGTCGTCGACGTCGAACGTCGGGAAGCCCTCGACCGTCTCGTAGCGCGTGACGATCGCGCGGCGCGCGGACAGGATGCCGCGGGACTCGGTGTACCCGTGCGCGTGCGGCACGGCGGCGATGACGTCGGCGACGATCTGGTGCGGCGCGTCGAACCCGAACGCGGCGGGGTTGCCCGTGTTGAGCTTGAGGACCTTGCGGCCCTCGGCCTCCATGCGGGCGGCCTCGTCGAGGGCCTTGCCGCGGATCTCGTAGAGGACACCCTTGAGCTTGGCGGACTGGTCGAGGGGGCGCAGCAGCATGCCGCGAGCGTATCCCTGCGCCACGGGCCGCCGCCGTGGCCACCGGGCGAGTCGTGGCCTGGTCGGAGGGCGGGCATGCGGGAGGCCAGACGCCCGTGCGAACGACCGACACGAAGGAGACCGACCGTGCACGTCCCCGACCACGTCCTGTCCGACCCCGTGTCCGTCACGACCGGCCTCGTCGCCGGCGCGGCGGTCGTCGGGTCAGCGGTCCGCGCGCGCCGCCGCGCCGACGCCGCGCCCCACCCCGCCATGATCGCGGCCACCACGGCCACGGTCTTCGGCCTCCAGATGCTCAACTACCGCGTCGCCGCCGGCACGAGCGGGCACCTCATCGGCGGTGCCCTCGCCGCGGCGCTGCTCGGCCCCGCGTGGGGGCTGCTGTCGATGACCGTCGTGCTCACGGTGCAGGCGCTGCTGTTCGCCGACGGCGGCCTCACGGCGCTCGGCACCAACGTGACGCTCATGGCGGTCGTCGGCGTGCTCGTCGGGTGGGCGGGCCCGTCACGGACGCCGCGGGCCCGGCGTCGACGTGCGCGCGCGTCGCGGGGCGTCCGCCGGCCGCGTGGAGTACGCCCGTGAGCTCGGCGGACTGGTCGAGGGGGCGCAGCGGCATGCCCGGCAGGCGGCGCCTGGCGCCGGGTCGGGCGATGCGGTGACGCGGCAGGCGGTGGCCTGGTCGTCGCGGGCGCCGTCGAAGCGGACCGTGCCGTTGGTGCCCGTCGCGCGCGAGCACCGACGAGCGGTCAGTCCGGCTCGGTCCGTCGCACGCCCGTGGCGTACTGGAAGTAGGTCGGCGTGCTGCGCACGTCCAGGTCGATGCCGGCGGCGTCGGCCGCCGCTCTGAGCTCGTCGGGGCGGTAGAAGTTCTTGACGATCGTGGCCTCCCGGCCGTCCTGGAGCCGGCGCACCATGGTCTGGCCCGCGGTGCCCGCGACGTGCGACTCGGTCGCCGCGACGGGTGCGTCGTCGACGAAGAACACCCGACCGCCGGGGCGCAGCCAGCGTGCCACGCCGGCGAAGAAAGCGTCGAGCCGCTCGCGCGGGACGTGCGAGATCCAGAAGGTGAAGACCACCGAGTCGAACCGCTCCTCCGTGTCCCAGGCGAAGATGTCGGCGACGACCGTGCGCACGTCCTCCCGTGCGGCGACCGGGTTGAGGTCGAGCATCGCCTGCGAGCCGTCGACGAGCGTGAGCCGCGCGACCCGCGGCGCGACGTGCACGGTCCACGTGCCGGTACCGGGTGCCACCTCGAGGGCGTCGGACCCGAGGTCGAGCGACGTCAGCGCCGCGAGCGCCTGCGCGGCCTCCGCCTCCCACCGTGCGTTGACCTCGGGGCCTTTGTCGAACACACCGCGGCGGTGCCACCAGTCCTCGTACTCCGGCGCACGACTGGAGTAGTAGGCGATCTGTTCCGCGATCTGCTCGTCCGTCACGGGTGTCATTGCTCGCCTCTCGTCGCCGGTGCGGTGTCGCTCAGCGTACTGAGTGCGGGGCGTCGCGTCTGTGTGTCCGTTCCGCAGGCTGGAAGCGGCGCGTCGAGGAGGGTGATCTGCACGCCGCTGCCTGCGCGGTGATTTCTCGGCATGTTCGCAGGAAAACACAGGAAAGCGCGCGTGCTGAACGAACGTCTTGAACCGACGATCAGAAGGATTGCCCTGTCACAAAGGGTTGCGACTGCGTGATGACACGTGTCACTGTCTGCGGCACCGTCGAGCGTCGAGGAGGACCGTGTGGCTGGACACGTCGTCATGGTGGAATCCCCGCGGACAGGTGCCGGGCAGGACGCGGCGCGGCTCCTGGCGTCGTGGGGCTACCGGACCACCGTCCTGGTGGACCGCGTCGCCAAGCTCGACGGGTTCCTGCTGGACGACTACGCCGCGATCGGGACCGCTCTCGTCGAGGCCGACACGTCCGACCCCGACGCGGTCGTCGCGGCGGCCCGGCACGTCGCGGGCGGCGACCTCGTGGGGTTGACGTCGGTGTACGAGTACTTCACCTGGACCGCCGCGCGCGCCGCCGAGCAGCTGGGGCTGCCCGGGCCCGCGTCGGACGCGGTGGCCGCGTGCCGGTCGAAAGGGTCGATGCGCGCGGCCGTCGCGCGGACGGCGCCGCACCTCAACCCGAGGCACGCCGTCGTCGCCGACGCCGACGCCGCGGTCGCTGCTGCGCAGCGGATCGGCCTCCCGGTCGTGCTCAAACCGGTCGACCTCACCGGCAGCGTCCTGGTCCGACGCTGCGACGACTTCGCGACCGTGCGGCGCGTCGCCGAGCGCATCCGCGGCACCGCGACGTACCTCGGCGTCCGCCTTGCGCAGCACGTCGTCGTCGAGGAGTACCTTGACGGTCCCGAGTACTCCGTCGAGACGTTCGCCGGACGCGCCGTCGGCGTGACGTCGAAGTCCAGCGGCCCGCTCCCGTACTTCGTCGAGCTGGCGCACCGGTTCCCTGCCCCGCTCGACGAAGCCGCCGAGCGTCGCGTCCGGTCGACGGCGGAGGACGCGCTCGCGGCCGTGGGACTGACCTGGGGTCCCGCGCACGTCGAGGTGAAGCTCGCCGCCGACGGCGGTCCACCCCGGCTGGTCGAGGTCAACGCGCGCGTCGGCGGTGACCGCGTGCCCGAGCTGGTGCGGCTCGCGACGGGGATCGACCTCACGGCCCTCCACATGGCCGCGGCGGTCGGCCTCCCTGCGCCGAAGCCGACGGCCGCGCGAGCACCCGCCGCCGCCGTGCGCTTCGTCGAGATGCCGGACAAGGGTCGCCTCGAGGGCGTGTCGGGCGTCGCCGAGGCGGCCGCCGCCCCGAACGTGCACGAGGTCCACGTGAAGAACGTCGTCGGGGACGTGTGCTTCTCGCACGGGTCGAACCGCGACCGCGTCGCCCACGTCATCGCCACCGGGCGCGACGCGGACGACGCCCTGCGGCACGCCGAGCGCGCGGCGGCGGCCCTCGAGTTCCGGTGGGCCGACGTCGCCGGGGAGCTCGAGTATGTCTGAGCGGCGCGCGGTCCTGCTGTGCGCGGGACGAGGGACGCGTGCGCGCGACGTCACGGACGGCCTGCCCAAGTGCCTGCTGACGATCGACGGCGTCTCGCTGGTCCGCCGCGTCCTGTCCCAGCTCGCCGCGCAGGGGGTGGACGACGTGCACGTCGTCGTCGGGCACCGGCGGGAGCTCGTCGAGCGCGAGGTCCGCGGTCTCGCCACGACGCACGTGGTCCACGACTACGCCACCTCGAACAATCTGTGGACGCTCGCGGCCCACGCCGAGCTGTTGCACGGTCACGACACCGCGCTGATCTTCGGTGACGTCGTCGTGGACGACCCCGTCATGACCGACCTCTGGGAGGCGCCCGGCGACCTCGCGCTGCTCGTCGACACCACGTCGCGCCTGGAGGGGACGATGCGCGTCCTGCGTCACCCCGACGGGCGCGTCGAGCTCGGGAACCAGGTCCCCACCGCCAGGTGCGACGGCAACTACGTCGGGATCATGCGGGCGTCCGCCACGGCAGCCGGACGTCTCGCGGACGCGGTGCGTCGCGAGCGGGACGCGGGCCGTGGACGCGACGACTACTTCACGAGCGTCCTCCACGGGCTCACCGGCCACCTCGACGCACGGCTCGTGCCCGTCGCGCGCGGGTCGTGGGCGGAGATCGACACGCCCGAGGACCACCGGGCCGCGCTCGCGCGGTTCTCGCGGACCCGCCGCCCGGCCACGAAGGGAGCCTGACATGTGCGGGATCGCGGGTGTCTACGAGACGCGGGGCGTGCCGTTCACCGACGAGACGACCCTCAAGGCGATGACCACGTGCCTGCTGCACCGCGGGCCCGACGAGACCGGTTACCACGTCGACGGTGCCGTCGGCCTCGGCTTCACCCGGCTCAGCGTCATCGACGTGCCGCACGGGCACCAGCCGATGGTCGACGACGCGACAGGTGTCGCGCTCGTCTTCAACGGGGAGATCTACAACTACCGCGAGCTGCGCTCCCGTCTCGAGGCGTCCGGCCACCGGTTCCTCACCGAGAGCGACACCGAGTCCGTCCTGCGTGGGTACCTGCAGTGGGGCGACGGCGTCGTCGACCACCTCACCGGTATGTTCGCCATCGCCGTGCACGACCCCCGCACCCGCACCCTGACGCTGGCCCGCGACCACCTGGGCATCAAGCCGCTGTACTGGACCCGGGTCGGGGACCGGGTGGTCTTCGGCTCCGAGATGAAGTCGCTCTTCGCACACCCGGGGTTTGAACGGCGTGCCCACCTGCCGGGGATCTCGAGCTACCTCACGTTCCGGCAGGCCGTGTGGGACGTCCCCTACCTCGAGGGCGTCCGCAAGGTGCTGCCCGGCCACGTCGTGCAGTTCGACGCGCGCGGCGCACGCGAGCGCGCGTTCTGGGAGCTCCCGGTGCCCGAGGTCGACGAGACCCGCTCACGCGAGGAGTGGCTCGACCTGGCCGACGAGATGTTGCTGCGCTCGGTGCGCCGTTGCATGGTGTCCGAGGTGCCGCTGGGCGCCTACCTCAGCGGCGGCCTGGACTCGAGCCTCGTCGTCGCGATGATGTCGCGGTTCGCGGACCGGCCGGTGCGGACGTTCTCGGTCGGGTACGGCGACGGGGCCTACGACGAGGGACGGTACGCGCAGGCGGTCGCCGACGTGGTCGGTGCCGAGCACGAGCACCTCGTCATGGGGCCCGCCGAGTACCGCGCCGGCCTCGTCCCCCTCATCGTCCAGCGAGACGCGCCGCTGTCGATCCCGCAGGAGATCGCGGTGCTCGAGCTGTCGCGGCGCATGCGCGGCAGCGTCACCGTCGCGCTGTGCGGGGACGGGGCCGACGAGCTGTTCGGCGGCTACGGCCGGGTGATGCGCTCACCGCTGGACTGGGCCAAGATCCGTGCGCTGCGGGCGGTGCTGCCCGACCGCTGGTCCGAGGCGATCGCGCGGTCACGGCCCCGTCGCCAGACGGACGTGCTCAGCCAGATCGACGCGCGGACGCACCTCGAGCACTTCTACCGGATGTACCACTGGGTGCCCTTCGAGGAGAAGGCGGAACTCTTCACCCCCGACGTGCGCGCCGCGCTGCAGGACGACCGGGCGACCCGGCGGCCGTTCGAGGAGTCGTTCGCCCGCACCGCTGACGTCGACCCGTACGACGCCGTGCTTCACGCGTTCCAGCACCTGCACATCGGGGCGATCCTCGACAAGGTCGACGCCGTCGGCATGGCAGCCAGCCTCGAGGGGCGCGTCCCGTTCGTCGACCACGAGCTCGTCGAGACGTTCGTCCGGATGCCTCGACGGTTCAAGATGCCGTGGCGGGGCACGGCCGCGCGGCTGCGCTCGGTCGTCACCCCCGCCTTCGAGGCGTCGGAGAAGCTCGACACCAGCAAGGCGCTCCTGCGGGACGTCGCCGCCCGCTACCTGCCGCGCGAGCTCACGACGCGCAAGAAGATGGGCTTCCCCACGCCGCTGGACGACTGGATGCGCGACGGGATGCTCGACGAGGCCCGCGCGGTCCTCCTCGATCCCTCCGTCGCCCGCCGCGGGATCTTCGACGTCACCGCCATGGAGCGCTTCCTCGCGCGCCCGCAGGACCTCGACCACGACTTCTACGGGAAGAAGGTCTGGATGTACCTCAACGTCGAGCTGTGGCTGAGGAACGTGGTGGAGGCATGAGTGCCGGCCTCGCGGAGTCGACCTCCGCCCCCACGATCACCTCGCTCCTGCGCGATCCCGCGAACCTGGTGACGGTCCTCGGGCTCGTCAGCGGACTCGCCGGCGTGCACGCCGCGGTCACGGGGTCCTTCGCGCTCGCGGCGGCCCTGGGTGTGCTGGCGGTCGTCCTCGACTGCGTCGACGGCCCCGTTGCCCGTCGCACGAGGGAGCGGCCGGCGTACATGTCGCGCGTCGGGACGGAGCTGGACTCGTTGGCGGACGTCGTGTGCAGCGGCGTGGGGCCCGCCGTCCTCGTCGCCGCCGTCGCGTCGTGGCATCCCGGCGCGCTGGCGGCCGCGGTCGTGGTCGTCGTCGCGAGCACCGTCAGGCTGGCCTACTTCAACGCCTTCGGGCTCGCCGACGGCGCGTTCACCGGGCTGCCGGTGTTCTACTCGCCGTTCGTCCTCGGTGCCGTGCTCGCTGCCGCCTGGCTCGTGACGCCCCGCGCGGCCGGCGCCGCGGGGGCGGTGACCCTCGTGGTGCTCGCGCTCCTCAACGTCTCCACGCTGCGGGTGCCCAAGCTGCGGGGCCGCTGGTTCACGGGCTTCATGGTCGCCGCGACGCTGCTGATCGGGCTCCTCGTGGTCCTCGCCCTCACGGAGGTGGACCGGTGAGCGTCCCGACGGTGACGGCGACGGCGCAGAAGGTGCTCGCGGCGCTGGTGCACGAGGGCGTCGACTGGGCGACGGGCGTCCCGTGCTCGTTGCTCGCAGGAGTGTTCGCGGAGCTCGAGGCGGGCGTCGCCGAGATCGACTACGTGCCGGCACCGCGCGAGGACACCGCGGTGGGGCTCGCCGTCGGCGCCGCGCTCGCGGGACGGCGGCCCGTCGTGCTCATGCAGAACTCCGGCCTGGGCTACTGCCTCAACGTGCTGACGTCGCTGACGCTCATCTACGGGATCCACCCGTTCCTGGTCGTGAGCTGGCGCGGCCACGACGGGCGGGACGCCGTCGAGCACGACGTGATCGGTCGCGAGCTCGTCGCGCTCCTGGACGTCGTGGCCATCGCCCCGGTGGTGCTCGACGAGGCCCGGCCCGGCCGGTCCGTCCGTGCGGTGGCGGCCCACCTCGAGGCCGGCCGCCCGGCCGCACTGCTCGTCACGAGGGGCCTGTGATGCAGTACCGGGACGTCTTCGCCGCGCTGGGACGTGCGCTGCCCGACGCCCTCTACGTGTCGACGTGCGGGTACGTCTCCCGTGACCTGTTCAACGCGGGCGACCGGCCGGGCACCTTCTACCTCGTGGGGTCGATGGGGATGGCCGCCCCCGTGGCCACCGGCATCGCGCTCGCACTGCCCGGACGCACGGTCGTCGCCATCGACGGAGACGGGTCGTTCGCCATGAACCTCAGCGGTGCCCTGACCGCCGCCGTCGCCGGTGCGCGTCTGGTCCACGTGGTGCTCGACAACGGCCGGCACCAGAGCACGGGCGGGCAGCGCACCGTCCCGGTGCGCGACCCCCTCGGGCTCGCCCGGTCACTTGGCTACCGCCGGACCCTGAGCCTCGACGACCCGACGCGACCGCTGGTGCTCGACACGTTCCCGGCGTTCGTCCACGCGCGGGTCGACGCGCGTGACGCACCCGTCGGCCCTCGCATCACGCTCACGCCGCACCAGCTGCGCGACAGGTTCGCTGCGCACGCCGCGGCCACCACCGCACGTCACGACTGACCGAGGAGATCCGGATGACGAAGTCCGCGTTGAAGCAGCTACTGCACGGTGACCGGCTGGCGACGGCGGCCGGTGCGCACAACCCCCTGACCGCTGCGCTCGTCGAGGAGGCGGGGTTCGACGTCGTGTGGGCGAGCGGGCTCGAGATCTCCGCGTCGATGGGCGTGCCGGACGCGAACGTCCTCAGCGTGACTGAGTGCCTCTCGACCGCGGCGGCCATGGCCGCCCGGGTCGGCATCCCCGTGCTGGCGGACTGCGACTCCGGCTTCGGGGGCATCACCAACGTGATCCACATGGTGCAGGACTACGAGGCCGCGGGGATCGCCGGCGTCTGCATCGAGGACAAGACGTTCCCGAAGCTCAACAGCTTCGTCGCCGGTCCGCAGCAGCTCGTGCCGATCGAGGACTTCGCCGGCAAGATCGCCGCGGCGGTGGCGTCGCGGCGCAGCGCCGACTTCGTGGTCGTCGCGCGCATCGAGGCGTTCATCGCCGGTCACGGCCTCGAGGAGGCGTTGCGCCGGGCCCGCGCGTACGAGCTGGCGGGGGCGGACGCCCTGCTGGTCCACTCCAAGCTGGCGGTGCCCGACGAGGTGGTCGCGTTCTGCGACCACTACACCGGGGACGTCCCGGTGGTCGCGGTCCCGACGACCTACGCGAGCACCACGATGGACGAGCTCCACGCCGCGGGGGTGTCGCTCGCCATCTACGCCAACCAGGGGCTGCGCAGCGCGATCGCCTCGACCAGGGAGACCTTCGCCGCGATCCTTCGTCACGGGTGCGCGTCGGCGGTGGAGAGCAGGCTCGTCCCCCTGTCGGACGTCTTCGGACTGCAGGGGACGGCGCGCATGCTCGAGGCGGAGAAGCGGTTCGAGCAGGTGGGGCGCGGCGTCGCCGCCCAGGTGGACGCCGACCTCGCGTTCGACTGGGCGGCGGCGCATGCGGGTTGACGCCGCACCCGTCTCCCGCGCGGCGGAGGAGGTCCTGCGTGGCGCACACCTCGTCGCGGGCTCGTGGGACGCCGGTGCGGGTGCACGCGAGATCGAGCGCCGGGACCCGGCCCGCCCGTGCGTGCGCGTCGGGGTCGTGCCCGTCGCGACGGACGAGGTGGTGGACCGCGCGGTGCGTGCCGCCGACGCCACGGCCGGCGGGTGGGGGGCGTGGACCCCTGTGGCGCGGGGCCGTGTGGTCGAGCGTCTCGCCGGGCTCGTGGAGCGCGATGCGCGCCGGCTCGCCGCACTCGTCTCGCGCGAGCACGGCAAGCCCGCGCGCGACGCCCGGGAGGAGGTCGCTCGCGCGACCGACGTCCTGAGGTTCGCCGCGGGGGAGGGGCGCCGGCTCGGGGGGCGTACCCTACCCGCCGACCTGCCGGGCACGGCGTGCCTGACGACTCGTGTGCCCATCGGGGTCGTCGCGCTGGTCACGCCGTGGAACTTCCCGTTGGCGATCCCGGCGTGGAAGCTCGGGCCGGCGATGGTCGCCGGGTGCCCGGTCGTCGTCAAGCCCTCGCCGCTGGCGCCTTTCAGCGCGCAGGCGCTCGTCGAGCTGGCCTCGGAGGCCGGCGCGCCCGCGGGCGCCGTGGGTCTCGTCCACGGCGGCGGCTCGACGGGGTCGGCCTTGGTCCGGCACCCGCTCGTGGCTGGCGTCTCCTTCACGGGCAGCGTCGCGACGGGGCGCAGCATCGCGCGCGAGGCCACCGACCGCCTGGCACGCCTGCAGCTCGAGATGGGCGGCAAGAACGCGGTCGTCGTCGAGGCCGACGCGGACCTGGGGCGGGCGGCGGACGCCGTGGTGAGCGGTGCGTTCGGCCAGTCCGGGCAGCGGTGCTCGGCGACCAGCAGGCTTCTGGTCCACGAGGACGTCGCCGACCGGCTCGTCTCGCTCGTGCGGGAGCGCGCTGCGGCGCTGCGGGTCGGTCCTGCGCAGGACGAGACCTCCGACCTCGGGCCCCTGGTCGACGAGGCCAGTCTCGAGCGGTGCGTCGCGGCCGTGGAGCGAGCCGCGCGCGACGGTGGACGCGTCGTCCTCGGCGGCGGCCGCGTCCCCGGTCTCGCGGGCTGGTACATGCAGCCGACCGTGGTCGTGGACCTGCCGCCGGACGCGGAGCTCGCCACGTCCGAGGTCTTCGGTCCCGTGCTCGTGGTGCACCGCTACCGGACGTTCGACGAGGCGCTCGCGCTGCTCGACGGCGTCGAGTACGGCATGTCGGCGGCGCTGTTCACCCACGACCTCCGCACGGTGGGTCGCTTCGTCGCCGGCGCGCGGGCCGGGATGCTGCACGTCAACCGCGCGGGCACCGGGGCGTTTCCGCACATGCCGCACGTCGGGACCAAGGCGTCGCAGCACGGCGCCGCCGAGTGCTCGCCGGAGGCGATGGACTTCTACACGGAGATCCGGACGGTGACCCTCGACCTCTCCTGACGGGAGCGGGGGCGCCACGGGAGGGGAGGAAGACATGTGCGGCACGGTGGGACTGTTCACCGGCTGCGCCGCGGCGGCGTTCTGCCCCGTCGCGGCGCTGCGCCGGGACGGCGCCGCGACCCCGGGGTACCGCAGCCCGTTCGCCGCGTGGGACCGCAGCGCGTCGGTGCGCTCGAGCCCGCGCAGGGTCCTGGCGTCGACCGAGCTCGACCTGTTCCCTGAGGACCTCGTCCCCGTCGCAGGGCACCCGGTCGTCGGGCGGCTGCGTCCGGAGCTGCGCCGCAGGCTGCTCACGCAGCAGCTGCACCGCTACCTCGGCTTCACGGCGAAGCTCGAGTACCTGGTCGTCAACCACGTCGTGCTGGGCATCGCTCACGGCAGCATCGAGGTCCCGGTGCCGGACGAGATGCGCTTCGACGCCTTGCGCATCTACACCGACGAGGCGTACCACGCGTTGTTCTCGGTGGACCTCGGACGGCAGGTCACCGCACGCACGGGCATCGCGCCGCGAGGGGGGCGTCCCTTCTTCCTCGTGCGGCTCGATGCGCTGAAGGCCAGGCACGACCCGTCGCTCGCGGGGCTGGTCGACCTGCTCTTCACGATCGTGTCCGAGACGCTCATCTCGGCGACGCTGACGGACGTCGCACGGTCGACCTCGGTCGAACCGTCGGTCGCCGCCCTCGTCCGCGACCACGCGGTCGACGAGGGGCGGCACCACGCCTACTTCGCGCAGTACCTGCGGCACCTGTGGGCGGCGCTCGACGCCGGTGAGCGCCGATTCGCGGCGTGCCTGTTCCCCGAGCTCATCGACGTCTTCCTGCGCCCCGACACCGCCGACGTCGGGGACGAGCTCCTCGGGTACGGGCTGAGCCGCGACGAGGTCAACGAGGTCCTCGCGGACACGTTCGACGAGCAGGTCCGGGCCTCGTACAACCGCGCGACGGCCGCCCGCCTGCTCGGCTACCTGGACGACGTGGGCGTGTTCGACGACCCTCGTGCCCTTGACCTCGCGCGGGAACACGACCTCGTCCCGCGTGCGTGACGTCCACGGAGGTGGCATGACCAGCACGGTCCTGATGGTGGGGTGCGGCGTGATGGGGGAGCCCTACCTGCGCGCCGCGGCACGGCGCGGCCTGCGGGTCGCGCTCGTCGAGACGGCCGCGCGGGCGGCGACGCTCGCGCGGGAGCACGCCTGCGTGGTGGCGACCGAGGAGGTGCCGGACGGCGTCGCGGCCAGCGACGTGGCGTGGGTGCGTCCCGCGCTCGCGCTCGCCGAGC
Organism: Cellulomonas iranensis NBRC 101100 = JCM 18110; assembly: GCF_001552375.1. Taxonomy (GTDB): domain Bacteria; phylum Actinomycetota; class Actinomycetes; order Actinomycetales; family Cellulomonadaceae; genus Cellulomonas; species Cellulomonas iranensis. Next base: position 15,018 of record NZ_BCRB01000046.1, on the reverse strand, counting down.
GGATGCGCCCCGTCGCGGTGCTGCCCTTCGCGGAGCACCAGGTGGTGGCCGCCGCGGCCGTCCAGCGAGTCCTCGGATTGCCGGGCACGGGTCTCGACGCCGCGCTCGTCTCGCGGGACAAGTCGCTGCAGCGGGCTCTGCTGCGGTCCGCGGACGTCGGGCACCCACGCAGCGTCGTCGCCGCGCCGCTCGCCTCGTTCACGGACCTCGACGAGATCGGCCTGCCCGTGGTGGTCAAGGCGCTGTCGTCGTCGGGGAGCGACGGTGTGGAGCTCGTTCGGGACGCCGCGGGCTGGCGCGACGTCGTCGCACGGCGCGGGGCCGAGCCCGTGCTCCTCGAGCAGTACGTGACAGCGCAGGAGTACAGCTGGGAAGCGGTCGTGCAGCACGGGCAGGTGCGGGTCGACAACGTGACGCGCAAGACGACGACGGGCCCTCCGGAGTTCGTCGAGCTGGCGCACGAGGTGGCGTTCGGGCGCCGTGACCCCGTCCTCGCGGCGGCCGCGCGGGACTTGGGCGCGGCGGTCGTCCGGGGGATGGGCATGCAGGACGGGATCGTCTCGGTGGAGTTCCGGTACGACGACGGCCACGACGTCCCGGTGCTGATGGAGGCGATGGTCCGGATGCCGGGCGACCACATCGTCGACGCCATCTGCGTCGCGGCGGGCTTCGACTGGTTCGACGCGGTGCTGGGCGTGCTGCTGGGTGAGGAGCTCGTCGTGCCGGCCGACGCCGTCGCGCGAGAGAGCGCCGTGGTCTACGCGGTCGCGCCGCAGGAAGGGGTGCTGCAGGGCACGGGGTTCGACGCCGTCGCCGCGTTGCCGGGGGTCCGGTCGGCGCGCCAGCGCATCCCGGACGGCGCGCAGGTGCGCCCGCCGCGTAGCTCCGCAGACCGGCTGGGGGCCGTGCTGCTCGACTGTGGTGACCACGCGGCCCTGCTCGCGGCGCTCGACCGGACGCGAGGCCTGCTGCGGGAGGCCGTCCTCGTCACCCCGTGACGTCCGGGTGCAGGGCGGTCTCGCGCCGGAACCGGCGGTAGGCGGGCACGACGGCGAGCGCCGACGCCAGAGCCGCCGCGGCGAGGGTCGCCTGGGGGCCGATCCGCTCGCCCACGGTCGCGAGCACGAGCCCGGCGAGCGGTGCGGTGACCATGATCAGCGAGACGAACACACCCAGGCCCGCCCCGAGGTGCTCACGCGGGATGAGGCGCACCCGCCAGGTGCGCATCCAGACGGCGAAGGCGGTGACGCCCGCGCTCCAGAGCCCGTACCCGATGCCCATCACGACCACGTGGTGCGCGACGACCATGAGGACCGCGCTGATGGCGAGCGCGCCGAGGACCCAGGGCAGCACGACGTCGACGGGGCGTGCCGCCGTGACGCGGCCGACGATGACTGCGGCGCCGAGGCTCAGCACCGTGGCCGCGGCGGCGAGGACGCCGACGGCCGCGTCGGGCTCGCCGAGCGACCCGGCCACGATCGGCGGGAGCGAGGCGAGCGCGAGACTCCCCACGAGGTTGACACAGAGCGTGACGCCGACCAGGGCGAGGGTCGCGCGGCTCGTCAGCACGGTCCGGACGCCGGTGCGCAGCCGCGCGGCCACCGACGACTCGCCCGCGCCGACGGTGCCGCGTCCGAGCGCCCGGAAGCCGGCGCCCGTCCACGCGCCCGACAGCACGAACACCGCGGCGATCACGGCCAGACCGGCGTCGGTGGGCAGGGCCGCGACCAGGGCGCCGCCGAGAGCCGGGCCGGCGACTGTCACGAGCTGCTGGGCGGCCTGGAAGTCCGATTGCGTCCGGGGGTAGGCGTCGGGTGGGACCTGGCGCCCGAGGATGCTCTCGACGGCGATGGTGGAGTGGCCGTTGAGGAGCGTCGCCAGGCCGCTGGCCACGACGAGTGCCGAGATCGAGCCGGTCAGTGCCGCGCCCCCGAGCAGGGCGGCCCGCAGCAGGTCGACGACCACCAGCTGGGCGCGCGGCGGGAACCTGTCGACCACGGCGCCTGACAACGGCGTGGAGACGATGCGGGGGAGCCACTGGACGAGGAAGGCGACGCCGGACGTGGTGACGGACCGGGTCGCGCCGTACACCGCGATCGGCACGAAGTAGGTGACGGTCTGGTCGCCCAGGATGGCGACGGAGCGCGCGGCGATGAACCGCCGGACGACGCCGGGCTCCTCGATGAGGACGACGTCGTCGGTCGTGCCCCTCACGCTCCGACCGCTTCCGCCGGCTCGACGACGATGGACGCCTCGAAGTCGCCGACGACCCGGTGCAGGTCGTCCGCGACGCGGGAGCGCCGCGTCCCGACGCACACGAACGACGCAAGGGCGGACGTGGTCGCCGCGGGGGCTGCCAGGACGTCGCCGACCGCGTGCGGGACGTCGGCCAGCACGATGGACCCCGGGAGATCCAGGTCGTCGAGGCGCGTGATGGTCCCGGCGCGCGTCGGGACCAGGGCGTACCCGGCGCGTCGGGCGGGTGCTTCCGGAAGGGGGGGCACGGGGCCCCCCATCACGTCGCGGACGTGCCACTCGACCGGGTCGACGTCGAACGCGCGGATCATCTGGTCCCTGATCTTGGCGCCGCCGACCCGGGCGGCGACCTCGTTGACGACGAGCTCGCCGCCCACGTCGAAGACCTCGGCGTGGAACAGGCTCGAGGACGGCACGCCGAGCGCGTGGAGCGCGCGTGCGGTGAGGTCCTGGATCCCCGAGAGCGCGGGGTCGTCGTCGTCGAGGTGGACGCTGACCTGGGCGCGGCCGTGGGTGATGTCGAGGCATGACGCGCTCTGCGCGGTGGGCCAGGACAGGACCACGTCGCCCGCGTGGACGATGCCGTCGACGTGCAGCAGGTCGTTGGAGACGAACTCCTCGGCCACCAGGTCCGCCGGGACGTCGCCGACGCCGAGCCGGGCGCCGGTGGCGCACCGGAGCAGGTCCGCCTCACCGCGGACGACGTCGACGCCGACCGACGCGGCGCCGCGACGGGGCTTGAGCACGAACGGGTAGCCCAGCTCGTCGGCGGCCCGCCGCAGGTCTGTCGGGTCGTCGACCTGTCGCCAGCGGGCGACGGGGACGCCCGCACCGGCGAGCGCGACCTTCATCGCGACCTTGTCGCGGAAGAGCAGCGCGTCGTGCTCGCCCGGCCCCGGCAGGCCCCATGCATCCCGCAGCCGCCCGGCCCGGACCAGGTCCCACTCGGACATCGCGAGCACACGCGAGAACGCGTGATGGCCGTGGAGTCGGTGCGCGACGAGCTCGACGTGCGGCCCCTCGTAGTCGTCGACCACCTCGACGTGCAGGTAGCCCTCGGGCGTCGGTGAGCCGGCGAGCCCGGCGGCGCTCGTCACGAGCACGAGCGGTTCGTCCCCGGCCCACGCGCGGTAGTCCGTACGGGAGAGCTGGAAGCGGTTCAGGACGAGAGTCGTCATGAGGGCAGTCACCGGAGTCGTCGGGGCCTAGCACTGCTGATGGCCGTCACGGTACCGCATCGAGAGGCGGGGCGAGATGTCGCGTTTGCGGCGGCACGGCGCTCGCGTGCCGACGACCTGCGTCGTGGGACGGTGCACACGTCCCCGACCGCGTCCCGCCAGGCGCGAGCCCTGCCACGACGGCCTCGTCGGCGAGTCGCGGCGTGCCGCGAGCCCGTCGGCGAGCCCCGGCGGTCCGTCACACGCGGCGCTCGCGCGCCGTCACCCGCAGCCCCGACGCGCGCAGGCGCCGCACGAGGTCGCGCGTGCTGACGGGCTGGGCGCCCAGCGCGACGACGTCGTCCCAGCGCTCGACCGGCACGTCGTAGTGGTCGTGGTCGAACGCCCGGCGCGGGATGCCGGCGCGGCGCGCGAACGCGTGCAGCTCGGCGTACGACGCGTCGCTCACGAGGTGGCCCCAGACGGTGCCGTGGCGGGGCCACAGCGGCGGGTCGACGAGCACGGTCACCGGGCGAGGGTACGTCGCCCGGGCACGCGGCCCACGACCCGTGACTCGCGGGCCGCCCGGCCGCCCCCAGCGCGTCGCACGTGCGTCGCGTCCACCGCCGCACCCCCGGGCCGGTCGTGCCCTCCGGCGGCGCGCCTAGCGTCGGCCGTGCCGTCGTCCCGAGCCGCACCCGCGGCCCCGACGGCCCTCAGGAGGGCGTCCATGAGCAGGTACGAGGTCGACAGCGCACAGCTCGACGGGTCGGCGGCGGCCGTGCTCGCGCGGTCCGCGAGCATCCAGGCCGAGGTGTCGGCGATGCAGCGCCAGCTCGTCGAGCTGCAGACGTCGTGGCGCGGCGGTGCGGCCGGCCAGTTCGGCGCGGTCGTCGCGGAGTGGAACGCGACGCAGGCGCGCGTCGAGCAGTCGCTCGCGCAGATCGCCGCGGCGATGCAGGCCGCGGCACGCACCTACGCCGAGGCCGAGGCGCACGCCGCGCGGCTGTTCGCGCACTGACGCCGTCGCGCGCCGCTCCGCGGGGCGTCGGCCGCGTCGTCGGAGCGCGCCGTCGGACCGCGCCGTCGGACCGCGACGTCGGGCCTCGATGTCGGGCCTCGACGTCGGACGGTGACGTCGCCGCGGGGCGGCCCGTCGCCGCGGGGCGGCCCGTCGCCGCGGGGCGGCCCGGCGCCGCGGAGCGTCACACGTGACGCATGAAGCGTCAGGGTGTCGTCGTGCCGCTCGCGTCGGGTGCGTCCCCGTCGGCGGTCTGCGCCGCGCGCTGCGCGTCGAGCCGCGCGAGCTCCTTCTCGATGCGCTGCAGCTCGGCCGACACGTTCTGCCGGGCGGGCTCCTCCCACGGCTGCGCGAGCGGGCTCACGAACAGCGACGGACGCGCCAGCAGCTTGTGCAGGATCCGCACGCGCGCCCGCAGGTAGTCCTCGACCGGCAGGTGCGCGTACTCCGACCGCACGTCGTGCAGGTACGCCTTGTACCGCTGCGGCTCGGTCGCGAGCATCGCGAGGTCGGCGTCGCACAGCACCGCGCAGTCGATGTCGTGCGGGTCCGGCGCGTGCCGCACCAGCGCCTGCACGAGCGCCGCGACGCGCTGCGCGTTGGCCTCGGGCACGCCGAGCTCCGTCAGCTGCTCGCGGGCGAGCGCCGCGCTCGCGGCCTCGTCCTCGCCGCCCTTGTTGGCGTACGCCTTGCGCTCCGCCGAGTCGAAGACGGCGCCGTGGTACCACGCCGCGAGCCGCACCAGCTCGGGGTGGTGCGCCTCCTCGTCGAGCTCGTCGACACGCGCCAGCACGTCCACGAGGTGCTTGAGGTTGTGGAAGTGCCGCTCGGGGCGCGTCCACCGCTCCAGCAGGTCCTCCGCGGTGCGGCGGACCTCGTCGGCGGGTGCGGTGCCACCGGCCTCCGCGACGTTGCGAGCGAATGCCGGCAGGAGCCAGGCGGGTGCGTCATGGACGCCCATGGAACAGCCTCACGAGGTTGACGACGGACGCGCCATCGTAGCCACGTCCGTCGCGGGCGGCACACCAGGGGGTCCGTCCTGCGGACCGGCGTGCTGCGGGTCCGCCTCCGGGGCGGCCGGCGCGCTTGGCGGGCCGTCGACCGGCAGCACCACCCGCACGGTCGTGCCGCCGCCCGGCGTCTCGTGCACCGCGACCCGCCCGCCGTGCGACGTGACGATGGCCGCCACGATCGCCATGCCGAGGCCCGAACCGCCCGAGTCGCGCGTCCGCGACGCGTCGACCCGGTAGAACCGCTCGAACACGCGCGCCGCGTGCTCGGGGGCGATGCCCGGGCCGTGGTCCCGGACCTCCAGCACCGCGGTCGTCGCGTCGTCGCCCGGGCCCACCGCGACCTCCACCGGCGTCCCCGCGGGCGTGTGCCGCTCGGCGTTGCCCACGAGGTTCGCCAGCACCTGCCGCAGCCGGGCCTCGTCGCCCACGACCACCCGGGGGGCCGTCGCACCGCCGAGGGTCTGCAGCCGCACCGGCCGCCGCGGGTCGAGCGCGCGCAGGTCGCTCACGGCGTCGGCCGCGAGCACCGTGAGGTCCACCGGGCCGAGCCGGCCCTGCCGGCCCTCGTCGAGGCGCGCGAGCGCGAGCAGGTCCTCGACCAGCGAGCCCATGCGCGTCGCGGACCCCTCGATGCGTCGCATCGTGTCCTGCACCTGCTCGTCCGTGCGCAGCGCCCCCATGCGGTAGAGCTCGGCGTACCCGCGGATCGCCGCGAGCGGAGTACGCAGCTCGTGCGACGCGTCGGCCACGAACCGGCGCATCCGCGCCTCCGAGGCGGTGCGCGCGGCGAACGCCTCCTCGATCTGCGCGAGCATCCCGTTGAGGGCCTCGCCCAGGCGGCCCACCTCGGTCGACGTCGGCGCCGACGGCACACGACGCGACAGGTCGCCCGCCGCGATCGCCGCCGCCGTCGCCTCGATCTCGCGCAACGGGCGCAGCGAGCGCCGCACCGCCCAGCCGCCCGCGACCACGCCCAGCAGCACGATCGCGAGCCCCGACGACGTGAGGCTGACGCCCATCGCGGCGACCGTGCGGTGGATGTCCTTGAGCGGCAGCCCCACGACCACCGACCCCGACGTGCCGCCGCCGTCGAACGGGTACGCGACGACGCGCCACGACGAGCCGGCCCGCGACGAGCCGACCGTGAACGGCTCGCCCGCGATCGCCTGCGCCGCGGCGGGTGAGAGGTCGTCCACGAGGGGAGTGCCGTAGGACTCCGCGGCCGCGCTGCTGAGCAGCGGCACGTCCTGCGTGGACGTCTGCACGCGCACGTAGTAGTCGGTCGGCCCGAGGGTGCCGCCGCCGTAGGCGAGGAACCGCAGGGCGTCGTTCGCGACGTCCCTCGCCTCGGACGCGAGCTTCTGGTCGACCGGTCCCAGCAGGCTGCGCTCGAGGAGCGTCGCGGCGGTCACGCCGGCGACCACGAGACCCGCCCCCAGGAGCACGGCGGTGATCGTCACCAGGCGGCGCTGCAGCGACAGCGTCCGCCACGCGCGGCGGACGGCGTCGGGGACCGCCGACCGGGCTCCGGCGGGCGTGCTCGCGGCCCGCTCGTCCGCGCCCGCGGCTCCGGCGTCGCCCGTGGCGGCGTCGGGGGGCACGACGTCGTCGCGGTCCTGCGGCCCGGGCGCGCGCGGGGCGTCCGCGGGCCCGGTCCCGGTCACGCCGACTCGCGCAGCAGGTACCCGACGCCGCGGCGCGTGTGGATCAGCGGCGGCAGGCGGTGGCCGTCCGCGTCGGTGAGCTGGTCGATCTTGCGGCGCAGGTAGGAGATGTACGACTCGACGATGTTCGCGTCGCCGCCCCAGTCGTACTGCCACACGTGGTCGAGGATCTGCGTCTTGGACAGCACCCGGTTCGGGTTGAGCATGAGGTAGCGCAGCAGCTTGAACTCGGTGGGGGACAGCTCGACCTCCTGGCCCGCGCGGCGCACCTCGTGGGTGTCGTCGTCGAGCTCGAGGTCGGCGTACCGCAGGAGGTTCGACGCGGCGCCGTCGTCGGGCTGCGTGCGGCGCAGGATCGCGCGGATCCGGGCCACGACCTCCTCGAGGCTGAACGGCTTGGTGACGTAGTCGTCCCCGCCGACGGTCAGGCCCTGCACCTTGTCGGCCGTGTCGTCGCGTGCGGTGAGGAACAGCACGGGCACGTGCTGGCCCTTCTCGCGCAGGCGGCGCGTCACGGCGAACCCGTCCATGTCGGGCAGCATGACGTCGAGCACCACGAGGTCGGGCTCGGTGTCGCGCGCGAGGCGCAGCGCCGACCCGCCGTCGGCGGCCGCGTGCACCTCGAAGCCCGCGAACCGCAACGACGTCGCGAGCAGCTCGCGGATGTTCGGCTCGTCGTCGACGACGAGCAGCCGGGCCTCGGGCTCAGCGGACGCTGTCATGGCACCATCGTGCGCCCGGAACCTGAGCGCCGCCTGGGAACCGGCTGCGAGACCGTGCGACCCGGCCGGCGGTCGCCGGTGGTGGGTCTGGGAGTCTGCTGAAGGCTGCCTGGATGCTCGCGGGGACGGATCGGGGCGATCCGGGCGGATCGCCGATCGTGATGGACATGTGACCTGGAACTTCGGTGGTACGCGTGCGCGCGGCTACCGTGGAAGCGTGACCCTCGACTTCGACGACCGCGTGCTGCCCGCCGCCACGTCCGGTGCCGCGCCCCGCGTGACCGTGGTGCAGAGCTCGCCCGACGTCGGCCTCGACCGCTTCGCGCAGTGGCTGACGGGCGTGGACGTGCACCTCGTGCGCGCCGACCTCGGCGAGCCCGTGCCCGGCCCGACGGAGGTCGGCGACGGCCTGCTCGTGCTGGGCGGCCAGATGTCCGCGCACGACGACGCCGTCGCCCCGTGGCTGCGCCCCTTGCGCGACCTGCTCGCCGTCGTCAGCGCGACCGACGTCCCCGCGCTCGGCGTCTGCCTCGGTGCGCAGCTGCTCGCGGTCGCGCGCGGCGGGCGCGTCGAGGTCGCGGCGCCCCCCGGGCGCGAGGCCGGCGTGGTCGACGTCCGGTGGCGCCCCGAGGCCGCCGACGACGCGCTGCTCGGCCCGGTCGCCGCGCTCGCGGGCGCGGCGCGCACGAGCCCGCAGCCGAGCATGCACGCCGACGCCGTGGTCGACCTGCCGCGCGGCGCCGTGTGGCTCGCGTCGTCGTCGATGTACCCGTTCCAGGCGTTCCGCATCGGCAGCGCGTGGGGCGTGCAGTTCCACCCCGAGGCGACCGCGGAGACGCTGCGCACCTGGGCCGACCAGCACCCCGAGGTCGACGCCGACGCGGTCGCCGCGCAGATGGCCGACCGCGCCGCCGAGGTCGAGACGACCGGTCGTGCGGTCGCGGAGGCGTTCACGCACCTCGTCGCGTCGCGCGCCGCGACGCGACGCGTGCCCGTCTGACCCCTCGCGCGCACGGGGCCGGTCACCGCGCGGTGACCGGCCCCGTCGTCGTCCCGGCGGCTGTCAGGCGTCCTGCGTGCCCGTCGTGATCTCGGGCGTGACCGTGGTCGCCTCGATCTGCCGCGGCGAGCCGCCCTGCTTGAGGGCCGCGAGGCGCGCCTCGACCTCGATGTCGGCGCCCGCCGACTCCAGCTCGGCGAACTGCGCGTCGAGCGACGACGCCGCGAGCTCCGCCTGGCCCATCGCGTAGGCCTCCTCGCGACGCACCTTCTCCTCGAAGCGGGCGATCTCGCTCGTCGGGTCCAGGACGTTGATCGAGCCGATCGCCTCCTGCACCTGGCGCTGCGCCTGCGCGGACTTCTGCCGCGCGACGAGCGTGTCGCGGCGCTGCTTGAGCTGGCCCAGCTTGTCCTTCATCTGCGCGAGGCCCGACTTCAGCTTCTCGACCGTCTCGCGCTGCGAGGCCAGGATCGGCTCCGCGTCGCGGACCTCCTGCTCGGCGGCGATCTGCTTGCCGAGCGCGACCTTCGCGAGGTTGTCGAACTTGTCGGCGTTCGCGGCGTCGCCGGCGGCCCGGAACTGGTCGGCGCGCGACGACGCGGCCAGCGCCTTCTGCCCCCAGTCGCGCGCGGCCGCGACGTCCTCGTTGTAGTCCTGCTCGGCGAGGCGCAGGTTGCCGATCGACTGCGCGATCGCCTTCTCGGCGTCCGCGATCGAGTTCGTGTAGTCGCGCACGAGCTGGTCCAGCATCTTCTGCGGGTCCTCGGCCTGGTCGATCAGCGCGTTGATGTTCGCGCGTGCGAGCTGGGCGATGCGCCCGAAGATCGACTGCTTCTCCGTCATGGTGTCGTGCCCTCCTGTGTCGCCGACCGGACCGTCGGTCCGTGTCCCGTGCCGCGCCCGCCGTCGGCGGCGGGCGCCTCGTCCTCGCGTCGCGGTCAGAACCCGCCGCCGCGACCGCCGCCGCCGAAGCCCCCGCCGCCGCCGAACCCGCCGCCGCGTCCGCCGCCGCCGAAGCCACCACCGCGACCGCCGCCGCCGAAGCCGCCGCCACCGCCCCAGCTGCCGCCGCCACCGCCCCAGCCGCCACCGCCGCGACCGCCGCCGCGCAGGATCGAGTCGATGAGGATGCCCCCGAGGATCATGCCGCCGAGGTCGCTGCCGCCCCCGCCCGAGCCGCGGTACCGGTCGTCGTCGCGCCGCTGCGCGTTCTCGACGTCGATCTGCGCGAGGCGCTGCGCCTCGGCCACGAGCTGCTCGCCGTGCTGCGCGGTGACGAGCGCGGCCTCGGGGTCGGTCGCGCGCTGGTCGAGCGCGCGCAGCCGCAGCCGGTCCGCCTCGGCGAGCCGCGTGCGGGCCTGCGGGCCGACCGCGCCGCGGCGGGTGCTCACGTAGTCGGTCGTCGCGCGCACCGCCGACTCGAGGCGGCCGAGCGTGTCGCCCAGCAGCGCGGCCGCGCGGCGGCTCCGCTCCTCGGCGTCGCGGCGCGGTGCGAGCGCCGCGTCGATCGCGGCCTCGGCCGCGGTCAGGCGTCGCAGCGCCGCGAGCGGGTCGCCCGTGCCCTGCCGCGCCGCACCGGCCTCCTCGAGCGCGGCCCGTGCCTCGGCGACGTGCGGCGCGACCGCCGGGTCGCCCGCCGCGAGCCGGGCCGCGTCGGCCAGGTCGGACGTGATCGACGCGATGCCGGCGTCCAGCCGGGTGTTCGCCACCGCGAGGTCGGCCCCGGCCGAGTCCACCGCGTCGAGCAGGCGCGCGGCCTGGCCGAGGGCCTCCTCAGCCGCGCGCGCGAAGCCCACCGCGGCGCCCTTGTCGCCGGCCGCGGACCGCTCGCGGCCCTGAGCGAGCGCGGCGTCGACGTCGCCCAGCAGGTGGTCCGCCTGGTCCGGGTTCCCCGCGACCGAGCCGAGCGTGTCGGGCGAGTACCGCTGCGCGAGGGCCGCCACGGCGGCGCGCGCCGGCTCGACCCGGGCGCGCAGCCGCTGCTGCTCGCGCTCGTGCGCGTCGAGCGCGTCGTCGACCCGGGCCTCGATCGCGCGGAGCCGGTCGAACGCCTCCTTCTGCTGGTCGAGGTGCTGCTCGACCTGCGCGCACAGCCGCAGGATCTGCGCGGACGTCGCGCGCACCTGCTCGTCGGTGTCGGGCACGTCGTCGTCGAGCGTCTGACGCAGGCGGAACGCCTCGGTGAGCTGCTGCTTGCCCTGCGCGAGCACGGCCTCGAAGTCGCGCGTGCTGTCGGGGCCGAACTGCGCCTGCGCGAAGCCCAGCTCCTCCTCCGACGAGCGCAGCGCGTCGTCGAGCGCGACGAGCGCGGACGCGGACCGCCGGTCGAGCTCGGGCGTCGGGACCCCCGCGAGCTCGTCGACCGCGCCCGCGGCCCGTGTCGCCCCCGCCGAGTCGCGCAGCACGCCCGCGGGCTGCCGGCGGCGGCGCAGGACGCTGAAGAGCAGGACGCCGCCGATGACCGCGAGGCCCAGCAGCAGGACGACGGCGAAGCCGCCGCCCGACGAGCCGCCCGACGCACCGCCGCCCGACCCGCCGCCCGCCGCGTCGACGATCCCGTCCGCGGCGGTCACGGCGGCGCCGTCCCAGTCGTCGCTCCCCAGCTCGGAGCGCACGTCCGCCGCGACCCGGTCGAGCTGCGACGACGTGATCGTCCCGAGCGACGTCGGCGCGAGCGTGAAGTCGCGGTCCTGCACGGCCACGGCCAGCACCGCGTCGCTCGAGCCCAGCCCCGACAGCTCGGCCGCGTCCGACACCCACGCCTCGGCGGACTGCCCGTCGAACGAGTCCACGTACACGACCGTCAGCCGGTACGGGGTGTCCTCACCGACCCGGTCGACCGCCTCCTGCACGCGTGGCACGTCGGACAGCGCACCGGCCCGGTCGACGACCGTCGACCGGAACGCGAACGGCGGCTCCGCCGCCGCGGGGGCGGCCAGGGCGACCGCGAGCACCGCCCCCACCCCCAGGGCAGCGGCGGGGACGAGGGCACGACGAGCCAGACGCACGCGACGATCCTTTCTCAGGCCGGCACCCGTGGCAACGCGCCCCGCCCTCTCCCGGTTCCTGTCGCGCGGTGCACCTCGTGCCTCCGCCCCGGCCCGCCCGGGCGCGCGTCGGGCCCGGGCGGGCCGGGGTGTCAGTCCGCGTCGACGTACCGGTGCCAGGACTGCGTCACGTAGCGCGTCGCGAAGCCCAGGGACACGTACAGGTCGGTCGCGCCCGTGGGGGAGTCCGCGTCCACCTCGAGCCCGACGTGGCCGCGGCCGCGCTCCGCGGCGTCCGTCACGACCGCGTCGACCAGCGAGCGCGCGACGCCCCGCCCGCGCGCGGACTGCCGCACCCCGAGGTACTCGACGTAGCTGCCCGTCGCGCGGCCGTCGTCGGCGGTGACCTCCGCGGCGACGAGCACGCCGACCGGCTCGGGCTCCGCACCGTCGACGAGCTCGGCGAGCCACCAGTGGTCCCACCGGTGCCCGGGGTCGGCCCGCAGCCGTGCGAGGAACTCGTCGAACGTCTCCTCGTGGTGGTTGAAGTGGTCGACGAACGCCTCCTCCAGCAGCGCGTGCGCCGCGACGAGATCGCCCGCGTCGGGCATCCCGTCCGCACCGCGCTCCAGCCGCCGCACGCGCACGCCCGGACCGGTCGGTCGCAGCCCCCGGTCGTCGTCGCCGACGGGGCGGCGCATCTGCCACCACGTGCGCACGCGCGCGTAGCCCGCGGCGGCGAGCCACCGCTGCTGCCGCGCGTCCGAGTCGAACGCGCCGCTGTCGAGCTGCGTGCGCGCGAGCCCGCGGGACCGGGCCAGCGCCACGCCGGCGCGCTCGGCCCACGCGAACAGCTCCGCGGCCAGGGCGTCGCCCGTCGCGTCGTCCAGCACGGGGTCGACCACGACCGCCACCAGGACGCGCCCGGCGGCGCGGTCGTGCGCCGTCGCCCAGCCGCGCGCCTCGCCGGCGGCGTCGCGCACCACCACGTGCGTGCGCGTGGGCGCCCCGTCGCCCGCGACCTCCGCGAGCGTCGCGTCCGCGCTCGCGGACCGTGCGCCGTGCGCGGCGACCTCGTGCCGTGCCCGCAGCGCGTCCAGGTCGGCCACGTCGTCGGGCCCGGGCGCGTGGGCGTGCCACCCGGCCGGGAGCGCGGGCGGAGCGGCCTCCGTCACCGGGCGACCCCCAGGTCCCCGAGGTCCTCCGCGTCGACGATCGTGTAGGCGTACCCCTGCTCCGCCAGGAACCGCTGACGGTGCGCCGCGAAGTCCTGGTCGACCGTGTCGCGCGCGACGACCGTGTAGAAGTGCGCGGTCTTGCCGTCGGCCTTGGGTCGCATGATCCGGCCCAGGCGCTGCGCCTCCTCCTGCCGCGAGCCGAACGACCCCGACACCTGGATCGCCACCGAGGCCTCGGGCAGGTCGATCGAGAAGTTCGCGACCTTCGACACCACGAGCTTCGTGATCTCGCCCGAGCGGAACGCGTCGAACAGCCGCTGCCGCTCGCGCACGGGCGTCTCCCCGGTGATGAGGTCGGCGCCGATGTGCTCGGCGAGCTCGTGCAGCTGGTCGAGGTATTGACCGATCACGAGGGTCTGCTCGCCCGCGTGCGTGGCGACCAGCGCGTCGACCACGCCGTTCTTGCCCGACGCGGTCGCCGCGAGGCGGTACTTCTCCTCGGGCTCGGCCGTCGCGTACGTCATGCGCTCGTGGTCGGGCAGCGTGAGACGCACCTCGACGCACTCGGCCGGGGCGATGTAGCCCTGCGCCTCGATGTCCTTCCACGGCGCGTCGAACCGCTTGGGCCCGATGAGCGAGAACACCTCGTCCTCGCGGCCGTCCTCGCGCACGAGCGTCGCGGTCAGCCCGAGGCGCCGGCGCGCCTGCAGGTCGGCGGTCATGCGGAAGATCGGCGCGGGCAGGAGGTGCACCTCGTCGTACACGACGAGGCCCCAGTCGCGTGCGTCGAGCAGCTCGAGGTGCGAGTACACGCCCTTCCGCTTGGTGGTCAGCACCTGGTAGGTCGCGATCGTGACGGGCCGGATCTCCTTGCGGGTCCCCGAGTACTCGCCGATCTCGTCCTCGGTGAGCGTCGTGCGCTTCACCAGCTCGTCGCGCCACTGCCGCGCCGAGACCGTGTTGGTCACGAGGATCAGCGTGGTCGTCGAGCTCTTGGCCATGGCGCCCGCGCCCACGAGCGTCTTGCCGGCGCCGCACGGCAGCACCACCACGCCCGAGCCGCCGTGCCAGAAGCCCTCGACGGCCTGCTCCTGGTACGGGCGCAGCGACCAGCCGTCCTGCGCGAGCTCGATGGGGTGCGCCTCGCCGTCGACGTACCCGGCGAGGTCCTCGGCGGGCCAGCCGAGCTTCACGAGCACCTGCTTGAGGTGCCCGCGCTCCGAGGGGTGCACGACGACGTCCGTGTCGTCGACGCGCGCGCCCAGCAGGCCCGCGGTGCGCTTGGAGCGCGTGACCTCGGCGAGCACGGCCGGGTCGAGCGCGTGCAGCACGAGCCCGTGCACGGGGTGCTGGACCAGCTGCAGGCGCCCGTAGCGCGACATCGTCTCGGCGACGTCGACGAGCAGCGCGTGCGGCACGGGGTACCGGCTGTACTCGAGCAGCGTGTCGACGACCTGCTCGGCGTCGTGCCCCGCGGCGCGCGCGTTCCACAGCCCGAGGGCGGTCAGGCGGTAGGTGTGCACGTGCTCGGGCGCGCGCTCGAGCTCCGCGAACGGGGCGATGGCGCGCCGGCACGCGGCGGCCTGGTCGTGGTCGACCTCGAGCAGCAGGGTCTTGTCGCTCTGGACGATCAGCGGTCCGTCGGGCACTCGGCTCTCCTGTGGTCGGGTCGCGGGGCCGGGGACCCGGGGCCCGGTGGGGCGGGGTCCGGCGGTCTCACGGGGTCGTGGGGTCCGCGGGCGTGGCGTCGGCGATGCGGTGGACGGCGACGGTCAGCTCGGCCTCGCGGCGCGGGTCGAGCGCGCGCAGCCGGCCGCCCTCGACGCGCAGCGGACGCAGCAGACGGCGCTCGGGCCGGCCGTCGGGTCCGACCAGGTCCACCCAGACCGCGGTCCGGGACTGCGCCGCCTCGCGCAGCACCACCAACACGTCCCCGGGCTCGGGTGTTCCCGCGGCCGGCGCGGCGGGGGCCGGTGCGGTGCGCGGGCGCGCGCCGGGCGCGGTGCGCCGCGCCGCGACC
>NZ_BCRB01000045.1 GCF_001552375.1 Cellulomonas iranensis NBRC 101100 = JCM 18110 | reverse complement strand
CGGCCGTCGTCGCCGTCGGCCTGGTCGGTGGCGGCGGCTACGCGGTCGGCGCCGCGGGCGGCGGTCCCGCCCCGGCCGCACCGCCGATCGCGCTGCAGGGCGCGTCGTCCGCGTCGGGCGGGGCGCTCGAGGCGGCCGGCGCGAGCGCGTTCGCGGACAGCGCCCGCATCGCGCCGGGCTGGTTCGGGGGGCGCACGGTCTTCACCGCCGACGGCGTGACGGGCGACGCAGGCACCGGCCGCGCGTGGGCGTTCGACGCGACGGGCGCCGCGACGCGTGCGACCGCGGCGCGCGTCGCCGAGGTGCTCGGCGTGACCGGTGAGCCCCGGCAGGAGTGGGGTCAGTGGGTCGTCGGGCCGAACGACGGCTCGGGACCGACCGTGTCGCTCGGCGTCGACGGGCAGGCCGGCATGTGGTTCTACGACCGCGCGTGGGACCCGTCGGTGTGCGCGGCCGCCGAGCCCGGTGACGCGCCGTCGATCGAGCCGGCGCCGGTGCCCGACGGTGCCGACGACGGGGCGACGATCGAGCCCGGGGTCGGGATCGCACCGGTGCAGCCCGACGAGGTCGCGCCCGCCGACCCGAGCGTGTGCGACCCGACGACGACGCCGCGCGGCGCCGCCGCCGAGTCGGCCGCGCGCGACCTGCTGACGCGTCTGGGCGTCGACCTCGGCGACGCCGAGGTCACGGTCACCGACGACACGGGCGTGGCCGGGCTGGTGGCGGTCACGGCCGCGCAGGTCGTCGACGGCACGCAGACCGGGGTCGTGTGGTCGGTGCAGCTCGCGGGGAAGGGCGTGCAGGCCGTCTCGGGTCCGCTCGCGCCGCTCGTCGAGCTCGGGACGTACGACGTCATCAGCGCCGCCGCGGCGGTCGAGCGGCTCAACGACCCGCGCTTCGGTGCGTCGTACGGCGGGGTCGTGCCGCTCGCGGCGCGCATGACCGACGACACCGCCGAGCCGGCGGTGCCGCAGGTCGCGCCCGAGCCCGACGAGCCGACCGTGCCGCCCGTCCCGGCCGCCGGGGCCGCGGTCCCGTGGCCCGTGCAGCACGTGACCCTCACCGCCGCGCGCCTCGGCGTCACGCTCCTCACCACGCCCGACGGCGCGAGCCTGCTCGTCCCGGCCTGGGAGCTGAGCGACGCCGACGGCGGCACGTGGAGCGTCGTCGCGGTCGCGGAGGACCAGCTCGACCTGAGCGCGGGCTGACGGACGTCCCGGGCCGCGGCCCGGGTGGCACGCGGGCTGAGGGGCCCGTGGACACGGTGGGGCCGGGCGGCGCTGGAGGGGCGCCGTCCGGCCCCGCCGTCGTGCCCGGCGTCCGCGGGTGCCCGGCTCCCGGGGTGGGTAGCGTGCCCCCATGGCTGCCACCCCCGGTCCCGCCGGACGTCTGCTGCTGCTCGACTCCGCGTCGCTGTACTTCCGTGCGTTCTTCGGCGTGCCCGACTCGGTGCGCGCCCCCGACGGGACGCCCGTCAACGCCGTGCGGGGGTTTCTCGAGACGGTCGCGCGGCTCGTCGCGGAGCGTCGCCCGACGCGGCTCGTCGCATGCTGGGACGAGGACTGGCGGCCCGCGTTCCGTGTCGAGGCGGTGCCGTCGTACAAGGCGCACCGGGTCGCGCGGGAGGTGCCGGGGACGACGGGCGTCGAGGACGTGCCCGACGCGCTGACGGCGCAGGTGCCCGTGATCGTCGACCTGCTGGCCGCGCTCGGGGTCCCGCGCCTGGGGGCCGCGGGCTACGAGGCCGACGACGTCATCGGGACGCTCGTCGCGCGCGAGGCCGCCCGCCCGGCGGGCGAGCGGTCCGCGGTGGACGTCGTCACCGGGGACCGGGACCTCTTCCAGCTCGTCGACGACGCCATGCCGGTCCGCGTGCTGTACCCGGTCAAGGGCGTGAAGGACCTGCTGGTCGTCGACCAGGGCGTGCTCGAGGAGCGGTACGGCGTGCCCACGGGGCGCGCCTACGCGGAGATGGCGGTGCTGCGCGGCGACCCGAGCGACGGACTGCCGGGCGTGCCGGGGATCGGCGAGAAGACCGCGGCGGCCCTGCTGCGCCGCTACGGCACGCTCGCCGACGTGCTCGCGGCCCGCGACGCCGGCGACCGCGGGCTGACGGCCACGCAGCGCACCCGGCTGACCGACGCCGCCGACTACCTCGCGGTCGCGCCGCGGGTCGTCACGGTCGCCCCGGACGCACCCGTCGCGGACGCCGACGACCGCCTGCCCGTCGCACCGGCGGACCCCGACGCGCTCGTCGAGCTCGCGCAGCGCTGGGGCGTCGCGTCGAGCGTGCGACGCGTGGTCGACGCGCTCGCCGACGCGCACGACCCGCGCTGAGCGGACGCCGGCCGGCGACGACCCGCGGCACCGCCCCGCGGCGGTCAGCCCTCCGCGGGCGCCGCGGGGTCGGCCGGCGGTGCGGGCAGGACCCACACGTTCGCGCCGGCGGCCTGCCAGTCGCCGCCCGACGGCGGCGCGGCGCCGTCCGCGCCGAGGCGCACGCTCGAGCCGTCCTCCGCCGTGGCGGTCGTCACCGCACCGGGCTTGGGCGACGTGCAGGACGTCCGCGCCTGGTCGCCGTCCGGGACGACCACGAGGCACAGCGCGCCGTCCCAGCGCAGCGCCGCGAAGTGCTGCCCCGCGGCGGTCCGCACCGCGAACCGGGTGGTCTCGGGGTCGACACCGGCCTCCTGCGCGACGGCCGGGTCGACCGCGTCGGTCGGCTGCTGCGCGCGCTCCAGCAGCTCGACGGTCATGCCGTTGGCCTGCGCGGTGACGACCTGCGGGCGCGCGAGCAGGAGCCACGCGACCCCGGCGACCACGAGCGCCGCCGCGACCGCGAGCACCACGCCCACACGGCGGCCGTGCGCCGGGTGCGGGTCGTGGTCGTCCTCCTCGACGTGGTCGAAGAGGTCGCGGTCGTCGAACGTCGTCACGGGACGATTATCCGCACACGGCGACCGGCGCGTGAGCCGGACACACCGGACGGACCGCCGCGTCGGCGCGCGCCCCGACGTCCGACCTGCGTGGGCGCACCCCGGACGCCGGTCGTCACGGCGCCGTGCGCTCGTGGTCCGGTGCGTCCTCGCGGGGTGCGACGCCGTGCACGACGTCCGCGAGGTGGCGCACGAACCAGCCCTCGGCGGCCGAATCCCAGTACTGGGCGACCGCGGCGATCGGGTACACGAGCACCTCGGGCACGCGCTGCGCGAGCACGATCTCGGTGCCGTACCGGTCGGAGCAGACGGCCCAGTCGAGCGTGGGCGCCTGGGCGCGTACGAGGTCGCCCAGCGCGACCCCGAACGCGTCGGCGAGCGAGCGAGGGTCGGGCCGGTCCTCGGCGAGGGCCCACTGCCGGCGCACGCGGTCGAACAGGGCGCCGACCGTCCCGGCGTCGGTGGGGTCGTCGCACAGGCCCGCGACCAGCGCCCGCTGCTGCGCGAGGAACAGCAGCTCGGCGGGGTTCAGCGCGTCGATCGTGTGCCGCGTGTCCGACAGCGCGGCGGCCACGGGGCCGACGGCGGTGGCGTCGGCCCCGTGGCCGGGCGGACCGTCCGGTGCGTCGCCGGGCGTCGCCGCCTCCTCGTCGGTGACCGGGCGGGCGGCGTCGCCGTCCTCGTCCGGCACGTCCTCGAGGTGCTCGACGACGCGTCGCAGCTCGCCCTCGCCCGGCGTGCGGCCGTCCGCCACGGCTGCCGGGTCCCCGTCGGCGAGGGGTGCGTCGGCGGGTCCGTGCGGTGCGGGCAGCACGGGGCCGCTCCCTCGCGGCGTCCGTCGGTCCAGTGCCATACGCCACGCATCGGCTCGGGCACGAGAGGTCTTGACGCACGCGAGCGGGTGTCGCCCGGACGGACGCCGGGCGACACCCGCTCGTCGCGGGGGGTGGTCAGCGGGCGCTGATCACCTTGGCGGTCACGGTCGGCAGGTAGTTGCCGTCACCGAGGTAGAGCGCCGTGACGACCGACGTCGACCGCAGCGCCGGCAGGGTCACCGTCGCGGCACCGTCCGTCAGGGTGTAGGTCCCGACGGGGCGCAGCCCCAGCAGGACCGTCACGCGCCCGGCCGCGGCCGGTGCGCCGTCCCCGCCGCCGACGCGCACCGTCACGGTGGGCGTGCTGCCCCGCGGGACGGTCCAGGACGCGGTCTCGAGCGTCGCGGTCGACGTGCCCGGCACGACGCGCACCTGGGACTGGCCCTCGGAGCGTGCGACGTCCGCCGTGCCGTCGAACACCGCGGTGAGCCGGTGCGTGCCCGTCGCCAGGTCCCGCGGCAGCTCGATCGTGGCCGTGCCGGTGAGGCCGTCGACCGTGAGCTCGCCCGACGCGAGCACCTTCCCGGCCTCGCGCACGGTGACGGTGCCCGACGGCGCCCAGCTCGCGCCGGTGACCGTGACCGTGGCGGTCACGGGCTTGCCGTAGCGCGCGAGCGTGGGGTCGACGCGCAGCGCGGTCGTCGAGGCCGAGGGTGCGAGGTCGACCTCGGTCACCGCCGACTCGGACGCCGTCCACAGCGGCGAGTCGGGCGTGTACCGGACCTTCAGCGCGTGCGCCCCGGCGTTGAGCGTCGACGTCGTGAGCTCCCCGGCGCCGTCCGTCACGGCGGCGGTGCCGAGCTCGACCTCGCCGTCGTAGAACGTGAACGTCCCGGTGGCCTCCGACGGCGTGACCGCCGCCCGCAGCACCGTCTCCCCGCCGGCCGTGCCGGACGACTCGACGTCGAGCGTCGTGGTCGTCGCGACGGCCTCGGGGACCGTCACGTCGACGACCTGCGCGCGGTCGCCCGTGCCGTTGGAGTGGTGCAGCACGAGGACCTCTTGGTCGCCCGCGTCCGTCCCGCCGTGGACCTCGACCGTGGCGCCGTCGAACGTCTGCGACACGAAGTCGGCGCCGATGTTCGAGCCGAACCACAGCGGCGGGTCGTACGGGTCGACCGTGAACGGCCCGACCTCGTCGACGATCCCGTCGGCGGGGAAGGCGTAGGTGCTGCGCATCTGCGCCCACACGCCGACCGGCGTGCCGGGCTCGACGCCGAGCGCGGCGAGCGGCACCGGGACGACGACCGTGCTGTTGTCGAACGCGCCCATCTCGATGTTCCCCGCGAAGGGGTACAGCAGCTCGGGCCCGGCGATCAGCTCGTTGGTGTCGTAGTCGTAGGTCTGCACGACCGTGTAGTCGGTCTCGTCGAGCTTGGCGACGACCGTCGTGACGTCGGGCTCGCCGTCGCCGTCGGTGTCGACGAGCACGTACGGCTTGAGCGCGTGGCCCAGGGCCGCCCAGTCCCCGTCGGTCGCGATGCCGACGCCGAGGTAGCCCTCGGCGGGGTCGCCGCCGTCGGCCGCGAGCGCGGGTGCGGTGGACGCCCACCCGACGTGGCGGATGTCGCCCGCCTTGATCGTCGAGGCCGAGGTCTCGGCGCCCGGCGGCAGCTCCTCGAGCCGCGGCGAGTCGGCCGCGTGCACGAGCGGCGTGGCCAGGCCGTACCAGCCGAGGGACTGCACGTCGCGCCCGCTGAACGCGAGCTCGGCGGTGGCGGCCGACGGGTCGGGGAACGCGAGCGGCGCGGCCTCGAGGTCGGACGTCGGGCGCGGCGTGCCCTGCACGGGCAGGCGCCACTCCTTGCCGCCGGACGTCAGCACGAGCCGGCCGGAGACCTGCGAGACGAACTCGCGCGGCAGGCCCTCGATCTGCTCGGCCTGCATGGTCGGGTCGATCTCGCGCTGCACGGTGGCCGGGTCGGCCGTGAACGTCAGCGTGACGACGCCCGTGCCGCCGGCGGGCACCCGCAGGCTCGCCGGCGCGGCCGTGATGGTCGCTCCGCCGGACGTCGTGCTCGACGTGACCTTCGTGGCGTAGGTGCGCGCCGTGGAGCCGAGGTTCTGCACCGTGACGGCCTTGCGGATCGTCACCGTCTTGTCGGCGAGCGGGACCAGGCCGAAGCTGACCGAGGTCTGCTGAGGGCGCTCGGCGTTGTAGACGAGCGTGTCGTTGGTGACCGCGGCGAGCGTGTCGACGCGGCCCGAGCCGACGCGCGGCGGGCCGAAGAAGACGTCGCCGCCGGGCTCGGTCGCGACGTCGTGCGTCGCGGTGTTGACGATCGCCGCCTTGATCTGCGCGGCCGACCAGCCCGGGTGCGCCTCGCGGACGAGCGCCGCGATGCCCGCGACGTGCGGCGAGGCCATCGACGTGCCGTTGCTGCTGGCGCCGCCGTTGCCGGAGCCGACGTTCGCGGACACGATCTGCTGACCGGGTGCCGCCACGTCGGGCTTGCCCCAGCCGAGCGAGCCGTGCACGCCACGCGACGACGACGTCGACAGCGTGTCGGGCGCGACGTCCTGGCGCGTGCTCAGCGCGAGCGACGGGCCCATCGTCGTGACGAGCGTGCCCGCCTCGATCTCGGGGAGCAGCGCGTCGGTCGAGGCGGCCGTGAGCTGGAAGCCGGGGATCGTCGCGTTGCCGCCGATGCCGGCGGAGAACACCGCGAGCTCGGTGGGCAGGAGCACGCCGACCGCACCGGCGGCCTCGGCGTTGTTGAAGCGCACGCCGGAGCCGCACGCGCGGGTCGCGTCGTCGTCGTCCCACCACAGGTAGGCGATCTTGCCCGCGACGGTCGCGGCCTGCTCGGGCGTGAAGGCGGTGCAGCCGTCGAACGTCGCGCCGACGTAGGCGACCGGTGCGGTGACGTCGGGGCCGCTGTAGTTGACCGAGTTCTGACCGGCGTGCCGGCCGACGAGCGCCGGGTCGGACGCCTCGGTCACCTCGGTCGCGTCGAACGCGAGGTCCTTGCCCACCGACCACGCGACGGTGAGGCCCGCGAAGCCGTTGCCGGGCGAGCCGCCGACGTCCTCGATGTCGCCCTCGTTGCCGGCCGACAGCACGACGGTCGTGCCGAGCGCGGTGAGCTCGGAGACCTGCAGCGACTCGGGGTCGTCGGCCGGTGCGCCGGCGGCGCCGAGCGACAGGTTCAGCACGTCGATGCGGTCGTCGAACGACCCGTCGCCGTTGGGGTCGGCCGCCCAGTCGAGCGCGAGCGACGACAGGCTCGTGGAGCCCGCGACGTCGCCGAACACCTTGAGCGCGTACAGCTTGGCCATCGGCGCGGTGCCCGGGCCGACGGGCCAGTCGAGGACGGACTCGAGCGCCGAGTAGTCGCCGTCGAACGTCGTGCCGTCGGGCGTCACGCCGTAGCCCGCGGCCGTGCCGGCGACGTGCGTGCCGTGGCCGTGGACGTCGATGGGGTTCTCGTCGGGCACGGGGACGAGCTGCGCGGGGTCGGTGCCGTCCGCGTTGTAGTTCGTCCCCGCGAAGTCGTAGCCGCCGAGGAACTTGTCGGGGTCGAACGCGCCGGCGGGCACCGGGCCCGTGCCGTCCTCGCCGTACGCGGCCTCGTAGGCCTCGACGGTGCCCGGGCCGCCGAAGGCGGCGTGCGTGTAGTCGATGCCGGTGTCGATGACGCCGACCGTGATGTCGGTGCCGAGCACACCCGTGCTCTGCCACGTCGCGAGGGCCTTGGTGAACTCCACCTGCGCGGCGTTGTCGAGCGTGCGCTCGGCGACGAGGCGCACGGACCGGACGTTCGGGTCGTCGGCGAGCGTGCGCAGCTGGTCGGCGTCGCCCAGCACGAGCGCGCCCGAGACGAGGTTCGTGACGGTCGCGAGGCGCTGCGGCTGCGCGGCGGCGGTTCGTGCGCTCGCGCTCGACGCCTCGGCCGGCACGACGTCCGCGGCGGCGGCCTCGGTCGCCGCGGCGGCCTCGCGGACCTGCGCGGGGCTGCCGCCGTCGGCGGCGACCTCGACGCCCGACGGGGTGTCCAGCTCGACGAACGCCGTGACGGTCCCGCTCGCCTCGGCGAGCGCGTCGCCGACGCCCTCGACCTTCGTGACCGGGACGTCGCCCGCGACGAGGAGGCCGGACAGGTCGTCCGGTGGTGGTGCTGCGCTCGCGCCCGACGAGCCGAGCAGGGCGCTGGTGAGGACGACGGACGCGGCGGTCAGGCCGGCGAGCAGGCGACGTGGCATGGGATCCATCCCGGGGGTCGGACGTCGGGGGCACGACGACGTCACGGCAGGCCGCAGACGGCCCCCCCGGACGTCATACCCGAGGTTGGCTGCGGTCACAGCCCCCGGGCACCCTGTGCACGGTACTGACCGGTAGGGGTTTTCGTCACCCCTTCTCCACAACTTCTTCTTCGTCCGCTTCGCCGTCTTCGCGAAGGCTCCACGGCGGAACCCGTGCCGCGTCCAGGACGCGCGTCCGGGGTCGACGGTCCCGCCGGCCGCCGGGTGGGCGCCGACGCGGCCGTGCGGTCGGTGACGCCGTGATCCGTCGCGCCTCGGGCGACGTGACGACGACCGATCGCGGGGTCGTCGTCGGTCGCACGCGCCGACCGGCTCGACGGGACTCCCGCGGGCGGGCGGTGTCAGCGCGAGGAGAGGGCCTCGGTGCCGTGCGGCGGGGTCGGCAGCGGGCCGCGCCGCGACGTCCGGGGGGTGCCGGGCGGGACGACGGGGATGGCGCCGGTGTGCGGGGTGACGACGGGGACGGCGCCCGTGTGCGCGGTCACGACGGGGATCGCGCCCGTGCGGGGCGGGACGACCGGGATCGCGCCGGTGCGTGCGGTCACGACGGGGATGGCGCCCGTGCGGGGCGGGACGACCGGGATCGCGCCCGTGCGTGCGGTCACCACCGGGATCGACCCGGTCCGCGGCACGTCGGCCGCCGCGGGGGCGACCGTGAAGCGCGGCTTGCGGCCGGGGCGGCGGCGGAACCGGCGCTGCTCGATGCCCTCCAGGGTCGTGGCACGCCAGACGGCGCCGCCGTTGAGGCGGCCGTCGGGCGGCGGGAGCCACGGCACCTTGCGCGAGAGCCAGACGCGGATCGTCGCGTGCTCGACGTCGAGCCGGCGTGCGAGACGTGCGATGTCGTAGAGGTCGTCGAGGCCGTTGCCGTCGCCCGCGGGGTCCACGGCGCGCGCCGGGGGGCGGGCGTCGTCCGTCGTCACGGCAGCCAGGGTAGTCGGGGACGGCGCGCGATCGTGTGACGGTCCGGTAACAGGATGTGCACACGATCTTCGCTCGCTCAGCGGCTCAAGACGGATGGACGGGCGTCCGACTCACTTAACGTGTTTCGCGTGAGTGACAGATTGCCGAGCCGTCGGCGTCGGTCGGGCGGCGGCAGGCATGTCGCTCCGCGACCTGACGCCGCCCCCCGCACGCCCCGCACCACGCGCGTGCCCCAGCGAGTCGCCCAGGGTGGTGTCGCGCTCGGGCTCGTGATGAGCATGGGCGCCGTCGTCGCGACCGCCGGCGCCCAGGAGCCGACCGTGGTCGACGACGTCGCCGCCCTCGTGCGCGCCGCGACCACGGACGCCACGGACGCCCAGGACCAGCGCACCGACGAGCTGCGGGCGCAGGCCGTGCAGGCCGCCCAGGGCGTCGTCGAGCAGGTCTCGCTCGTGCGCGCCGACGCCGAGCAGGCCGCGGTCCCGACCGAGGTGCTGGCCGAGCTCGACGCGGCGACCGAGCAGCTGCGGGCCGCCATGGACGACGTCGACGTGCCCGCCGACGTCGTCGACCGCACGCCGAACGTCTCGCGCGACGCCGAGCGCACGTCCGCCGAGCAGGACGGCGCGCCCGCCGCGAGCCCCGACGCCACCGCCACGCCCGACGCCACGGCCGACGACGCGGCCGCCCCCGACGCCGCCGCGGCCCCCGCCCCGAGCTCGGACCCGACCTCCACCGCGACGTCGGACGCGGCGCCCGCCGACGCGTCCGACCCCGCGGCGCCCGCGCCCGACGCGACCGCGCCCGCCACCCCCACCGCCGAGCCGTCCGCGGGCGCCACCGGCGACCCGATCGCCGACGCCACCCTCCCGGACACGTCGGACCCCGCGACGACGCCCCTGCGCACCGCGCTCGACCGCGTCAAGCAGGCCGCCGAGGTCGTGCGGACCACCACCGAGCAGAAGCGGGCCGAGGCCGCCGCCGCCGAGGCGGCCGCCGCCGAGGCCGCGCGCGTCGCCGCCGAGCAGGAGGCGCAGCGCGCCGCGTGGAAGGCGTCGCTCCAGGGCTACGCGAACGGGAAGGTCCCGAGCTCGGCCCTGTGCGGCGTCGGGTTCGACAAGAACGCGCTGCTGCGGTGCGACGCCGCCGAGTCGCTCGACGCGCTCGACGCCGCGTTCTTCGCGCAGTTCGGCACGCACCTCACGGTCTCCGACTCGTACCGGTCCTACGCCGCCCAGGTCGCGTGCCGCGCCAACAAGGGCTCGCTGTGCGCGACGCCCGGCACGTCGAACCACGGCCTCGGCGTCGCGGTCGACCTCGGCGGCAGCGTGCAGAGCTTCGGCACCGCGCAGCACCAGTGGATGCGCGAGAACGCGCCGACGTACCAGTGGACGCTCCCCGAGTGGGCGCGCGCCACGGGCAGCAAGCCCGAGCCGTGGCACTGGGAGTACACCGGCTGAGTCCTACGATCGGCTCCATGACGGAGCCGACGTCACCCGTGCGGCCGCTGGTCGGGCGCGGCGCCGAGCTCGACGACCTCGACGACCTGCTGTCCTCGGTGTCGGCGGGCGGCGGCGCGACCGTGCTCATCGAGGGCGAGGCCGGCGTCGGCCGCACGCGGCTCGTCGAGGCCCTGCAGGGCTCGGCCGCGCTGCTGGGCGTCGGCGTGTGCGCGGGTCGCGGCGCGGGCCCGGGCGCGGCGCCCTACGCGTTGCTGGCGGACGTGCTGCTCGCGCCCGCCGCGCACCGCGAGGCCCGCGGGCCGGTCGTCGCCGAGCTCGGCGCGCTGCTCGACGTGCTGCCCGCCGACCGCGCCGACGCCCCGGCCCGGTACGCGCGCGCCGACGAGCTGTTCGCGGCGCTGCTGCGCCACCGCGGCGAGCAGGGTCCGTGGGTCCTCGTGCTCGAGGACCTGCACCTGGCGGACGCGTGCTCGCTGAGGCTCCTCGCCGCGCTCGCGGGCGAGGGCCCGCTGCCGCACGCGCTCACCGTCATGACGCTGCGGGGCGTGCCGCACCGCGTCGAGCTCGACGCGGTGGTCGCCGCGTGGACCCGCGCCGGGGCCCGGTACCTCGAGCTCGTGCCGCTCGCGCCGGCCGCCACCGTCGAGCTCGCGCAGCACCTGCTGCACGGCGCCGTCGGCCCCGCGCTGCGCGGCGTGCTCGCGACCACCGGGGGCAACCCGCGGCTCGTCGTCGACGTGCTGCGCACCGCGCAGGCGTGCGGCGTGCTCGAGCGCTCGCGCGGCGCCGTCGAGACGGTCGGCTCCGCGTGGCTCGACGAGCTCGACGACGTCGGGCGGGCGCACGTCGCCTACCTCGGTGCGGACGTGCTCGACCTGCTCGGCACCGCGTCGGTGCTCGGGGCGTCGTTCGTCGTCGGGGACCTCGCGGCCCTGGCCGACGAGCCCGTCGCCGACTGCTGGCGCACGCTGCGGCACGCGCTCGCCGCGGGCGTGGTGCACGCGCGCGGCGACCGGCTGGTGTTCCGCCACGACCTCGTCCGCACCGCGCTCTACGCGGGGCTGAGCGCCGAGCGGCGCCGTGCGCTGCACGCGCGCGCGGCGTGGGCGCTGCGGGCGGCCGGTGCGCCGTCGCACGTGGTCGCGGCGCACCTCGAGCGCGCGCGCTGAGCCGTCGCGCCGTGGCCGGGTGGGTCCGCCGCGCAGCACCTAGGCTCGGACGGGGCGCTGCCCGCGCCCGGCACCCGACGCACGAGGAGTGGACATGCCCACGCGCACCGCACGCACCGCCTGGAACGGCACGCTGCAGGACGGCGGCGGCCAGGTCGAGCTCACGAGCTCGAAGGTCGGCACGTACGACGTGTCGTTCCCGAAGCGCGCGGCCGACGAGGCCGGCGGCACGACGAGCCCCGAGGAGCTCATCGCGGCGGCGCACTCGTCGTGCTTCGCGATGCAGCTGTCGGCCGACGTCGCCGAGGCCGGCGGCACGCCCGTCGCGCTCGAGGTCACCGCCGACGTGAGCCTCGGCCCGGACCCGGCGGGCGGGTTCCGTCTCACGGGCATCGCGCTGACGGTGCGCGGCGAGGTCGAGGGCCTGGACGCCGACGGCTTCCGCGCGGCGGCCGAGAAGGCCAAGGCCGGCTGCCCGGTGTCGAAGGCGCTCACGGGCGTCGAGATCACGCTGGACGCCGCGCTCGAGTCCTGACCGCGTCCCGCACGAGGGCGGTCCGGCCGTGCGCCGGGCCGCCCTCGCGCGCGTCGGACGGGACCTGGGTCCCGTGAGGTGAGGCTTGCCTCAGGTCTACGTTCGCGACGTGGACCTGAGCACGCTGCCGCCGGGCACGGCCGCCCGCGTCGTGGCCGTCGACCTCGAGGACGGCGCACGCGTGCGGCTGCGCGAGCTCGGCCTGCGGCCGGGCGGCGACGTGCGCGTCACGCACCGCGCCGCGTTCGGCGGGCTCTTCGTCGCCGTGGGGGCCGACCGGTTCGCCGTCGACGCCCGCACCGCCGCGCGCATCGCGGTCGACCCGGGTCCCGTCGACGTCGCCCCCGCCTCCCCCTCCCCGGCGGGGGCGACGTCGTGAGCTGCCACGACGCGTCCCCGGGTGCGGCCACGACGACGCTCGACGCGCCGCTCGTCGTGCTCGTCGGCAACCCGAACGTCGGCAAGTCCACGCTGTTCAACGCGCTCACCGGCGCGCGCCAACGCGTGGTCAACGCGCCCGGCACCACGGTCGAGCTGCAGAGCGGCACGTGGCGGCCGGGCGGCGCCGCAGCCCGCGGCGAGGTCCGCCTCGTCGACCTGCCGGGCGCGTACTCGCTGGTCGCGCGCACGCCCGACGAGCAGGTGACGGCCGACGTCGTCGCGGGCGGCGCGGCGCTCGGACGCCCCGACCTCGCGGTCGTGCTGGTCGAGGCCGGGGCGCTCGCGCGCTCGCTGTACCTGCTGGGCCAGGTCGCGCGCCTCGGGCTGCGCGTCGTCGTGGGGCTGACGATGGTCGACGTCGCCCGCTCCCGCGGGGTCGACGTGGACGTCGACGCGCTGGCCGACCGGTTGGGCGTGCCGGTCGTCGCGGTGCACCCCCGCAGCGGGCGCGGCACGGACGCGCTCGCGGACGTCGTGCTCGCGACGCTGCGCGACGCCGACGCCGACGCCGACGCCGACGCCGGGCGCGTGCGCCTGCCCGGGACCGTCGACCCCGTGCCCGTCGACCCCGTGCCCGTCGACCCCGCGCCCGACGAGGTCGAGGCGCTGTTCGCGTGGGTCGACGACCTCGTGCGCGCGGTCGGCGGCGTGGCCCCCGCGGGCGTGCGCACGTGGTCCGACCGCCTCGACCGCGTCCTGCTGCACCCGGTCGCGGGGATCCCGGTGCTGCTCGCGGTCATGTGGCTGCTGTTCCAGCTCGCGACCGCGGCCGCCGCACCGCTCATGGACGCGGTCGACGGGTTCGTCACCGGCACGCTCGCGGACGGCGTGACGACCGGGCTCGACACGGTCCACGCGCCCGCGTGGCTCACGGGCCTGCTGGTCGACGGCGTGCTCGCGGGCGTCGGCACCGTCGCGGCGTTCGTGCCGCTCATGGCGCTCATGTTCGTGGCCGTCGCGGTGCTCGAGGACTGCGGGTACCTCGCGCGGGCCGCGTTCGTCGCCGACCGCGCGATGCGTGCCATCGGCCTCGACGGGCGCGCGATGCTGCCGTTCGTCGTCGGGTTCGGCTGCAACCTGCCCGCGCTGGCCGCGACCCGCACGCTGCCGCACGCGCGCCAGCGGCTCATGGTGGGGCTGCTCGTGCCGTGGACGTCGTGCCCCGCGCGCCTCACGGTGTACGTGCTGCTGTCCTCGATCTTCTTCCCCGGGCACGCCGGCACCGCGATCTTCCTCATGTACGTCGCGAGCGTCGCGCTCGTCGTGCTGGGCGGGCTGCTGCTGCGCGTCACGCTCTTCCGCGACCTGCGCCGCGAGCCGCTCGTGCTCGCGCTGCCCGCCTACCAGCGGCCGCGGCTGCGGGCGCTCGCGCTGTCCACGTGGACGCGCGTGCTGTCGTTCCTCACCAAGGCGGGGCAGGTCGTCGTCGTGACGCTCACGCTCGTGTGGGTCGCGCTCGCGGTGCCGGTGGTCGGCGGCCACGCCGTCGGCGACGTGCCGGTGGCCGACTCGCTGTACGGGCGCGCGGCCGAGGCCGTGGCCCCCGTGCTGGCGCCCGCCGGGTTCGGCGACTGGCACGCGTCGGCCGCGCTCGTCACGGGCTTCGTCGCGAAGGAGGTCGCGGTCGGCGCGCTCGCGCAGGCGTACGCGGTCGACGAGCCCGACGACCCCGCCGCCGCGGGGGACCTGGGCGACCGGCTGCGCGCGACGTTCGAGGAGTCGTCGGGCGGGCACGCGGCCGCGGCCGCGGCGGCGTTCATGGTCTTCGTGCTCGCGTACACGCCGTGCCTGGCGACCGTCGCCGAGCAGTGGCGGCTGTTCGGCGCGCGCTGGACCCTCGGCTGCGTGGGCGCGCAGCTCGCGGTCGCGTGGCTGCTGGCGGTCGCGGTGTTCCGGGTCGGGGCGCTGCTGTGAGCCTGCTCGCCGACGTGGTCGCGGCGGCGGGTCGGGGTGCCGGCCCGGCGACCGTCGCGCGCGAGCTCGGCGTCGACGTCGGGCTGGTCGAGACCGTGCTCGACCACGCGGCGCGCGTGGGGCTCGTCCAGACGTCGTCGTCCGCGCTGGGGCGCGCCGCGTGCCCCACGTGCCCGCCCCGCGGGCAGCGCCCCGTGTCGTGCGCGGGCTGCCCGCTGACCCGCTGACGGTGCTCGTGCCGGACAGCGCGTGGACGGAGGTGTCGGGTCCTAGGTGGGGGGTGGGACACTGCCGGGCGTGGCTGTGACGACCGGAACGCCCCCCGTCCGGGACGTCGTGCACGCGCTGCGCGACGCCGTCCGCGGGAGCGTCGACGACTCCTCCCGCCGGCGCGCCGAGTACTCGACCGACGCGTCCAACTACCGCGTCGTGCCGCAGGTCGTGGTGTTCCCCCGGGACACCGACGACGTCGAGGCCGCGCTGCAGGTCGCGCGCGAGACCGGCACGCCGCTCACGTCGCGCGGCGGCGGCACGTCGGTCGCGGGCAACGCCGTGGGCACCGGGATCGTCCTCGACTTCTCGCGGCACGTGAACCGCGTCCTCGAGATCGACTCCGAGGCGCGCACCGCGCGCATCGAGCCCGGCGTGGTCATGGCGCACCTGCAGAAGGCCGCCGCACCGCACGGGCTGCGGTTCGGGCCGGACCCGTCGACGCAGGCCCGCGCGACGCTCGGCGGCATGATCGGCAACAACGCGTGCGGCCCGCGGGCCGTCGCCTACGGGCGCACGGCCGACAACGTCGTCGACCTCGACGTCGTCGACGGCACCGGCCGGCGCTTCACGGCACGTGCCGGTGCCGGGTCGCTCGACGTCGTCCCCGGGCTCGACGGGCTCGTGCGCGCCCACCTCGACGTGATCCGCACCGAGCTCGGCCGGTTCCGCCGCCAGGTGTCCGGGTACTCGCTCGAGCACCTCGCGCCCGAGCACGGCACCGACCTCGCCAAGATGCTCGTCGGCACCGAGGGCACGCTCGTCACGCTGCTCGGCGCGACCGTGAACCTCGTGCCCGTGCCGTCGGCGCCCGTGCTCGTCGTCCTCGGCTACCCCGACATGCCGACGGCCGCCGACGCGGTGCCCGCGCTGCTCGCGCACGCACCGCTCGCGATCGAGGGCATGGACTCGCGGCTCGTCGACGTCGTGCGGCGCGTCAAGGGCGCGTCCGCCGTGCCCGACCTGCCGCCCGGTGCCGGCTGGATGATGTGCGAGGTCGGGGGCGCGACCCTCGACGAGGCGATGGCCACGGCGCGCGCGCTCGCGGCCGACGCCGGCACCGACGCCGTCGGCATCTTCCCGCCCGGTCCCGAGGCCGCGGCCATGTGGCGCATCCGCGAGGACGGCGCGGGGCTGGGCGGCCGCACGCCGTCGGGGGCCCAGGCCTGGCCCGGGTTCGAGGACTCGGCCGTGCCGCCCGAGCGGCTCGGCGCGTACCTGCGCGAGCTCGAGGCGCTCATGGCCGACCACCGCGTCGACGGGCTCGCCTACGGGCACTTCGGCGACGGGTGCGTGCACCTGCGCATCGACATGCCCATGGAGCGCTCGGGCGGGCCGCTGCGCGCGTTCATGGAGGACGCCGCGACGCTCGTCGCCACGCACGGCGGCTCGCTCTCGGGCGAGCACGGCGACGGGCGTGCGCGCTCCGAGCTGCTGCCCGTCATGTACTCGCAGCGCGCGATCGACCTGTTCGGCGCCGTGAAGGACCTGTTCGACCCGCGCGACCTGCTCAACCCGGGCGTCCTGGTGCGGCCGCGCCCGCTCGACGCCGACCTGCGCCGGCCCGCGGCCCGTGCGCTGCCCGCCGCGTCGGGGTTCTCGTTCGCGCACGACGGCGGCGACCTGACGACGGCCGTGCACCGGTGCGTCGGCGTCGGCAAGTGCCGCGCCGACAACCACGCGGCGGGCGGGTTCATGTGCCCCTCGTACCTCGCGACGAAGGACGAGAAGGACTCGACGCGGGGCCGCGCGCGCGTGCTGCAGGAGATGGCCAACGGGTCGCTCGTGTCGCGCGGGTGGTCCTCCGCCGAGGTGCACGAGTCGCTCGACCTGTGCCTGAGCTGCAAGGCGTGCTCGTCGGACTGCCCCGCGGGCGTCGACATGGCGCAGTACAAGGCCGAGGTCCTGCACCGCACGTACCAGGGCCGGCTGCGTCCCGTGAACCACTACGCGCTGGGCTGGCTGCCGCGGTGGGCACGCCTCGTCACGGGTGTGCCGGGGCTCGCGGCGCTCGCCAACGCGGTGCTGGGCGTGCGTCCCGTCGCGAAGCTCGTGCTCAGGCTGGGCGGCATGGACACCCGTCGGAAGATGGTGCAGTTCGCGCCCGTGCCGTTCCGCGCGTGGGCGCGGCAGGCGGGGCGGCGCGCGGGCGACGTGCGCGTGGTCGGGCGTCGCGACGCCGAGAGCGTCGCGCTGCCGGTCGAGGCCGCGGGCGCCGGGGGTGCGGCGGCGGCCGACGACGCGACGGGCGGGGCTCGTGCCGAGCACGGTGCGCCGCGTCCGCCCGTGCTGCTGTGGACCGACTCGTTCAGCGACACGCTCGCGCCGTCGGTCGCGCACGCGGCCGTCGCGGTGCTGCGCGACGCCGGCTACGACGTGCTGGTGCCCGACCACGACGCGTGCTGCGGCCTCACGTGGATCAGCACCGGCCAGCTCGACGGCGCGCGCCACCAGCTCGAGCACCTGCTCGAGGTGCTCGGGCCGTTCGCGGTCAACGGCATCCCGATCGTCGGGCTCGAGCCGTCGTGCACGGCCGTGCTGCGCAGCGACCTGGTCGACCTGCTGCCCGACGACCCGCGGGCGACGGCGGTCTCCCGCGCGACCCGCACGCTCGCCGAGCTGCTGACCGCGCCCGCGCCGATCGGCCCGGGGGACCGGTGGCAGGTGCCCGACCTGTCGGACGTCACGGCGGTCGTGCAGCCGCACTGCCACCACTACTCGGTCATGACGTGGACCGCGGACCGTCGCCTGCTCACCGACGCGGGCGCGCAGTTCTCGACGCTCGCCGGGTGCTGCGGGCTCGCGGGCAACTTCGGCATGGAGAAGGGGCACTACGACGTGTCGGTCGCGGTGGCCGAGAACGCGCTGCTGCCCGCGCTGCGTGCCGCTGCACCGGGCGACGTCTACCTGGCGGACGGGTACTCGTGCCGCACGCAGGCCGACCAGCTCGCGGGCGTGCAGGGCGTGCACCTGGCCGAGCTGCTGGCGTCCCACCTGCCGACCGCGTCGCCGTCGCCCGCCGCCACGGACTGAGCCGCGAACCGCCGAGGCGCGCTCCGCCGAGTGCGGTAGCTCGCCACCGAGCGCGCCGGAGACGAGTACCGCGCTCGGCCGCGGAGTACCGCGCTCGGCGGTGCGCGCGCGGGTCAGGCCCGGTCGAGCAGGGCGCGGACCGCGTCCTTGACGCGTGCGTCGAGGGGGGCGTCGCCGCTGCCCAGCAGCGCGTGCAGGAAGAGGCCGTCGCCCACGAGCTGCACGAGCCGCGCGGTCACGGGGTCGCCGATCGCCCGGCGCAGGCCCGCGGCCCAGTCGTCGAGGTAGCGGGCCATGCGGTCGCTCGCGGGCGGGTAGGTGCCGAGCAGGCGCAGCGCCGCGAGCAGCGTGCGCTCCTCGGGGCCGTCGGCGGTCTGCGAGCCGTCGAGGAACCAGCGGGCCGCGCCGTCGGGGTCGGGCGGGCACTGCGCGTCCGCCGCGGCGCCGCCCGCGTCGAGCCGGTCGAGCAGACCCTCGAAGAGGTCGTCCTTGCTGCGGAAGTGGTAGAGCAGCCCGCCCTTGGAGACGCCCGCGCGCTCGGCGACCGCGTCGAGCGTGGCGCCGCCGGGGCCGTCCTCGAGCAGCACGTCC
Organism: Cellulomonas iranensis NBRC 101100 = JCM 18110; assembly: GCF_001552375.1. GTDB lineage: Bacteria > Actinomycetota > Actinomycetes > Actinomycetales > Cellulomonadaceae > Cellulomonas > Cellulomonas iranensis. Next base: position 12,691 of record NZ_BCRB01000045.1, on the reverse strand, counting down.
TGCAGCGCGTCGAGGATGCGGTCGCGGGTGGGGGCCATGGGCGTCGAGCCTAGCGACGGAGGTCCTCTTGTGCACCGTCCGGACGGTCGGCTACTGTACCGGCTGGACGGTGTAGCCGTCGTCGGGCGACGAGCCCGGCGACCCGGTCCGGGGAGTGGACCCGGCCCGCGTGCCCGACCCCCGGACCCGCCCGGTGAGCGCGGAGCTGTGAAAGGACGTCATCGTGCCCACGCACGCGACCCCGACCCCCGACCGCCGCTCCACCACGAGCGCGACGGACGCACCCGTGACCGCCGTCGACGACCGTGCTCGCGCGGCGATCGACCCGGCGACCGACCCTGCCACCCCCGTGCCGCCGCGCGCCGGCCTGCGGCAGTGGCTCGCGCTCGCGGTCCTCATGCTGCCCGTGCTCGTCGTGTCCATCGACAACACGGTCCTGTCGTTCGCGCTGCCGCAGATCTCGGTCGCGCTCGCACCGACCGCGCAGCAGCTGCTGTGGATCGTCGACATCTACCCGCTCATGCTCGCGGGCCTGCTGGTCACCATGGGCACCCTCGGCGACCGGGTGGGACGCCGCCGCCTGCTGATGATCGGCGCCACCGGGTTCGGCGTCGTCAGCCTGCTCGCGGCGTTCTCGACCGACGCGACGCACCTCGTCGCCGCCCGGGCCCTGCTGGGGCTGTTCGGCGCGACCCTCATGCCCTCGACGCTGTCGCTGCTGCGCAACGTCTTCCTCGACGACGACCAGCGGCGCCTCGCCATCGCGATCTGGGCCGCCGGGTTCTCCGGCGGGTCGGTGCTCGGCCCGATCGTCGGCGGCTGGCTGCTGCAGCACTTCTCGTGGGGCTCGATCTTCCTGCTCAACGTGCCCGTCGTGCTCGTGCTGCTCGTCGCGGCGCCGCTCGTGCTGCCCGAGTCGCGCAACCCCGGCTCGGGGCGCCTCGACCCGGCCAGCGTCGTGCTGTCGGTCGTCGCGATGCTGCCGCTCGTCTACGGCATCAAGCACCTCGCGTCGGCGGGCGTCGACGCGCTGGGTGTCGCCGCGCTGGTCGTCGGGCTCGCGATGGCCGTGGTGTTCGTGCGGCGGCAGCGCACGCTCGCGTCGCCGCTGCTCGACGTCGGCCTGTTCGGGCGGCCCGTGTTCTCGGCGTCCGTCGGCGCCAACTTCACCGCGTCGTTCGCGCTGGCCGGCCTCGTGCTGTTCCTGTCGCAGCACCTGCAGCTCGTCGTGGGCCTCGACCCCGTCGAGGCCGGGCTGTCGCTGCTGCCCGGCGCCGTCGCGTCGATCGTCGCGGGCCTCGTGGCGGTGCGGCTCGCGCGGTCGTTCCCGCTGTGGGCGCTCGTGCCCGTCGGCATGCTGCTGGCCGCCGGCGGCTACGCGCTCGGCACGCTGCTGGGCGCCGACCACCGCACGGGCGTCGTCGTCGCGACGTTCGCGCTGGTCGGCGCGGGTGTGGGGCTCGCCGAGACGCTCACCAACGACGCGATCCTCGCGTCGGTGCCGCCCGAGCGCGCGGGTGCCGCGTCGGGCATCTCGGAGACGTCGTACGAGCTCGGTGCGTCGCTCGGCGTCGCGGTGCTCGGGTCGGTGCTCGCCGCCACCTACCGCGCGGACCTCACGCTGCCCGCGGGCCTGACGGCCGAGCAGTCCGCCGCGGCGGGTCAGACCCTCGGCGGCGCCGTCGCGCTCGCGAAGGACCTGCCCGACGCGGTCGGCGGCCCGCTGCTGGTCGCGGCGCAGGACGCGTTCGCGCACGGCGTCGCGGTCACGTCCGGCATCGGCGCGGTCGCGGTCGGCGTCGTCGCCGTGGTGGTGGGGGTCGTGCTGCGACGCCACCGCGGAGCCGGCGACCGCTGAGCAGCCGCTGAGACCCGCGCGCGGCGACCGGCCGGGGGTGGAGGGCCCCCGGCCGGCCGCCGCGCGCGTCAGTCCGCGAGCAGCGCCTCGACCCGCTGCACCTTGGCGTCCAGCTCACCGGTGTGACCGGGGCGGATGTCGGCCTTGAGCACGAGCGAGACGCGGTGGCCGTGCGCGCCGACGGCCTCGGTGGCGCGGCGCACGACGTCCATCACCTCGTCCCACTCGCCCTCGAGCGTCGTGAACATCGCGTCGGTGCGGTTCGGCAGCCCCGACTCGCGGACGATGCGGACGGCGTCGGCGACGGCCTGGGACACGGACTCGCCCGCACCGAGCGGGGCGACGGAGAAGGCGACGAGCATGCGCCCACCCTGCCCCTCGCGGAGCGGTGCGTCCACCTCGTCGGTGGTGCCCCGGTCCGCGTCGCGCACCCCGCGAGTGGCGCGCGTCGCCCGTCCGACCCCTGCCGCTGACCGCCCGAGATGTGGGACCCTGTCCGTGCGACGACCGCACCCCGCGCGGGCGGGCGTGCCGCCGTCCCACCCGCCCCTGCTGTGCGAGGAAGGCCCGGCCGCGACATGCCCATCTTCGAGCTCGACGACGGACGTCCGCGCCTCGTCCAGCCGATGCAGCCCCTGGCGGGGTCGTTCGCGCAGGAGGTCACCGCACTGCTCACGCACCACCTCGCCGCGATCGCCGGCGAGCCCCTGTTCGTCGTGCGGGCGCGCGGCACGTCCGAGCGCGCCGACCTGCCCGAGCTGCTCGCGCTCGACGCGGCCGGGCGGCCCGTGGTCGTCGAGGTCGCGCAGGTGCTCGACGACGACGCGCTGGTCGCGGCGCTGCGCCACGGCGGTGCCGCGGCGCGCATGACGACGACCGACCTGTCCCGCGCCTACCACGCCGACCCGGGCCGGTTCGCGGTCGAGTTCGCGGCGTTCCGCGAGCAGGTGCCGTTCGGTGCGGGCGCGGGCCGGGCACCCGGCGGCGTGCGGCTGCTGCTGCTGTGCTCCGAGGTCGCGGCCGAGGCCGTGGACACGCTCGGGTTCCTGCGCGCGGGTGCGCACCAGGTCGACGTGCTCCAGGTCGGGGTCGTGCGCGGCGACGAGCGTCGGCTGCTCGAGGTGTCGCCGCTCGCGCTGCACGAGGGCGTGCGCCGGTCCGTCGAGCCGACCGCGCTGCGGCTCGTGCGCTCGAGCGAGGCCGGCGCGCGGGGCGTGGGCTACGAGCCCGAGCGGGGTCCCGGGTCGCCCGCGACGCGCGGCCGCTCGCTGCCGACCGGTGAGCTGCGCGCCGTGACGCCGCCCCCGTCCGTCGAGCCGCCCGCGCCGACGCCGATCGGGCGTCGTGGCACCGTCACCGAGCCGACCCCGCTCCCGTTCCGCACCGCCGGCCCCACCGCGGAGCGGCCGGGCGACGAGGCCCGGCCCGACCTCGACGAGTGGCCGCGGGACGCGGCGACGTCGACGCTCGAGGGGCCCCCGACGCTCACGCCCGTCGCCGGTCTGCGCGCCGCCGCGCTCGAGGGTGCGACCGCACGCCGTGCCGACGCACTGGCGCCTCCCGTGGTCGACGCGCCGCCGCCCGTCGACGCCGGTGCGGACGCGGGTGTCGCGACCCCGTCGCGTGGCACGGACGCCGCCGCGCACGTCGCGCCGGCCGGCACGACGACCGGCACGACGACGCCCGGCGGGCCGGACGCGCGCGGGACGGCGGCGTCCGGGGTCGGCGCGCAGCGCCCCGCGCGCCCCGACTGGCCCTTCCCCGAGCTCGCGATGCTCGCCAAGCGGCGCCGCGCGGTCACGACCCTCGTGTGGGCGCGCGAGCGCCGCGGGCAGCGGTTCACGGCCGTGCTGCGCCCCGACGGCATGATCGAGCTGCCCGACGGCACGGTCCTGCAGGACCCCGACGACGCCGCGACGGCCGTCTCGGGCGTCGACGGCGCGGACGGCTGGCGCGCGTGGCGCCTGGGCGACGGCGGCCCGACGCTCGCGGAGGCCGCGGGCACGCTGTGACCCCGCGGCCGCGCGGCGGTCCGCGATGGCGTCGTCAGCCCCAGCCGTACGCGGCGAGCCACCGCGTGAGCTCGGCGTAGAAGCGCTCGCGCGCGGGCCGCGCCGACAGCGTGAGGTCGTGCATGCCGCCCGCGACGCGCACGAGCGTCATCACGGGCCCCAGCTGCATGGCGCGGTGCGCGATCGCGTCGGTGTCGAGCACGACGTCGGCCGAGCGCATCTCGTCGCTCCAGCGCGGGCTGATGAGCGTGCGGTCGGACAGCGCGGTGAACACGGGCACGTCGATCCGCAGCCCGCGCGCGACGGTCGCGTGCCCCACCAGGACGGCGCTGAGCCAGCCGGCCCGCACGGGGAACGACGGCGTCGGGCGCCACCGCGCGTCGAACGTCCAGTCGCCGCCCGTGGCCGCGTCGATCGTGCGCGCGTAGTACCCGGGGTCGATGTTGGGCAGCGCGGTCTTGGGGCTGAACCGCGCGAGGCGGCTGATCGCGGGCGCCGACAGGTGCCGCGCGAGCGACGAGCCCTGCAGCTCGAGCCACGGCGAGTTCAGCACGAGCCCGCTCACGACCCCGGGGTGCTGGGCTACCCACAGGCTCAGCACGAGGCCGCCGGTCGAGTGGCCCATGAGCATGATGCGCGCGACCGGCCCGAGCTCGGCACGCACGACGTCGAGCGCGGCGCCGATGTCCTCGTCGTACGTGCGCAGGTCGTCGACGTACCCCGGGGTCTGGTGGTCGCGCAGCGAACGCCCGTACTTGCGCAGGTCGAGCGCGTAGAACGCGGCACCCTGCGCGTGCCAGTAGCGCGCGAGCGGCGTCTGGAAGAAGTAGTCCGACCAGCCGTGCACGTACAGCACGGCGCGCGCGGGCCGCAGCGCCGGGTCGGGCGCGTAGCGCACGAGCGTCGCGGTGACCTCGCCCTCGTCGTCGTCGGCGAGGTCGAGGCGGCGCGCCTGGAACCCCTCGCCGAGCGCGTCGGGCGACCAGTCCGTCGTGAGCGTCGAGCCGTCCCAGGCAGGCGTGTCCGGCGGCGCGGGGCGCTCGGGTGCGGCCGTCGGGGTCTGCGCCGCGGCCTGGGCGGCGGCATCGGTGCTCGGCTCGGACGTCATGTCACATCTCGAGGACGATCTTGCCGACGTGGGAGCCCGCGTGCAGCCGCGCGAGCGCGTCGGCCGCGCGCGCGAGCGGGAACGTCGAGTCGACGACGGGTCGCACGCCCGTGCGGGCGAGGAACGCGAGCACCTGCGCGAGCTCGTCGCGCGTGCCCATGGTCGCGCCCACGATGCTGATCTCCTGGAAGAACACCTTCGTGAGCGACGCGGGCTCCGGGTCGCCCGAGGTCAGCCCCGCGACGACGATCCGGCCGCCGGGGCGCACCGAGCGCACCGAGTGCTCCCACGTGGCCTTGCCGACGGTCTCGATCACGACGTCGACGCGCCCGACGCGCGTGCCCGGCTCGACGGCCTGCGCGGCGCCCAGCGCGAGCGCGCGCTCGCGCTTGCCCGCGTCCCGCCCCGTGACGACGACCTCGAGGCCTGCCGCGGCGCCGAGCTGCACGGCCGCCACCGCGACCCCGCCGCCCGCGCCCTGCACGAGCACGCGCTGCCCGGGCTGCGCGGCGCCCGAGCGGAACAGCATCCGGTACGCCGTGAGGTACGCGGTCGGCACGCACGCCGCCTCGACCCAGGTCAGCTCCGCGGGCTTGTCGACGACGTTCCACGCGGGCACCGCCACCTGCTCGGCGAGCGTGCCGGGGTAGCGCTCGGACAGCAGCGTGCGCGGCTCGTCGGCGGGGACGCCGCGCCCGTCGGGTCCGCCGACCACCGCGTGCACGACGACCTCGCGTCCGTCCTCGGTGACGCCCGCGGCGTCGGTGCCCAGCACCATCGGCAGCTGCTCGGCCCGCAGGCCCACGCCGCGCAGCGACCACAGGTCGTGGTGGTTGAGCGACGACGCGCGCACGTCGACCGTCGTCCAGCCGTCGGGCGGCGTCGGCGACGGGGCGTCGCCGACCTCGAGCCCGGCCAGCGGGTCGGCGGGGGAGAAGGACACGACGCGCGCGGAGAGCATGCCTCACGGTAGCCCGCCGCCGGCGTGAGGCCGGCGGGACCTCGGGGGTGGGTGAGGTGTGACGTGCGCGACCGCCGCGTCGCGGGCGTCGCGCGACGTCCGCCGCGTCACAGCAGCGGCAGCATGCGCCCCAGGTCCGGCACGGCCTCCGACGTCCACCGCGGCTGCAGCGCGAGCGCGAGCTCGTCGACGTCGTACGGCGCGCGACCCGCCGCGAGCCGCACCCAGCGTCGCGCGTCGGCGACCTCGAGGTCCCAGCCGCCGCGCGCCCGCACGATCGCGAGCAGCTCGTCCGCGACGAGCGCGAGCGCACCGGGGTCGACGGGGTCGGGTGCCGCGTCGGCGCCGCGCACGCGCCGGACCGAGCGGTGCAGGTCGTCGCCGTGCACGACCAGCTCGACGACGCGGGACGCCGTCATGGTCGACAGCCGCACGGGCCCGCGGCGGGCCTGCACCACCGGGTCGCCGGGGAGCAGCGCGTCGAGGGTCGCGAACGCCGCCGCGGCGGACGCCGTGACGTACCCGACGGGGTCGGCGGCGTGCTGCACCGCCAGCGCGCGGGTCGTCTCCGCGACGTCCTCCGCGCGCCCGGCGTACGTGCCGAGGTACTCGCCGAGCGACAGCGGCACCGTGCCCTCGGGCAGCGGCGTGCACACGGCCAGCGCGTCCATCGCGCGGCCCAGGTGCGCCCACAGCTCGACGACGCTCCACCCGTCCAGCACCGACGGCTCGCGGCCCAGGCGCGGGTCCGCCATGTGCTCGACCCACCCGTGCAGGCGGTCCCACTGGGTCCGCAGGGTGGTCGCGGCGGTCTGGACGTCGGCGGGCATGCGCCCCATCGTGCCGTGCGACGCGGCGACCGGCCACGCCGTCCGCCGGACGAGCGGCGCGGTGCGCGTCGCCGGCGCCGGGACGTCCGCGTGCCGGCGACCACGGGCGGACGCCCGGGGCCTCGGCCGCGGGTCAGTCGTCGTCGGGGCGCACGACGTCCCACGTCGCGAACGGCACGAACCCCGCTGCCCGCGCGAGCGCGACGGACGCCGCGTTGTCGAGCTGGCAGCGGTACAGCGGCTCGTGACCGCGCGCGTGCGCGTGCGCCGCGAGCGCGCGGACCGTGCGACGTCCCAGACCCCTGCCGCGGTGCTCCGGGAGGGTGAGCACACCGGTGTCGGCGAGCGTCGTGCCCGCCCACGGGTAGGCGCTCGCGGCGGTCACGAGCCGCGGCCCGTCGGCGCCCGCGACGAACGCGCCGACGACGAGCCAGTGGTCGAGCTCGACGTACGCCTCGTCGAGGTCGTCCCCGGGGGCCGCCGCGGCGAAGGCCGCGAACGCGTCGGCGTCGGCGGCGGTGAGGACCCGGACGTCGTCGCCGGGGGCCGGCGTCGTCAGCGCCGCCAGCGCGGCCGCGGGGAGGTGGAACACGTGGTCGGCCCCGTTGAGCGCGATCCCGGCCGAGGTCCGTGCCGAGCTCAGCGCGGCGGCCTCGACCGTGGCGCCGTCGACGAGCCCCAGCGCGGCGGCCACCTCGGGCGTCGCGCGGACCACGCCGCCGGTCCCCGCGAGGTCCAGCACCGAGAGGCGCCGCGCCGCGGGCAGGTCGGCGTCGACGACGACGCGGTACGTCCCCGGCGTGGTCGGCAGGTCGGCCGGTGCCAGGCCCGCGAGCCAGTGGTCGGTGACGGCGGTCGAGAACACGGGACTCCCCGGGGCGGTGGGTGCTGGGAGGGCCGCCGGCGGGTGCGCCGCGGACCTGCTCGGTCGGCCGCGACCCTAGGCGCCCGTCCCCGCCGACGGCGACGGCTTTCCCCCGCCCGCGCCGCCGCCCCACCCGCGCCGCCGGCCTCGCCCCTCCCGCCCGCGTCCCACCACTGTCGTCGAGCGCGGGGTTCGGCCGCCTCCGAGGCGCCAGGAGCGGCCGAACCCCGCGTTCGGCGGTGTCCCGGGCCGCCTCCGGGGGTCCCGGTCGGCGGGGCCGTCGGTCGGGTCGTGGGTGCCGCCGACGAGGCGGCGGTGGGAGGATGCCCCCGTGCCGACCGACGTCGTGCTGGTGCCGCTCGTGCAGGTCGGGCGGCCCGGCGAGCAGCTCCGTACCGTGCCGCGGTTCGTGCGGCACGGCCCGCCCGAGATCCGCTGCGACGCGGGCCTGGTCGCGACCGGGCGCGCCGAGCGTGGTCGGCACGTCGTCGAGACGTCCGACGGCCCGTGGGTCGTCCGCACGTCGGCCCACCGCGAGGTGCGCGTGACCGACGCGTCCGGCACCGAGATCGCGTGGCTCGCGCGCACGTTCTGGCGGCGGCGCCGCCGGGGGCGCGTCGGGGACACCGTGGTGCACTACCGGCCGTCGAGCCTGTGGCGACGCGGCGGGCGCTGGGTCGACGACGCGGGCCGCGTGCTGCTGACCGTGCGCGTGCACGACCGCGGCTTCCGGCGCTCGCTCACGTGCACGCCCGCGCGGTCGGCGGCACCGGGCCCGTGGGTCGTGCTGCTCGTGCTGCTCGCCGACGAGGCGGCCTACGACACCGCGCCGCTGTCGGACGTCGTCATGGAGATGGGAGCGAGCCTGGGGAGCTGAGCCCCGACCCACCGCCCCCGACCCCGACCCCGACCCACTGCCCCCGACCCACCCGGGTCCCGTCGTGAGGCCCCGAGCGCGGGGTCCTGCCGTTCATGGGCTCGCCGGACCGGCCGAGGTCCGCGTTCGGTGGGGCGACGCGAGCGGCGGCCGCCGCGCGGACGGCCGCGGACGGCGCGCCGGGTCAGCGCGGCTGGTCGGACGTGCGCAGGAAGTCGGCGACGAGCCGACCCACCTGGTCCTCCTCGATGAGGAAGCCGTCGTGGCCGTAGTCCGAGCGGACGTACCGCACGGGCCCCGCGCCGGGGATCCCGGCGGCGACCCGCTCGGACTGCGCGGGCGTGAACAACCGGTCGGAGTCCACCGCGACGACCAGCGCACGCGCCGTGACGTGCGCGAGCGCCGCCTCGACGCCGCCGCGGTCGCGGCCCAGGTCGTGCGTGATCATCGTGCGCGTCAGCGTGACGTACGTGTTGGCGTCGAACCGCCGCGCGAGCTTGTCGCCGTGGTGGTCGAGGTAGGACTGCACCGCGAACCGGCCGCCCTCGAGCGGGTCCTCGGCGCCCTGCGGGATGCGCCCGAACCGCTCGTCGAGCTCGCGCGCCGAACGGTACGTCTGGTGCGCGATCTGCCGCGCGATGCCCAGGCCCACGTGCGGGCCCTCGCCGTCGGGCGCGTCGTAGTAGTCGCCGTCGCGGTAGCGCGGGTCCGCGGCGACGGCCGCGAGCTGCGTGTGGAAGCTCGCGATCTGGTCGCCCGTGGTCTGCGCGCACGTCGCGATGGCGACGATCGCGTCGACCCGCTCGGGCGCGGTCGCGGCCCACTCGAGCACGCGCTGCCCCCCCATCGACGCGCCGATCACGAGGGCCCACGTGTCGACGCCCAGCAGGTCGGCGAGCCGCAGCTCGGCGGCGACCTGGTCGCGCACCGTCAGCAGCGGGAACCGGCTGCCCCAGGGCTCGCCGTCGGGCGCGGTCGACGCCGGGCCGGTCGAGCCCTGGCACCCGCCGAGCACGTTGGGCGCCACGACGAAGTACCGGTCGGTGTCGATGGGCGCGCCGGGCCCGACCATCGACTGCCACCAGCCCGCCGTCGGGTGGCCGGGGCCGGCCTCGCCGGTGACGTGCGAGTCGCCCGTGAGGGCGTGCAGCACGAGCACCGCGTTGCCGCCGTCCTCGTCGAGCTCGCCCCACGTCTCGTACGCGAGCCGCACCGCCGGCAGCCGGCCGCCCGACTCGAGCTTGAGCGGACCGAGGTCGGCGAACTGCCGCCGGCCGGGCTCGTCGCCGTCGCGCCACGCGGCGCTCGCGGGCACGGGCGGGCGCTCGGGCAGCGGGCGCCGGCTGCCGAGCGTCGCACCGCGACGGGTCCGTCGGCCCGCGAGCGGGTCGGGCACGTCGGCACCGCCCGCCCCCGCACCCGGGAACGCGCCGGGCATCGCGCGCCGGGCGGGCGCGTGGTCCGGTGCGGGGGTGCGGGGGTCGGGGTGGGTCATGGTGCGGCGTGCCTCTCGTGCGGGGTGGGTGGCGCGGTCGTCAGGGTCTCAGGCCCCGGCGCCCTTGGCCGCCCGGAAGCCGGCCTCGAGGTCGGCGAGGATGTCGTCGACGTGCTCGATGCCGACCGCGAGCCGCACGAGGCCCGGCGTCACGCCGGACAGCGCCTGCTCCTCGGGGGTGAGCTGGCTGTGCGTGGTCGACGCGGGGTGGATGACGAGCGAGCGCACGTCGCCGATGTTCGCGACGTTCGAGTGCAGCTCGAGCGCCGACACGAACGCCTGCCCGGCCTCCGCGCCGCCGTCGATCTCGAACGCGAGCACCGCGCCCGCGCCGCGCGGCGCGTACTTCTGCGCGTTCGCGTGCCACGGGCTCGACGGCAGCCCGGCGTAGTGCACGTGCCGGACCTCGTCACGCGCCTCGAGCCACTCGGCGACCCGCTGCGCGTTGGCGACGTGCCGCTCGACGCGCAGGGACAGCGTCTCGATGCCCTGCGCGATGAGGAACGCGTTGAACGGGCTGATCGCGGCGCCCAGGTCGCGCAGCAGCTGCACGCGCGCCTTGAGGATGAACGACAGGTTCACGCCGAACGCGCCGCCGACGCCCAGGTCGCGCGCGAACACCAGGCCGTTGTACGACGGGTCGGGCGTGTTGTAGTTGCCGAACCGCTCGGGGTGCTGCGCGTAGTCGAACGTGCCGCCGTCGACGATCACGCCGCCGATCGCCGAGCCGTGCCCGCCGAGGTACTTGGTGGCGGAGTGCACGACGACGTCGGCGCCCCACCGCAGCGGGTTCACGAGGTACGGCGTCGCGACGGTGTTGTCGACGACCAGCGGCACGCCGTGCTCGTGCGCGACGCCCGCGACGAGCTCGATGTCGAGCACGTCGGCGCGCGGGTTCGGGATCGTCTCGGCGAAGAACAGCTTGGTGTTGGGCCGGATCGCGTCGCGCCACGCCTGCGCGTCGTGCGGGTCGGTGACGAACGTCGTCTCGATGCCGAGCCGCGGCAGCGTGTGGTGCAGCAGGTTGTACGTGCCGCCGTAGAGGCTGGGGGAGGCGACGACGTGGTCGCCGGCCTCGGCGACGTTGAGGATCGCGAGGGTCTCGGCGGCCTGGCCGGACGCGACGAGCAGCGCGCCGACGCCGCCCTCGAGGTCCGCGATGCGGTTCTCGACGACCTCCTGGGTCGGGTTGTTGATGCGCGTGTAGATCGGCCCGAGCTCCTTGAGCGCGAACCGGTCGGCCGCCTGCTGCGCGGAGTCGAAGACGAACGACGTCGTCTGGTAGATCGGCAGCGCGCGCGCCCCGGTGACGGGGTCGGGGGTCTGGCCCGCGTGGATCTGGCGGGTCTCGAAGCTCCAGCTCTCGTTGCTCACGGTGTGCTCCTCAGGGGTGGTGCCGGGGGACGGTGGGGGTGGGTCACCCGAGGAGCGCGCGCCGACGCCCGCCCCGCGGGGGGTCAGGGGGTGCGCACGTGCCGGGTCGCGGCCGGCGGGTGCGGGCGGGTCCCGACGTCGGGACGACCGGCCGCAGGCATGCCGAACGTGCGCTGGTCAGCGACACATTCGACGGATCATGCCGCCGAGAGTACGTCCCCCGTCCCGCACTTCGACACGGCCGTCTCATCATCAGAGACGTCCACGTGCGCTCGCGTGGCTGCCCGGCGGGCTCTCCCGGCCCCGCGCCGGCCCCGTCACCCGGTCGGCGGACGAGGTCTGTCCGGTTGCTCCCGAACCACAACGATGTGACTTCTGGGACGCGTGTGACAGGTGTTCTCTTGTGGGAATCCTCCGGGTAGCGTCGCGAGCGTGCACCACCCGGACCCCACCGCCGAGACCCCCGCCGCCCGCGCCGCGACGGTCGACGTCGCGTGCCACCGCGCCGCTCGTCGACCCCTCGGCGCCCGCGCGCGCGGACGCCTCGCCCTGCTGCCCGTGGGCCTGCTGACGCTCGGCCTCGTCGCGTCGCCCGCCGCCGCCGTGCCGTCGGACGACGACGTGCGCGACGCGCGCGCCGCGGTCGGCCAGGCGCAGCGCTCGGTCGCGCAGATGGAGGTGCGCCTCGCCGAGCTGGCGTCCGCCGCCGAGGCCGCCGAGGTCGCCGTCCAGAGCGCGGGGGAGGCGTACACCCAGGCCGTCGCCGACGCGGACGCCGCCAAGACCCGGGCCCGCGACGCCGCCGACCGGTCGACCGAGGCCGCCGAGCAGGCCGAGCAGGCGCGGCAGCGGCTCGTCGCGCTCGCGCGCCACCTCTCGCGCACGGGCGGCTCGGCCGACCTCATCGAGGCCGCGCTGTCCGCCGACGGCTTCCAGGACGTCGCGCGGCGCACGACGTCGCTCACCCAGGCCACCACCAAGGCGGACGAGGCCGTCCAGGAGTACCAGGCGGCGCTGCTCGTCGCGTCGACCATGGAGCGTCGCGCCGCCACCGCCGCGACCGAGGCCGACACCGCCGCCGCCGCCGCGCAGACCGCGCTCGACGAGGCCGAGCGCACCCAGGACGAGGCCACGTCGTCGTTCGCCGCCGGCCAGGCCGAGCGCGACGGGCTCATCTCGGCCCTCGCCGCGGCCCGCCAGACGAGCGCCGAGGTCGAGCGCGCCCGGCAGGACGCGCTCGACGCCGAGCGTCGCGCGCGGGCGGAGGCAGCGGCGCAGACCGTGCGCACGCAGCCCCCCGCCGCGCCCGCC
>NZ_BCRB01000044.1 GCF_001552375.1 Cellulomonas iranensis NBRC 101100 = JCM 18110 | reverse complement strand
GGCCGGATGCGCGCGGCCGCGCCGACGGCGTGCCCCGAGCGCGGTCCGCGTCGTCGCTGACGGTCCGGGCGTCGGTCCGGGCCGACCGTCGGACGGTCGTCGGCCGGGCGAGGGTCAGTGGGCGGCCGCGGTCTCCTCCGCGCGCGTGTGCTCGTCGAGGTCGTGCAGCATCTGCACGGCGTCGTCGACGACGTCCTGCTGGTGCGTGCGCACGCCGTGCAGCAGCCACCGCGCGAGCGCGAGCTCGCCGGCCAGCAGCGCGCGGTCGGCCAGGTGCGGGTCGGTCAGCTCGGTGCGACGCAGCAGGTACGCCTCGAGGATCGCGTCGACCGCGTCCTGCGGGGCCGCGACGAGCAGCCACGACAGGTCGTCCGCCGGGTCGGCGACCATGGCCGAGCCCCAGTCGAGCACGCCCGCGACCGCGCCGTCCTGCACGAGCACGTGGTCGCTCGACAGGTCCCCGTGCACGACCGTCGGCCGGAACCGCCACATCGCGACGTCCTCGAGCATCTGCTCCCACCGGCGCAGCAGCGACGCGGGCACGAGCCCCGTGCGGGCGGCCTCGTCGACCTCCGCCTGGCGGCGCTCGCGGTAGCCCGCGGCGTCGTACACGGGCAGGCCCGCGTTCTCGACGACCGACGTCGGCAGCTCGTGGACGGAGGCGAGCGCACGCCCCACCGCGGCCGCGAGACCCGGGCCGGGGCGCAGGCTCTCGAGCCGCAGCGGACGGCCCGGCACCTCGCGGTGGACGCACGCGCGCCCGCCCTCGGGCAGGTGCGCGAACCCCGCCGGGCGGGGCACCGCGAAGGGCAGCCGGCCGTCGTCGGCGAACGGCCCGAGGGCGTCGAGCAGCGCGACCTCCGCCTCGAGGGCGGCGCCCGCGACGGCGTGCTGCGGCGCGCGCACGACCCACCGCTGCCGCTGCGCGTCGATCACGACGGCCACGTCGAAGTCCGTGCCCGGCTGCAGGGGCCGGCGCACGTCGTACGCGTCGAGGCCCGGCAGGGCGACGGTCGCGAGGGCCGCGAGTGCGAGGGGCGAACGGGTCACGTGCGTCAGGGTAGGACGCCGTACGGCGTGTCCCGTGCGGCGCGCCCCCGCGTGTCGGCGCCCGGTTCGTCCGGGACGCCCGTCTCGACCGCGTCGTCCCGGCGGGGCGTCGCGGTGCCGGACGGACCGGCTCGGTCCGTCCGGTCCGGGCCCGTGCCATCCGGCCCCGTAGCGCGCCGTGCCGTCCGGTCCGGTCCCGTGCCGCGCCGCCCGGCCCCGTGCTGCGCCGTGCCGCCCGGTCCGGCCCTGCGCCGCCGCGCCGTTCGGACCGTGCGGTCCCGTCCCGTCCCGTCCCGTGCCGTGCCGTTCCGTCCCGTCCCGCGCGGTGCGCGGCGTAGCGTGACGGACGTGACCCGCCCGGCCCCCGTCCCGTCCGCCCCCGCCCCGCCCGCCCTCGTCGACCTGCCCCTCGCACGCGCTTCCGTCGACCGTGCCGCGGAGCTGCGTGCGCTGCCCGGCGCGCTCGACGACGCGCGCGCCGACCCGCGCACGCGCGTGCTCGCGGTGCGTGACGGCGGGCTGCTGCTCGACGACGACGCGCACGTGCGCTGGCTCGACCCGGCGGGTGCGGCCGCGCTGCTCGCGGCCGGGCGCGAGGGCGCGGCCGGCGCGGCACCGGCGCCCGAGCCCGACGACGCGTGGCTGCTGCTCGGCGCCGAGGACGACGGCACGCGCGTGCTCGCGGTCCGGCTGCCGGACGCGCACCCGCTGCCGGCGGGCGGCGAACCGGCCGACGTGCTCGTGCACCTGCCCGACGGGCCCGTCGCGCGGTCGGGCTGGCGCTCGCTGCGCGTGGTCGGCGCGCTGCTCGACGCGCACGACGCGGGTCTCGCCACGACCGCGGTCGCGCTCGACGCGTGGCACGACCGGCACCCGCGGTGCCCGCGCTGCGGCGCGCCGACGCGCACCGCGCAGGCGGGCTGGTCGCGCGTGTGCGACGTCGACGGCTCGGAGCACTACCCGCGCACGGACCCGGCCGTGATCATGGCGGTCGTCGACGCCGACGACCGCCTGCTGCTGGGCCACGCGGCGGCGTGGCCGGCGGGCCGGTGGTCGACGCTCGCGGGCTTCGTCGAGGCGGGTGAGGCCGCCGAGCAGGCCGTGCGCCGCGAGGTGCACGAGGAGACCGGCGTCGTCGTGGGCGAGGTCGAGTACGCAGGCAGCCAGCCGTGGCCGTTCCCCGCCTCGCTCATGCTCGGGTTCCGCGGGCGCGCGACGACGACCGACGTTCGCGTCGACGGCGTCGAGATGGCCGACGCGCGCTGGTTCACGCGCGCCGTGCTCGCGGCCGCGGTGGACGCGGGCGACGTGGTGCTGCCCGGCGGGGCGTCGATCGCTCGCGCGCTGATCGAGCAGTGGTACGGCGGCCCGCTGCCCGGCTGACGTCCGTGGCTCGGCCCGGTGGGACGGTCAGAGGCCGAGGCGCTCGCGGACCTCGGCGAGCGACGGGTTGGTCGCGGCGGAGCCGTCGGGGAACACGACGGTCGGCACGGTCTGGTTGCCGCCGTTGAGCGACTCGACGAGCTGCGCGGCGTCCGGCGTCTGCTCGATGTCGACGACGTCGTAGGCGATGCCGGCGGAGTCGAGCTGCGTGCGCAGCCGGTGGCAGTACCCGCACCACGTCGTCGAGTACATCGTCACGGTGCCGGGTGCCGGGGTGCTGGTCGTCATGGTTCCTCGCAGGTGCCTCACGGTGCCGACGGCGGTGCTGCGTCGTCGTCCCTCGATCCTCGCACGCGCGCCGGGAGTCGGCGGCCCCGGGTGTCGGCGGGTGCTGGGAGACTGGTCGACGATGTCCGCCGACTCCCTCCTCGACGCGCTCGATCCCGAGCAGCGTGCCGTCGCCACCGCCCTGACGGGCCCCGTCTGCGTGCTCGCGGGCGCGGGCACCGGCAAGACCCGTGCGATCACGCACCGCATCGCGTACGGCGTGCGCACGGGCGTCTACCGCCCCGCGTCGGTGCTGGCCGTGACGTTCACGGCACGCGCCGCGGGCGAGATGCGCGTCCGCCTGCGCGACCTGGGGGCGAGCGGCGTGCAGGCGCGCACGTTCCACGCGGCGGCGCTGCGCCAGCTCGGGCACTTCTGGCCCAAGGTCGTCGGCGGCGCACCGCCGCGGCTGGTCGAGCAGAAGGCCACGCTGATCGCCGAGGCCGGGCGCCGGGTCGGCGTGGGCGTCGACCGCGTCGCCGTGCGCGACCTGTCCGCCGAGGTCGAGTGGGCCAAGGTGTCGCTCGTCACCGCGGAGGACTACGAGCGGGCGGCCGCGGCGGCGCGGCGGCCGACGCCCGCGGGTCAGGACGCGCAGGCCGTGGCGCGCCTGATGGCGGCGTACGAGGACGTCAAGACCGAGCGCGGCGTCATCGACTTCGAGGACGTGCTGCTGCTGCTCGCGGCGATGCTCGCGCAGCGCGGCGAGGTCGCGGAGGAGGTGCGCGCGCAGTACCGGCACTTCGTGGTCGACGAGTACCAGGACGTCAGCCCGCTGCAGCAGTACCTGCTCGACCAGTGGCTCGGCGGGCGCCACGACGTGTGCGTGGTCGGCGACCCGAGCCAGACCATCTACTCGTTCGCGGGCGCGACGCCGCACCACCTGCTGACGTTCGGCCGCCACCACCCCGGTGCGCGGGTCGTGCGGCTCGTGCGCGACTACCGGTCGACGCCCCAGGTGGTCGACCTCGCCAACCGCGTGCTCACCGCGACCCGGCGTCCGTCGGACCCCGTGCCGCTGCACCTCGTGGCGCAGCAGCCCGACGGCCCGCCCGTGCGCTTCACGGCCTACGAGGACGACGAGGCGGAGGCCGCCGGGATCGCCGCGCGCGCCGCGCGCCTCATCGCGTCGGGCGTGCCGGCCAGCGAGATCGCCGTCCTGTACCGGACCAACGTGCAGTCCGAGGCGTTCGAGCAGGCGCTCGCGGCCGCGGGCGTGGGGTACCAGGTGCGCGGCGGCGAGCGGTTCTTCTCGCGGCGCGACGTGCGCGACGCGCTCGTGCTGCTGCGCGGCGGGGCCCGGTCGGCGGATCCCGACGTGCCCCTCGGGCAGACCGTGCGCGACATCCTGACCTCGGTCGGCTGGGCCGCGCAGGCGCCGGCCGCGCGCGGGGCCGCACGGGAGCGGTGGGACGCGATGCAGGCGCTCGTGGGTCTCGCCGACGACCTGGTGGCCGCACGCGGCGACGTGACGCTGGCCGACCTGGTCGCCGAGCTCGACGACCGCGCGGCGTCGCAGCTCGCGCCGACGGTCGACGGCGTGACGCTCGCGTCGCTGCACGCCGCCAAGGGGCTGGAGTGGGACGCGGTGTTCCTCGCCGGGCTGTCCGACGGCCTGCTGCCGATCTCGCTCGCGCAGACCGAGGCGGCCGTGTCCGAGGAGCGGCGGCTGCTGTACGTCGGCGTGACCCGGGCGCGCACGCACCTCGAGGTCTCGTACGCGGCGTCGCGCACGCCGGGGTCGCGCTCGACGCGCAGCCGCTCGCGGTTCCTCGCGGGGCTGTGGCCCGGCGACCGCGTGCGGCTGGGCGCGCGCCGCACGACCGCGGTCGCGGACCCCGAGGTCCTCGAGCGGCTGCGCGGCTGGCGTGCGCGCGTCGCCGACGAGCGGGGCGTCGCGGCGTTCCGCGTGCTGCCCGACGTCGCCCTGGAGGCCGTCGCGGCCGCGATGCCGTCCACGCCCGCGGACCTGCGGCACGTCCAGGGGCTGGGTGCGACGCGGCTGCGCGAGTACGGCGAGGAGCTGCTGCGGGTCGTCGCGGACGAGGACGATCCGGACGTCGCGAGAAGTGCTCGGACGAAGTTGCGGTAATTCGCTTGTGACGTCTCGACGGGCCGCCCTAGTGTGGTCACGTCCTTGTTCGCGGGGTGCTGCCGAAGAGGCGGGACCCCTCCCCAGAGAGGAGGTGGGTGCACAGATGGAGACCACGACGATCGTGATGTCGGCGACGCAGCACGCGTACGCACGGACCCTTGCGCCCACTTTCGGTTTCCAGGGGATCGCTCTGCCCATCGTCGGGCAGAAGTTCCGTCAGCGTCCCGCGACGTCCCGCACCGATCTTCGACACAGGACCCCGTAGCAGCAGCCACGCACGGCGTGCAGGCCGCGGAGTCCGAACCCCTTCGGATCCGCGGCCTTTCTCTTGTCCTCCGGCAGTCGCCGGGGGTGAGCGGCCCGGCATCCGGTTCCCCCAGCTCACCCCGCAAGGACACCAGGAGGACATCGTGCGGCTCACGACGCTGCTCGACACCGTGAACCAGGGCGGATCCGGCCCCTGGCCCACCGGCAGCACCGCGACGACCGATGCGCAGTTCGACCAGATGGTCGCCGAGCTCATCCCGTGCCGCTCGGGCGACCCCGAGCTGTGGTTCGCCGAGCGCCAGGCCGACGTGGAACGCGCCAAGGCGCTGTGCCGCGAGTGCCCGCTCATCGAGGGCTGCCTGGCCGGCGCCGTCGAGCGGGCCGAGCCGTGGGGCGTCTGGGGCGGTCAGGTCTTCGTCGGTGGTGTGGTCGTCCCGACCAAGCGCGGCCGCGGCCGGCCGCGCAAGGACGCCACCGCCGCCTGAGGCCGGACGGCCACGGACGTGCCCGCCCACGGCACCCACCAGCACCCGCCCATGACGCCGGGTCGCACGAGGTCACGCCTCGCGCGGCCCGGCGTCCGTCGTCCCCGGTGGCGTCACGCACCCGCACGCCGGGTGCGTGGCCCAGCGGCGCTCGCGCGCGACCAGGTCCGGCAGCGCGAGCTCGACGCTCGCCGAGCAGAGCGCCGGGACTGTCCCCGCGAGCAGGGCGAGGACCTGTGCCGCGGCGAGCGCGGCCGCCGCGCCCGCGAGCACGCCTACCTCGGTGACCGCCGGGGCGCGGGCCGAGGTGAGCGACCGCAGGACCGTCGGCCACGCGGGGTCGACGTCCGTGCGGTGCAGGTCGAGGCACCGCAGGCACGGGTCCAGGCCGGGCCGGACCACGGGGCCGACGATCGCGTCGGCGTCGCGCACGACGACCGGCACGTGCGGCACCTGCGCGCTCATGAGCAGCATCGCCCGCCCGGGGTCGGCCGCGTGGTGCTCCACCACCACGACCACGTCCGGCTCGGCGTCGCCGTCGACCCGGACGCCGGGCACGGCGTCGCGCAGCGCACGGGCGGCGGCGAGCGCGCGGGGCGTGCCGACGTCCGACCAGCGGTGGGTGCCCGCGACGTCGGCGGGGGACACGGGCGCGTCGTCGTCGAGCAGCAGCGTGCCGACGCCCGCGACAGCGAGGTGCCGCGCGACGCCCAGGCCGGTGGGGCCCAGGCCCACGACACCCGCGACGGCGTCGGCACGTCGCGCGACCACCGCGTCACCGCCGCCGTCGACCGCCAGCAGGGACCACGCGCGTGCGTCGGCGCCCGCGGGCCCCGCGGTGCCGGGCCCCGGCGGGGGCACCCGGGTGAGGCCCGCGCGTCGCAGGTCGTCGACCGTCGCGGCCACCGACGCGGGGTCGGCGCCGGCGTCCCCGGCCCGCGCGGGCAGCGCCGTCAGGTCCGTGGTGGCGTCGACCGTCGACCACAGCGCCGCCTCGGCGGGCGGCAGGTCGACCAGCCGCACGGCCCACCGGGGGTCGAGGCCGACCTGCACCTCGCGGTCGCCGCGGGGCAGCACGGGCAGGCCGGGACGCAGCTGGAGGGGTGCCGGTCGTCGCATGCCGGACACCCTGGCAGTGCGCGACGTCGGCCGTCGGCGCCCGTCCACAGGGGGCACCCCCCCGGGAACGACGAGGGCACCGTCGCCGTGCGACGGTGCCCTCGTGCCGCCACGGACGTGCCGCGGCGCGTGCGTCGGTGCGTCAGGCCTTGCCGAGGATCCGGTTCAGCTTGGTGCCGCAGACGGGGCACGTGGCCTTGGCCATGCGGCGCCCCGACTCCGAGACGACGACCTCGCCCTCGGTCTCGCGCTTCTCCTTGCACTTCACGCAGTAGAACTCGCCTGCCCAGGTGTCGGCCATGTGGTCCCTCCTCGTGCTCGTCACCGGGCGGTGGCATCGCGCCCGGGGCAGGGACCGTGATCGGCCGCCGTGCGGTCACACAGTAGTGGTCGCCCCCGCCGTGCACGTGCGTGTCGGGGTGCGCCGCGCACGCGCGCGCGGGTGAACCGGGGAGTCGGGCCCCGTCGCGGGGTGCGGCGCGCTAGCGTGCGGGGGTGCCGACTTCGCGCGAGGCGACGCCGCGCGCGCGAGCGCGCCGTGACGCCGCGCCGCCCGCGGCTCCCGACGCCGCCACGGGCGGTCCGCTCGTCGAGGTCCGGCGGTCGCGCCGCCGCTCGCGTACGGTGAGCGCGTGGCGTGAGGACGGTCGCACGGTCGTCGCCATCCCGGCGCGCTTCACGCGCGCGCAGGAGCGTGAGTGGGTCGGGCGGATGGTCGAACGGCTCGCGGCGCAGGAGCGCCGCCGCCGCCCGTCCGACGCGCAGCTCGCGGCGCGCGCGACCGAGCTGTCCCGCCGGTACCTGGGCGGGCGGGCGGTGCCGACGAGCGTGCGGTGGTCGACCAACCAGGGCCGGCGCTGGGGCTCGTGCACGCCGTCCGAGGGCACCATCCGGATCTCCGACCGCGTGCGGGGCATGCCGCGGTGGGTGCTCGACTACGTGCTGCTGCACGAGCTCACCCACCTGCTGCAGCCGGGGCACGGCGAGGCGTTCTGGGCCGAGCTCGAGGCGTACCCGCACACGCAGCGCGCACGGGGCTTCCTCGAGGGGTGCGCGTTCGCGCGCGACGGCGCCGACGGGCCGCGCGACGACGGCGACGACGAGCCGTCGGACGACCCGGCCGTGACGGACGAGGTCGGCGCGGGGCCCGACGCCTGACCAGGCCGTCCGGCCCGTGCGGCGGGCGGCGGGTCGCCGACCCGCCGTCGCCCGCCGCCGTGGGCCGTCAGCCCGCGGGGCGGTCCTCCGGCGCGTCGCCCGACGCGCCGTCCGCGTCGTCGAGGATCTGCGCGAGCGCACGGTCGAGGTCGGCGGACTCGTCGACGGCGGCCTGCCGGCGCGCGTCGTAGCCCGCCGGGTCGTCGAGGTCCTCCGACGTCGGGACCAGGTCGGGGTGCGCCCAGACCGCGTCGCGCCCGTCGATCCCGCGCGTCGCCGCGAGGTGCGCCCACACCGTCGCCGCGTCGCGCAGGCGCCGCGGGCGCAGCTCGAGCCCGACGAGGCTCGCGAACGCCTGCTCCGCCGGACCGCCGGCGGCCCGGCGCCGCCGCACCATCTCCCGCAGCGGCACGGCGTGCGGCAGGTGGGGCGTCGCGGACGCGGTGGCGACCTCGTCGACCCAGCCCTCGACGAGCGCGAGCGCGGTCTCGAGGCGTGCCAGCGCGGCCTGCTGCGCGGGCGTCGTCTGCGGTGCGAACACGCCGCCCGAGAGGGCCGCCTGCAGCGCGCTCGGGTCGGTCGGGTCGATCGACCGCACGGCGTCCTCGAGCTGCTCGACGTCGATCGTGATGCCCCGTGCGTACTCCGCGACGGCGTCCAGCAGGTGCGCGCGCAGCCACGGCACGTGCGCGAACAGCCGGCTCGCGGCGGCCTCCCGCAGCGCCAGGTACAGGCGCACCTCCTCCAGGGGGGTGTCCAGCCCCTCGGCGAACGCGTCGACGTTGGCCGCGACGAGCGCGGGCGCGGGTCGCTCGAGCAGCGGCAGGCCGATGTCGGTCGTGCCGAACGCCTCGCGCGCGAGGGTCCCGGCGGCCTGGCCGACCTGCAGCCCGAACACGGCCGAGCCGATGCCGCGCAGCAGCTGCGACGGGTCGGCCGCCGCACCGCCGGGCAGCCCGCCGGGGAGCGCGCCGCAGAGCTCGCCGAACGCGGGGCCGAGCGCACCGGCGAGCGCGGTCGACAGCGACGTCGCGACCGGCTCGGTCAGCACGCGCCACGTCGGCAGGGTCGCCTCGACCCACTCGGCGCGGCTCCAGGCGTGCGTGGCACCGGTCGACGGCGGCAGCTCGGTCGCGGCGTCGAGCCACAGCTCGGCCACCGACAGCGCGTCGCGCACGTCCTTGACGCGCCCGGGCGACAGCGACGGGTCACCGCCGAGCGCGGCCTGCTGACGCGCCAGGTCGTGGGCCATCTGCCAGTTCACGGGTTGGTCGCCCGAGGCGGCGAGCATGCGCTGGACCTGGGCCATCGCCTGCTGCAGCGCGGCCGGGTCGGTGGGCAGGCCCGAGGCCGCGGCCATCGCGGCGGGGTCGACGCCGAGCTCGCGCATCTCGCGGATCGCGTCGTCGGCCGCGGGTCCGAGCATCGCGCGGAGCATCTGCTCCCACTGCTGGGGGCCGGCGCCGTCGGGGCCGTCGGTGGAAGGGACGTCGGGGCTCATGCGTGCCTCCTGGCGCTGCCGGGGAGATCTCACGGTAACCGCGTGGCCTGTGCGAGGGCGCCGTCGGGGGGTCGGGTTCGCTGACGGCGCACACGCGCCGCCCCGTCGTCCGCGCGGCACGCACGGCGGGGTGGTGGATGATCGGTCCCGTGCGAGACCACGAGCCCACGCCCGACCCCTCCGGCGCGTCGCAGGACGCCGTCGCCCCCGGGACGGGCGGCACCGCGGACCACGCCGCGGACGCCGTCGCGCGCCTCGCGACGACGCCGCGCGCGCTCGTGCTGTCGTTCGGGATGCTGGTGTCCGCGGTCCTCGCCGGCGTGCTCGCGGTCGTCCCGGCGCCCTACGCCGTGAACAGCCCGGGGCCGACGCGCGACGTGCTGGGCGAGGTCGACGGCGAGCCGCTGATCCAGGTCACGGGCGCCGAGACCTACCCGTCGAGCGGCGAGCTGCGCCTGACGACCATCTCGGGCACGGGCGGCCCGGGCTTCCCGACGTACCTCGCGAACGTGCTGCAGGGCTGGTTCTCGCCGTCCTCGGTCGTGCAGCCGGTCGAGGCCGTGTACCCGCAGGACGCGACGCGCGAGCAGATCGACGAGTCGAACGCGGGAGCGATGGTCTCGTCGCAGGAGAACGCGACCGTCGCGGCGCTCGCCGAGCTGGGCTACGAGGTCCCGGCCACGCTCGTGGTCGCGGGCACCGTCGAGGGCACCGACGCCGAGGGGCGCCTCGAGGAGGGCGACGTCATCACCGCGCTGGACGGCCGGCCGCTGCCCGACTACCAGACCCTCGTCGAGCGGCTCGCCGACCTCGAGCCGGGCACGACCGTCACGCTGACGGTCACCCGGCACGGCGCCGCCGTGGACGTGCCGGTCGTCACGGGCGAGCGCGAGGACGGGGGAGCGCAGATCGGCGTCTACATCGACCCGTCGTTCGACCTGCCCGTCGACGTCGAGATCAACATCGAGGGGATCGGTGGCCCGAGCGCCGGCACGATGTTCGCGCTCGGGATCGTCGACCTGCTGACGCCCGAGGACGAGGCGAACGGCCAGGACATCGCCGGGACCGGCACCATGGACGTCACGGGCGCGGTCGGCCCGATCGGCGGCATCCGGCAGAAGCTCGCGGGGGCCGCGCGCGACGGCGCGACGTGGTTCCTCGCGCCCGCCGCCAACTGCGACGAGGTCGTCGGCCACGTGCCCGACGGCCTGCGGGTCGTGCGGGTCGCGACGCTGCACGAGGCGCGCGAGGCGGTGGTCGCGATCGGCGCGGGGGCGGCCGACGACCTCCCGACCTGCACCGCGGCCGCCGCGGGCTGACGCCCCGGACCGCCGGGGCCCGCCGGCAGCGCCCGCTACAGCAGCGTGGCGCGCACGGCCTCGACCAGCCCGGGGACGAGGTCGGGTCCCTGACCGACGGCGTCGTCCGCGTCGTGCGCGCGCGTGCGCACCGCGCACCACGCGGGACCGCCGCGCAGCACGCCGACCGCGAGGCGCACGTCCTGGCGCTGCGGGTGCGCCAGGAGCGCCGCGAGGGCCGCGTCGGGGTCGGACGGCAGGTCCTCCTCCGCGCCCGGGGGCAGCACGACGCGCTCGACCGTGACGGCCGCACCGTCCACCGTCGCGGGCCACGACAGCCCCCCGAGCAGGCGCTCGAGGTCCTCGGCGGCGGGGACGCCCTCCTGCTCGACCGACGTGAGGTGCTGGTCGTCGGCCCGCGCGGCCTCGAGCACCTCGGGGGCGAGCTGCTCGGCGAGCCCGGGCTCGGCGGCCAGCGCGGCCTGCGTGCGCACGAGCGCGAACACGCGCACGGGGGCGTCCCAGCCCGCGGCGGCGACGTGGTGCTCGATCTCGCGCACCGCGTCGGCGAGCGCGCGGGTCGCGCGGTCCTCGGGGCTGCTGGCGGGCTCGGGGGGAGTCGAAGGCGTGCTCACGCGACCATCGTCGCACCGTGTGGGAACCTGGGACGCGCCGGGCCCGTTGCCACGGTGGGCGCTCACGCCCGCCCGAGAGCCCACCCGCACCGCCGACCGACGACGAGGACCGCCACGCCGTGACCTTCGCCTCCCCGCCCCGCCCCCGACCCGCCACGCCGCGCCGGCGCGGCCCGCTGGTCCCGACCCTCGTCACGCTCGCCGCGCTCGTCGTCGTGCTGCTCGTCCTCGCGCAGGTGTGGACCGAGGTGATGTGGTTCTCGCAGCTCGGCTTCCTCGAGGTGCTGCGCACCGAGTGGGTGACGCGCGGCCTGCTGTTCGTCGCCGGCTTCGTCGTCATGGCGGCAGGCGTCGGGTTCTCGCTGCGCTTCGCGTACCGCGCGCGCCCCGTGTACGCGCCGTCGACGCAGGAGCAGGCGAACCTCGACCAGTACCGCGAGGCGATCGAGCCGCTGCGCCGGCTCGTGCTGATCGTCGGCCCGGTCGTGCTGGGCCTGTTCGCGGGCGGTGCGGCGTCGCAGCAGTGGAGCACCGTGCAGCTGTGGATGCGCGGCGGCGAGGTCGGCACCGTCGACCCGCAGTGGGGCATCGACCTCGGCTTCTACCTGTTCACGCTGCCCGGGCTGCGCTTCGTCGTGTCGTTCCTCATGGCCGTCGTGGTGCTGTCCGGCATCGCGGCGCTCGCGACGCACTACCTGTACGGCGGCCTGCGCATCGGCGGCGGTCAGGGCACGCCGCGCACGACGCGCGCCGCGCGCGTCCACCTGTCGGTGCTCGGCGCGCTCGTGCTGCTGCTCGTCGCCGCGAACTACTGGCTGGACCGCTACTCGATCCTCACCAAGCAGCAGACGGGCGAGCAGCGCTGGCAGGGCGCGGGCTTCACCGACGTCAACGCCGTGATCCCGTCGCGCGCGATCCTCGCGGTCGCCGCGATCGTGGTCGCCGCGGCGTTCGTCGCGACCGCGTTCTCCGGCAACTGGCGCCTGCCCGCGATCGGCGTGGGCCTCATGGTGGTCGCCGCGATCGTCGTCGGCGGCGTGTACCCCGCGATCGTCCAGCGGTTCCAGGTGCAGCCGAACCAGCAGGACGCCGAGTCGGACTACATCCAGCGCAACATCGACGCGACGCTCGCGGCGTACGGGCTCGAAGACGTCGAGACCAGCGAATACGACGCGAACGTCACGGCCGAGCCCGGCGCGCTGCGCGCGAACGCCGAGACGACCGCGTCGATCCGCCTGCTGGACCCGAACATCGTGTCGCCGTCGTTCAAGCAGCTGCAGCAGATCCGTGGCTTCTACAGCTTCCCGGACTCGCTCGCGGTGGACCGCTACACGATCGACGGCGAGAGCCGCGACACCGTGATCGCCGTGCGCGAGCTCGACCAGAACGGCCTCAACGCGGGCCAGCGCAACTGGACCAACGACACCACGGTGTACACGCACGGGTTCGGCGTCGTCGCCGCGTACGGCAACACGCGCGGCGCGCGGGGCGCACCGGCGTTCTGGGAGGGCGGCATCCCCTCGCAGGGCCAGCTCGGCGAGTACGAGCCGCGCATCTACTTCGGCCAGCAGTCGCCGACGTACTCGATCGTCGGCGGTCCCGAGAGCAGCAACGGCTGGGAGTTCGACTACCCGGACGACGAGGGCGGGCAGGGGTCGGTGCAGTACCGGTTCCCGACGCAGGACGTGTCGGCCGGCCCGTCGGTCGGCAACCTGTGGCAGAAGCTGCTGTACGCGCTGAAGTTCGGTGACGAGCAGATCCTGTTCTCGGAGCGCGTCAACGAGCACTCGCAGATCCTGTACGACCGCAACCCGCGCGACCGCGTGGCCAAGGTCGCGCCGTTCCTCGACCTCGACGGCCGCGTGTACCCCGCGGTGGTCGACGGCCGCGTCAAGTGGATCATCGACGGCTACACGACGTCGGACCAGTACCCGTACGCCGCCGTCCGGTCGCTCGAGGACGCGACGACGGACTCGCTCACCGAGCGCAGCGCGAGCGTGCAGGCGCTGCTGCCCAAGCAGGTGAACTACATCCGCAACTCGGTGAAGGCGACGGTCGACGCCTACGACGGGTCGGTCGACCTGTACGCGTGGGACGCCGAGGACCCGATCCTGCAGGCCTGGACCGAGGTCTTCCCGACGACGCTCAAGCCGATGTCCGAGATCTCGGGCGACCTGATGAGCCACATCCGGTACCCCGAGGACCTGTTCAAGGTGCAGCGCGCGCTGCTCGGGCAGTACCACGTGACCAACGCGGCCGAGTTCTTCTCGGGCAACGACTTCTGGCAGAACCCCGCCGACCCGACGGTCACCAACTCGGACGTCCCGCAGCCGCCGTACTACCTGACGCTGCAGATGCCGGGCGAGGACCAGGCGCGGTTCTCGCTGATGTCGACGTTCATCCCGGGTGGTTCGACGGCCCGCAACGTGCTGACCGGGTACCTCGCGGTGGACGCCGAGGCCGGCAACACCCCGGGCGAGGTCGCGGAGGACTACGGCAAGATGCGGCTGCTCGAGCTGCCGCGCGACTCGACCGTGCCCGGTCCCGGCCAGGCGGCGGCGAACTTCACGGCCGACCCGACCGTGTCCGAGCAGCTGAACATCCTGGCGCGCGGCGACTCGACCGTGCGACGCGGGAACCTGCTGACGCTGCCGGTCGGCGGTGGTCTGCTGTACGTCCAGCCGGTGTACGTGCAGGCCTCGGCGGGCACGACGTACCCGCTGCTGCAGCGCGTGCTCGTGTCGTTCGGCGACGAGATCGGCTACGCCGAGACGCTCGACGGCGCGCTCGACCAGGTGTTCGGGGGTGACTCGGGCGCGGACGCGGGTGACGCGGGCGCGCCGGACCCGGGCACGGGCGTGGACCCGGAGGCGCCGGACACCGGCGAGGACGGGGCCGTGCAGCCCACGCCGACGCCGACGGCCGAGCCCACCGACGGTGCGACGCCCGCGCCGCCCGCCGGCGGCGGCACGACCAGCCCCGACGCGCGCGCGGCGCTCGACGAGGCGCTGAGCCGGGCGCAGCAGGCGATCCGCGACAGCCAGGCCGCGCTGGCCGACGGCGACTTCGCCGCCTACGGCGAGGCGCAGGCCAGGCTCGACCAGGCCATCCAGGACGCGGTGGACGCCGAGGGTGGCCTCGGCGGCTGACGCCCCTGACGTCTGCTGACGTCGCGCGACGGAGCCCGGGACCCCACGGTCCCGGGCTCCGTCGCGTCCAGGGCGGGACGGGGCCGCGCGACGCGAACCTCCGGGGGAGCGTCGCGGGCGGAGGGTCGGGTCAGCGGTGCGTCGCGTCGACGGGCCGGTCGTCGGTGGCGGCGACGAGCGCGTGCACCAGCGGGTGCCACGGGCGGTGCTGCGGGCCCGAGAGCACGAGCTCGCGCACGAGCCCGGGGCGCAGCGGCCGCATGGTCAGCTCGGGCGGCAGCATGGTGCCGCCGAGCGCGGGCATGACCGAGACGCCGATGCCCTCGGCCACCATCCGGATCATCGTCGCGAGCTCGTGGACGCGCTGCGCGACGCGGAACTCCAGGCCCGCGTCGGCGTGCATCTGGCGGACCTGGGGCTCGCACCCGCCCGCCGAGACGAGCAGCCCGTCCTCGTGCAGCTCGGCGAGGTCGATCGCGGGCTCGGTCGCGAGCGGGTGGTCGGCGCGCACGAGCGCGCGGAAGTCGTCGCGCGCGACGAGCCGCGACCCGGGTGGTGCCGGTGCGGGGTCGACGAGCACCGCGGCGTCGACCGTGCCCTGCTCGAGCCACGGGACCAGCTCGTCGTCGGCGCCCTCGAAGACCTGGACGCGCACGTCGGGCAGGTCGCGCGACCAGCGCTGCAGCAGCCCGGGCAGCAGGCCCTGGCACACCGTGGGCACCGCGGCGAGGCGCACGGTGCCGACGTGCCGTCGCGCGGCGCTCTCGGCGACGAACGCGTCGACCGACGCGAGCGCGGCGCGCGCGTGCGGCAGCAGGCGCTCGCCGAGCCCCGTGGGGCGCGCGGGTGCGGCGCGCTCGACGAGCCGCCCGCCGGCCTCCTTCTCGAGCGCCGCGATCGCGTGCGACACGCCCGACTGGCTCACGCCCAGCGCCGCCGCGGCGTCGGTGAAGGAGGCGTGGTCGCACACGCCGACCAGGACGCGGAGCTGGGCGAGGGTGGGCATGAGCAGAACCTATCGGGGCATGACGTCGATGAGTTCGACTCATGTGGGCGGCGCGGGGGATCCTCACGGCATGACGACGGACGGCCGCGTGGCGGCGCAGTACGGGGGTGCGGCCCTCGTGTGGGGCTCGAGCTTCCTGTTCATGAAGGTCGCCCTGGACGGCATGTCGCCCGCGCAGGTCGCGTCCGGGCGGCTGTGGCTCGGCGCGGTGACGCTCGTCGCCGTCATGCTCGTGCTGCGTCGGCCGTGGCCGCGCGGGCGCCGCGCGTGGTGGCACCTGGGGGTGCTGGGCGTGCTGCTGTGCGTGATCCCGTTCCAGCTGTTCGCGTGGGCGGGCCAGCACCTCGCGTCGGGGCTGTCGAGCATCCTCAACGCCACGACGCCCCTGATGACGTCGCTCGCGGTCGCGGCGGTGCTGCCGGCCGAGCGGCTGACGGCCCGGCAGCGTCTGGGCCTGGCCGTCGGCGCGCTCGGGGTGGTGGTCGTCGTCGGCCCGTGGACGTACCTCGGCGACGGCGCGCTCGCGGCGCCGCTGCCCGCCGTCCTCGCGTGCCTCGGCGCGACCGCCTGCTACGGCCTGGGCATGACGTACCTGCGCCGGTTCGTGCGGCCCCTCGGGCTGCCCGCCGAGTCGGTCGCCGCCGGGCAGGTCGTCGTCGCCGCGGCCGTCATGCTGCTCGCCGCGCCCGTGATCGCGACCGGTCCGGTCGCGCTCACGTGGCCGATCGTGCTGGCGATGATCACGCTCGGCGCGCTCGGCACCGGCATGGCGTACGTCTGGAACACCCGGGTGGTGGTCGCGTGGGGCGCGCAGCGCGCGTCGACCGTCACGTACCTCACGCCCGTGGTCGGGGTGCTGCTCGGCATCCTCGTGCTGGGGGAGCGGCTGCACTGGTACGAGCCGGTCGGCGGTGTGCTCGTGGTGCTGGGCGTGGTCGTCGCGCAGGGCGCCGCGCGGGCCCGGGCGGGTGCGGTGCCGGCGGTGCCCGCCGAAGGGGCGGCGGGCGCCGTGACGGCCGTCACGGCCGATCCGGGCGGAACCGATTTGGACTCCCCGCGGCCCTGACGTAGAGTTACAGAGCCGACGCGGGGTGGAGCAGCTCGGTAGCTCGCTGGGCTCATAACCCAGAGGTCGCAGGTTCAAATCCTGCCCCCGCTACAAGATGACGAAGGCCCGGACCGTATGGTCCGGGCCTTCGTCGTGCGTGCTCTGGCACGTCGCCTGCGGTGCTGCGGGAGACCCCGACGGCGCACGCGCCGTCGGTCCCGGCGGCGCTCGGTAGGCTCACGGTCGACAGGACGGCCGCAGGGCGCGTCGCAGGAGAAGGTGGCGGTGGACACGGGCTCGGACCAGACGTCGGACCTGCGCAGCAGGGACGGCAGCGTGCACGTCACGGACGAGCGCATCAACACCGTCACGCACCTCGTCGCGAGCTGCTTCGCGCTCGTCGGGGCCGCGCTGCTGGTCGTGCAGGCGAGCCTCGGGGGCGACCCGTGGACGATCGTCGGCGTCGCCGTGTACGGGGCGTCGGTGCTGACGCTGTTCGTCGCGAGCACGCTGCACCACGGCATCGACCGCGGCCCGCGCGTCAACGAGGTGCTGCGCACGCTCGACTACGACTCGGTGTTCCTGCTGATCGCGGGCACCATGACCCCGCTGGTCCTCGTGCTGTTCCGCACCCCCTACGGCTGGACCGTGCTCGGCGCGGTGTGGGCGGTGGCCGTGGCCGGGATCGTGCTGCGCTCGCTCGTGCGGGACCTGCCCAAGTACGTCACCAACACGCTGTACATCGCGCTCGGGTGGATGCCGGTGCTGCTGGTCGGCTCCGGGGTGTCCCTGCCCGCGGGCGCGTACGTGCTCATGGCCGCGGGCGGCCTGCTCTACAGCGTCGGGTTCGTCATCTTCGTCGTCGAGCGGCCCAACCCCGTGCCCGGCGTGCTGGGGTTCCACGAGATCTGGCACGTGCTGGTGGTGCTCGCCGCGGTGCTGCACTACCTGCTCGTGTACCGGTACGTGCTGCCGGCCTGACCGTCGCGAGACGCGTCGGACGCGACGTGTGACCTTCGTCGCGTCTGCCGCATCTCACCCGCCCAGCCGTGGTCGGCAAGGCCGCGACCAGGCACGATGCCTCTCACAGGTGTCCCACAGGATGCCGTCGCCCCCGCAGGAGAGAAGGCCTTCATGACCGCATCGTTCCGTCGCGCCACCGGCTCGCTCGCGCTGGCCGTCGCGCTCACGCTCGGCGTCGCCGCGTGCTCGTCCCCGTCGGACGACGACGCCGGCGCCGACGCGACGCCGACGCCCGCCGCGACGTCGGCGCAGAGCGAGCCGACCCCGGCCGAGACGGCGCAGGAGTCGGCCGGCGGGGACCTCGCGGAGCAGCAGGCGAAGCTCGAGGACATGGTCGCGCAGTCGCAGTCGTCGATCCCGGCGCTGTACGACGCGTTCCCCGGCATGTACTCCGAGATCGCGATCTCCTCGGAGGGGCCCAGCACGCTTGTCTACTCGTACACGTACTCCGAGGACGCGGTCGCCGGTGCCACGGTCGACCAGATGCGCGAGGGTCTGTCGAGCATCGAGTCGATGCTGCAGAGCGGCTGCGAGTCGCAGGTCTTCCCCGTCATGGAGGCCGGCGGCATCACGGTCGACCCGAAGGTCAAGTACACCTACGCCACGCCGTCCGGCGAGCAGGTCTACGAGTACGTCTGCCAGCCCGCGGCCTGACGTCCGCCGGCACGACGACGGGGCGGTCCGCTGCGGCGGGCCGCCCCGTCGTCGTCCTCAGCGCAACGGGCGGCCCGTGCCGTCCTTGCCGCCGTTGGTGAGCAGGACGATCCCGTCGACCACCGACCAGATCCACACCGCGGGGACGATGAAGAACCCGATGCCCACGAACGTGAGCACGAACCCGACGTACAGGCCGATGAGCTGCGCGAGGCCGAGCCCGATGTTGCCCGCGTACAGCCGGCCGACGCCGCACACGCCGACGAGCGGCAGCAGCAGCGACAGCAGCCCCGCCGTGGTGCGCGACTTCTCCGACCACGGCTGCCCCGACACGGGGTCGACGCCGTACCCGGGCTGCCCGTACGCCGGGTAGCCGTAGCCCGGCGGCGGGTAGCCCGGCTGCCCGTAGCCCGGCTGCCCGTACGGCTGCTGACCCGGCGGCGGCACGGCGTAGCCCGGCTGCGCGGCCGGCAGCCCGGCCGCGGGCTCGGCGTAGCCGTACTCCGGCACGGGCGGCGGGTACGCCTGCGCGGGCGGCTGGCGCGACGGGTCCGACGGGTCCGCCGGGCCCGACGCGTAGGGCGACTGCTGATCGGTCATGCGCGGACAGTAGCGCGGGCGACCCCGGGGCCGAGAGTGAGGTGGCCCGGTGGCGACGTGAGGTATCACCCAGGCGCACGGATCGACGGAGAAGGAGTCGGGCGAACGCGACCCACCGGGCGGCGTGACCTGCCAGAGTGACCTGGTCGGAAGGGGTGTTCTGGTGGACCAGTGGTTGTCGCCGTTGCTCGCGTTCGTCGGCGCTGGCTTCGGGTCGGTGCTCGTGTACCGCGCCAGCCGGGATCAGGAGCGGAACCGGCGCGTCGCCGCAGCAATCGAGATGCTGGCGTCCAGCGACCCTCGCCAGCGCGCCCTCGGTCGTGCGCGCGTCGTGCACCTCGGTGGTCCGCGGACCAAGGAGGCCCAGAGGACGACCGAGATCGCGGCCGTCCTCCTTGCTGACGTGCGGGAAGTGTGTCCGCCGGAGGTTCGTCAGCGACTCGCCGCGCTCGACCCCGACGACGAACTCTCCGTGCGGGTCTCGGACGACGGGCGATCACGGGTGCAGGGCGACAGCGTGCTCGTCGCTGCGTCGCTCGTCGACGCTGCGCGCGCGTATGTCGAGGTTGTCGGCGGCCCCGATGCGTCGAGCGATCAGGTAGTGGCGCGGATCGCGGAGGCGGTCGAGATCGGTGCCATCCCTGTCGCCGCCCAGGCCGAGACGTCCTCGCCGCCGACGTCCGGCGCCGATGAGGCGCTGCCCGCCGATCAGAAGCTCATCGTCGTGAAGCTGCCTCCGCAGGCAGCCGAGCTCAGCCCTGAGGATCTTCGTGAGCGGGCCCGGAAGGCGTGGCGACTGTCGTTGCAGCGTCTGCGCGCGGAGAAGCCGGTGGGGCTCGTCGCCGTGATCGAGCGCTCGGTGAGGGGCGCCTGGCGGATCGACGGCGTCGAGCCCAGCACCGAGGAGGGGCGGGTCGAGTTCCGGCTGGGCTCACCCATGCCGGAGCTGCTCGGTCGCGCTTACCACGACCCTGGGCAGAATCCCGTCCGTTACTGGCCCTGACGGTGCGCGGTGTCCAGTCGTCGAGCGAGATCGGTGGTGCGCATCGGTACGGCACCTCTTAGGGGAGCCGCGGACGGGGGAGCGCGTCGCCCGCGCGGGCCGGGTCGAGCGGGACGGGGCTGACGAGGACGGCCGGTCCCCGGTGCAGGAGCCCGGTGGTCAGCGGACGGCAGCGCACGCCGCCGCGCCCGCCCCGCAGGGCCGGGTGCGCGCCGGGCGCGAGCACGCGGTCCATCCACGCGCACGGGTTCGCGAAGCGCCCGACGCGCAGCGCGACGGCGTCGCCCCCGGACTCGAGCACGACCTCCTGGCCGACGAGCGGCGTGAGGTGGGCGCCGCGCAGCACGACGTTGCGGCGCGCGAGCAGCGGGTCGAACGGCGGCACGCCCAGCTCGGCGGCGACGGCGTCCAGCGCCTCGGCGGCGATCAGCGTGATCGACGCGTCGAGGTGCACGGCCTTGCCGTAGAACCGGTCGCCGACGACGCCCTTGTCGGCCACGACCTCGACACGGTCCGCGTCGGTGGTCGGGACCTGCGCGGCGCCGTCGCGCGGGCGGCCGAAGTACGCGTGCGCGGGTGACACGAGCAGGTGGACGATCTCCACGTCGTACCGGTACGTGTCGCTCACCCGGCGAGTGTCCCCGAGGTCCGTCGCCGCCGCGCGGTCGCGCGCCGCGGACCGCCGCCCGCACGCGCCGCGGTCGCCGGGTGGGGCCGGGCCCCGCGCGGCCCTACCCTGTGCTTCGGCGCGCGACAGGCGCGGCACCGGGCACGGAGAAGGTGGCACATGGCTGGTGGTCTGGCGGCGCTCCTGGACGACATCGCGGCGCTCGCGAAGCTCGCGGCCGCGTCGGTCGACGACGTGGGTGCGGCGGCCGGCCGCGCGAGCGCGAAGGCGGCGGGCGTCGTCATCGACGACACCGCCGTCACGCCGCGCTACGTGCAGGGCGTCACGGCGCAGCGCGAGCTGCCGATCATCGCCAAGATCGCACGCGGCTCGCTGCGCAACAAGCTGCTGTTCATCCTCCCGGCCGCGCTGCTGCTCAGCCAGTTCGTGCCGTGGCTGCTGACCCCGATCCTCATGGTCGGCGGCACGTACCTGGCGTTCGAGGGCGCCGAGAAGCTCTGGGAGGCCGTGAGCGGGCACCACGCCGCCAAGCCCGAGGTCACGGCCGCCGAGCAGGGCCCCGAGGCCGAGGGGCGCATGGTGTCGAGCGCGATCCGCACCGACTTCATCCTGTCCGCCGAGATCATGGTCATCGCGCTCAACGAGGTCGCCGACCAGCCGATCGTGTCGCGCGCGATCATCCTCGTGATCGTCGCGCTCGGTATCACGGCCCTCGTCTACGGGGTCGTCGCGCTCATCGTGAAGATGGACGACATCGGCCTTCGGCTCGCGCAGACCCGCAACGGCGCGACCGCGGCGTTCGGGCGCGGGCTGGTCGCTGCGATGCCCAAGGTCCTCACCGTGCTCTCGACCGTCGGCGTCGCGGCGATGCTGTGGGTCGGCGGGCACATCCTGCTGGTCGGCGTGCACGAGCTCGGGTGGGACGGCCTGTACGACGTGGTCCACCACCTCGAGGACGCCGTGCACGGCGTCGCCGGTATCGGCGGGGTGCTCGCGTGGCTCGTCGAGACCGTCGCGTCGGCGATCATCGGGCTCGTCGTCGGCGCCGTCGTCGTGCTCGTCATGCACCAGGTGCACAAGCGCCGGGGCCGCGCCGCGCACTGAGCCGGGTCCCGGCCGGCGCGCGGCGCACCCCGCTCAGACGCGCCGGCCCGCGCGCCGCCCCGCCCGCCCGGGGTGCGGCAGCACGCGGTCGACGACGAGCTGCTGCCCGACCGACCACAGCGCCGACGTCGCCCAGTACAGGACCACGCCCAGCGGCACGTGCACCGCGGCGACCGCCATGACGAGCGGCAGCACGACGGGCAGCGTCGTGGTCAGGCGGGCCATCGGCACCTCCGGGTCGACCGGCGGCCGGTTGCGCGTCGCGAGCCAGCCCGCGAGCGCCTGCCCGCCGCACAGCACGACCGCGAGGACGATGCCGACGACGAGCGCGCCGGTCGACGCCGCGGCGCCCAGCGTGCCGGCCAGGGGCGCGCCCCACAGCGTCGCGGCGCCGGCCTGCTGCGCGAGGGCACCGGTGAGGGGTCCGACGCCGCCGTCGTGCCCGAGGCCCGCGAGCGTGAGGTACAGCGCGTACAGCACGGGCGCCTGCGCGAGCGCGGGCAGGCAGCCCGCGAGCGGGCTCGCTCCGGCCTCGCCGAGCAGCGCCTGCTGCTCGGCGACGAGCGCCCGGCGCGACGCGGGGTCGGTGCGCCCGCGGTAGCGCGCCTGCACCTGCTGCAGCCGCGGCTGCACGAGCGCCATGGCGTGGGCGCCGCGCACCTGCCGCACCACGAGCGGCAGCAGCACGACGCGGACGAGGACCACCAGCACGACGACCGCGAACGACCACGCCGCGCCCACGGGGTCGAGACCGAGGTCGGTGAGCACGTCGTGGGACGCCACGAGCACGTGCTCGACGAGGACGCGGATCGGGTGGACGAGGGTGGACACCACGGGGATGGCGACGGGCGCAGCGGCGGGTGCGCCGAGGGGCACGGCGACGGGGAGGGCGAAGGGCACGAGGAAGGGCACGGCGGACTCCAGCGAGGACGGCGGGACGGGACGACGAGGTCCCGCGCGCCGCGCCCGGTCAGGGCGGTGCCGGAGGGGTCAGGCGGTCCGGAGGGCGCGCGGGAGCGTCGTCGCTCCCGGTGCCCGGGGGTGCGGCCGGCCAGCCGCCGTCGGGTCCTGCTGACGCGCGGGCGTGCGCGGCGCGCGTGGGTGGGACGCCGGCGCGGGTCCGGTGCGGGGCAGCGCCCCGAGCAGGACCGCGGCGACCGGGACGAGCAGCGCACCCGCGACGGCCAGGCCGGTCGCGCCGACGGCGGCGACGAGCACGAGCTGCAGCGGTGGGGCGACGGGGTCGCCGAGCGACGTGCCGAGCGCGAGCAGCAGCCCGGCGAGCACCGGCACGAGGACGCCGAGGCGGACCGAGACGACGGCCGTCAGCGGGGTCCGGGGCGTGCGCGGGGCGTGGCGTGCGCGCGCGGCGTCGGTGCGTGGCACGTGCGTCACCCCTCCCGGTCCGGTCGCACCGCAGCCTACGCGAGGGTCACCGGCACCCGGCGGCGCGGGGCGGCACGCGTCAGTCCGTCGACGGCCCGAACCGCTCGGCGCGGATCGCGCGCGCCTCGTGCCCCAGCACGAGCAGCAGGCGCGTCATCGCCTCGACGAACGCCGTCGGCCCGCACACGTAGCAGACGGGTGCGAGGTCGGCGGGCCAGCCGTGCTGCGCGACGTCCCGCAGCCCGATGCGCCCGACGGCGCGCGGCGCGTCCGGGGGAGCGGCGCGCGTGAACCACACGTCGGACTCGACGCCGTCGAGGCGCGCGCCCGTGAGGTCGTCGAGGAACATCGCGTCGGTCGGCATGCGCACCGAGTACAGGACCCGGAACGGCGTGCGGTCGCCCGCGGCGCGGCGCGCCCGCACCATCGCGACGAGCGGCGTGACGCCCGACCCGCCCGCGAGCAGCAGCACGGGTGCGCCGCCCGCGGCGCCGGGCTCCCACACGAACCACCCGCCGACCGGCCCGCGGACCTCGATGCCGGCGCCGACGGGGAAGTCGTCGACGAGGTAGGGCGACACCTCGCCGCCCGCGACGCGCTGCACCGTGACCTGCACGTGCGTCGGGTGCGCGGGGTCGGTGGGCGCGCTCGCGGAGTAGGCGCGCGTGGCGGTGTACCCGTCGGCGGCCGTCAGGCGCAGGTCGACGTGCTGCCCGGCGCGCAGGCCCGGCCAGGTGGGCACGTC
Organism: Cellulomonas iranensis NBRC 101100 = JCM 18110; assembly: GCF_001552375.1. Classification (GTDB taxonomy): domain Bacteria; phylum Actinomycetota; class Actinomycetes; order Actinomycetales; family Cellulomonadaceae; genus Cellulomonas; species Cellulomonas iranensis. The sequence goes on along the minus strand of NZ_BCRB01000044.1, from coordinate 7,533 downwards.
GAGCACGAGCGTGCGTGCCGTGGCCGTCTCGTGCCACGCGTCGACCAGGGTCGCGGTGCGCCAGCCGTGCGCGACCGCGGAGCGCTCGCCGAGGCGGGGGACGTCGGACGTCGTCATCGCGCGCTCAGTCGCCCTGGTAGCGCTGCTCGCGCCACGGGTCGCCGTAGTCGTGGTAGCCGTACCGCTCCCAGAACCCGCGCTGGTCGTCGCGCAGCAGCGTGATCGACCGCACCCACTTGGCGGACTTCCACAGGTACAGGTGCGGCACCAGCAGCCGCGCGGGCCCGCCGTGCAGCGGGTCGAGCGGGCGCCCGTCGTACGTGTGGGCGATCCACGCGCGACCGCCGAGCAGGTCCGCCACGGGCAGGTTCGTGGTGTAGCCGCCGTAGCAGCCGACCAGCGCGTACTGCGCGGCCGACGGGACGTCGGCGAGCAGCACGTCGAGGCTCACGCCGCGCCAGCGCGTGCCGAACTTCGACCACCGCGTGACGCAGTGCAGGTCGACGACCGCGTCGTCCTGCGGCAGCGCCAGGAGCTCGGCCCACGTCCAGCGCCACGTCGCGTGGTCCTCGGTGCGCACCTCGAGCTGCCAGTGCGCGGTGTCGACGTTCGGCGTCGGCCCGGCGGACAGCACCGGGAAGTCGTGGACCTCGTACTGGCCCGGCGGCAGCGCGACGCCCGACGGGCGCGGGCGCCCGTGGAAGCCGGGGGTCAGGGCCGGGGTGCCGCTCGGGTCGGTGCCCGGTGCGTCGCTCGGGGTCACGGGAGCCATGCAACACCCGATCGCCCGTGCACCGACAGGGGGTGGGGCGAGGTCAGTCGCGCACGCGCTCGCAGGCGTCGATCACGAGCTGCGACGCGCGCCGCACCTCGTCGATCTGCTCGACCGTGAGACCGAGCCGCTCGACCATCGTCGCGGGCACCTGCTCGGCGCGGGCGCGCAGGTCCCGGCCGGCGTCGGTGAGGTCGATGCGCAGCGCGCGCTCGTCGTCCTCGGCGCGCGTGCGCGTCACGAGGCCGAGGGTCTCCAGGCGGCGGACCAGCGGGGACGTCGTCGCGGGCTCGAGGTGCAGGTGGTCGGCGAGGTCGCGCAGGGACAGCGGCGCGTACTGCCAGAGCGCGAGCATCGCGAGGTACTGGGGGTGCGTCAGGCCCAGCGGCTCGAGCACCGGCCGGTAGAAGCCGACGAGGCTGCGTGCGGCGGCCGACAGCGCGAGGCAGACCTGCGCCTCGACCGCGAGCGGGTCGGCGGGCGCGGGCGTGGTCACGCGCCCCATCCTAGGCATGCGATAGTGAGTGCACTGACCATGAGTGCACGAACGGAGTCGGCCATGACCCAGCGCAAGGCCCGGTTCGACGCGACCGCCTGGCTCGCGCGCTACCTGCTCGGCCCCGCGCAGGTCACCGACCCGCGGCGGGCCGGCCGCGAGGTGACCGAGGACGAGCGGGCGCGCGAGGGCGAGCTGCGCGGCGGGTTCGAGCGCGTCGTCGACGCGTCGGGCCGCGTGTACCTCGTCGCGCGCGACGAGGCCGACCAGGGCTGACGCACCTCGCCCTCGCGCACTCCGAGGCAGCCGGACGTCGCGGTCATGGCGCGACGAGCCGCAGCCGCCGGTCGGACACGCCCACGCGCACGGTCTGGCCCCACGTCGCGGTGAGCCGGTCGGCCTCGAGCCCGTCGCCGAACACCACGAGCGCGTCGGACTCGACGACGAGCGCGAGCTCCTGCCGCGCGGCCAGCAGGCCCGCCGTGCGGTCGGCGCCGGTCGCCGGCGACGGCCACGCCTCGCGCACGAACCACGCGAGCGCGTCGTCGCCGGGCCCGGGCAGCGGGGGAGCGTCGGTGCGGCCGCGCGCGAGCGACGTCGCCCAGCCCGTCGCGCCGGTGCCGGTGGTCACGACGACGCCCGACGACGACTGCCGCTCGACGCCCTCGGGCGCGGCGAGCCGGTAGCGCGCCGACTGGTGGCCGACGTGCCCGACGTAGACGTCGTTGAGCGCGTCGAGCGCCGAGCCGTCGTCGAGGGTCGCGCGCACGAGAGCACGTCCCTCGACGACGGCCGTGCCGCGCACGACGTCGCCCAGCACGTGCGCGACCCGGTCGGCGCGGTGCCGCACGAGGACGCCCGCGTTGCGCCCCGGCTCGGGGTCGACGCCCACGACCGGCTGGTCGCGCAGGTACTTCGCGGTGTTGGCGACCAGGCCGTCGGGTCCCACCACGAGGCACACGTCGTCGGGGTCGAACGCGAACCGGTGCAGGTCGCCCCGCTCGACGTCCCCGCGCCGCCAGTCCGCGGGGACGGCCGCGCGCACGGTGCGCAGCGCGTCGGCGAGCGCGTCGTGCCGCGCCTGCACGTCGGCCAGGTCCCGCCCGCGCGTGCGCAGGAAGAACTCGACCTGGCCGCGCGTGCCGTGCCGGTCGACGAGCTCGTCGAGCTCCGAGCGGCGGTGCACGACCACCGCGCGCGGTGCGAGCGTCACGTCACTCGCCCCGCCGGGTCGTGAGCGCCGCCAGCGCGCCCGTGAGCAGGTCGGGCGTGACGGTGACCTGCCCGATCTCCGGCAGGTGCGTCGCGAGCTCGCGCAGCGCGGCCGCGAGCAGCACGCCCTGCGGCACCTCGGCCAGCGCGGCCATGCGGGCGCGCTCGGCGGCGCCGTCCGCCTCGCCCTGCAGACGCGTGGCCTCGGCGTCCGACGTGGCCTGCAGGTGGCGGCGCTCGGCGCGGCCGCGGGCCTCGATGAGCCCGGCCGCGGCGGCCTCGTCGGCGCGCGCCCGGGCGTTGGTGCCCTCCTGCGCGACGAGCTGCTGCTCACGGCTCGCGAGCTCGATGCGGTTGCTCAGCTCGTTCTCGGCGATGGCACGCTCGCGCTCGACGGCCAGCGCGCGCCGCTCGTACGTCGAGCGGTCGGCCTCGGCCTGCGCGGTCTCGCGCGCCGGGGTCTGCAGCGCGCGCTCGAGGTCGGCGTCGGCACGCACCGACCCGACGCGTGCGCCCAGCACGCGCAGCCCGGTCGCGGCGACGCGCTCGTCGGCGACGAGGGCTGCGGTGACGCGGCGCCCCAGCGGGCCGGCACCCGACGTGACCGCCTCGCGCAGGGTCGCACCCGCGAGCGCGTCCATGACGTGCCCCGCGGCGAGCTCGCCCAGCAGGCGCCCGACCTGGTCGAGCGGGTTGCCGGTCCAGCGGCCGCTCGCGGGGTCGACGCTGAAGTCGAGGCGCTGCGCGACGAGGTCGGGGTCCTCGAAGCGGTAGCTCACCGTGACCTGCGCCGTGACGTCCTGCAGGTCGGCGGTGCGGGCGTGCGCGACCAGCGGTAGCTCGCGGTCGTCGACGGGGACCTCCGAGAGCGCCGCGGTGAGCGGCCGGAACCAGAACGCGAGCCCGACGCCCGAGCGGCGCACGCGTCCGCGGCGCAGCTGGAGCACGTGGGTCGTGGGGGTCGAGCGCAGGTGCCGGACCCCGGGGTAGCGCGTGATGGTCGCCATGTCTCCTCCTCGTGTTGTCGTCAACATGACGATAAACACGACCGTGGTTTTTCGTCAACATGACGAGATAAGGTGTCGGCATGGCGACCCGCTACGACCCCGCCGACTACCCGCCGTTCGCGGTGACCGTCGACCTCGTCGTCCTCACGCTGCGCGACGACGCGCTGCACGTGCTGCTCGTCGAGCGCGGCGCCGACCCGTGGCGCGGCCGGTGGGCGCTGCCCGGCGGCTTCGTGCGCCCCGACGAGGGCCTCGACGCCGCCGCCGCGCGCGAGCTCGCCGAGGAGACCGGCGTGCGCGACGTCCCCGGGCACCTCGAGCAGCTCGCGTCCTACGGCGACCCCGACCGGGACCCGCGCATGCGCGTCGTGTCCGTCGCCTACCTCGCGCTCGCGCCCGACCTGCCCGAGCCGCGCGCCGGGAGCGACGCCGCCGGCGCCGCGTGGGTCCGCGTCGACGACGCGCTCGCGCGCCCGCTCGCGTTCGACCACGCGCGCGTGCTCGCCGACGGCGTCGAGCGGGCGCGCGCCAAGCTCGAGTACAGCCCGCTCGCCGCCGCGTTCTGCGCCGACGAGTTCACGGTCGCCGAGCTGCGGCGCGTCTACGAGGCCGTGTGGGGCCGGCCCCTCGACCCGCGCAACTTCCACCGCAAGGTCACCGGCGTGCCCGGCCTGCTCGTCGACACCGGCCGCACGCGCGCCGAGGGACGCGGCCGCCCCGCGGCGCTGTACCGGCGCGGCGACGTCACGACCCTGCACCCGCCGCTCAGCCGCGACTGAGGCCTCGCGGGACGCCGCCGGGGCCCCGGGGAGGGGCCCGTCAGCGCACGACCGGCAGCACGTCGTCCGTCAGCGGGTGCGGCGTGCCGAACCGGTGCGCGGTGACGCTCACCGCCTGCTCGCGCAGGAACGGCAGCAGCTCGACGCGCCCCGCCTCGGTCACCGGGTGGTCCCACACCGCGACGTCCGGGCGCCCGCCCGTGGCCGCCGCGACGTCCGCCGCCGCACCGCCGACCAGGCGCACGCGACCGCCGTCGAGGCGTGCGACCCGGGCGGTCCACGCGGCGTCGTCCTCGACGTGCACGGCGCCGACCTCCGCGACCGCGGCCGCGAGCCGCGCGGGCAGCGCCGTGGGCACCGACACCACGACCGGTGCGCCGGCCTCCGCGGCCGCGGCCACGACGCGCACGACGTCCGCGACGGGCGCGTCGTCGGACCGGCGCACCAGCACGGGCGACGGCACGGCCAGGTGCCGCAGCACGTTGCGCTCGGCCACCAGCCCGCTCACGTCGCGCGCGGCGAACAGCTCGGCCCACGCGGCGGCGTCGCTGCGCGCGGCCCGCTCGACGCGCTCGGCGTCGGACGCCGGCAGGTCGGCGCGCGCCGCCGCGAGCAGGCGCCGCACCGCGGGCGACGTGACGGTCGCCTCCGCCGCCGCGGGTGCCGACGCCCACGAGCCCAGGCCCGCGAGGTAGCTGGGCCCGCCCGCCTTCGTGCCGGGGCCGACGGCCGAACGCTTCCACCCGCCGAACGGCTGGCGCCGCACGATCGCGCCCGTGGTGCCGCGGTTCACGTACAGGTTGCCCGCCTGCACGCGCGCGAGCCACGTGCCGATCTCCGCCGGGTCCAGGCTGTGCAGTCCCGAGGTGAGCCCGTAGTCCACGTCGTTCACGAGGTCGATCGCCTCGTCGAGCGTCGCCGCGGTCATGACGCCCAGCACGGGCCCGAAGTACTCGGTCCGGTGCGTGCGCGACCCGCGTGCGACCCCGGTCACGACGCCCGGGGACCACAGCCGCCCCGCGTCGTCGAGGCGACGCGGCGCGAGCGCCCACGCCTGGCCCGGCTCGAGCGTCGTCAGGCCCGTGAGCAGCTTGCCCGCGGCCGGCTCGATCAGGGGGCCGACCTGCGTGCGCGCGTCCTGCGGCAGCCCGACGGCCAGCGACGACACCGCGTCGAGCAGCTGCGAGCGGAACCGGCGCGACGTCGCGACCGACCCCACCAGCACCACGAGCGACGCCGCCGAGCACTTCTGCCCCGCGTGCCCGAACGCCGAGGCCACGACGTCACGCACCGCGAGGTCGAGGTCCGCCGACGGCGTCACGACGATCGCGTTCTTGCCGCTCGTCTCGGCCAGCAGCGGCAGGTCGGGGCGGAACGAGCGGAACAGCTCGGCGGTCTCGTACGCGCCCGTGAGCACCACGCGGTCGACGGCGGGGTGCGCGACGAGCGCGCGGCCCAGGGCGTCCTCGTCGACCTGCACCAGCCGCAGCACGTCCCGCGGGACGCCCGCGTCCCACAGGGCCTCGGCGAGCACCGCGCCGCAGCGCTCGGCCGGCCCGGCGGGCTTGAGCAGCACCGCCGAGCCCGCGGCGAGCGCTGCGAGCGTCGACCCCGCCGGGATCGCGACCGGGAAGTTCCACGGCGGCGTGACCAGCGTGAGCGCCGCCGGCACGAACGTCGCGCCGTCGACACGGTCGAGGCCGCGCGCGAGCTCGGCGTACCAGTGCGCGAAGTCGACCGCCTCGGAGACCTCGGGGTCGCCCTGGTCGACGGTCTTGCCGGCCTCGGCCGCCATGACCTCGAGCAGCGCCCCGCGGTGCGCCTCGAGCGCGTCCGCCGCGCGGTCCAGCACGGCCGCGCGCTCGGCCGCCGGGCGCGCGCCCCACGCCTCGCCGGCCCGGCGCGCGTCACGGACCAGCGCGTCGAGCACGCCGGCGTCGTCGACGCGTGCCGCGTCGGCCCCCGCGGCACCGAGCGTCGATCCGGGGACGCGCGCGAGCACGTCGCGCACCCACGCGCGGTGCTCGCGCACCGCGGGGTCCGTGTCGGGCGTGTTCGTGAACGCGCCGGGCGCCGACGGCGGCACCGCGGCGTGCCGGTCGGGGACCCGGTGGCGCTCGGGCGCGGGCGCGTCGACGTCGCGCAGCGCCGCGAGGAACCGCTCGCGCTCGCGCTCGAACAGCGCGTCGTCGTCGGCGAGGTCGAACACCGCGGACATGAAGTTCTCGCCCGACCCGCCCTCCTCGAGGCGCCGCACGAGGTACGCGATCGCGACGTCGAACTCCCGGGGTGCGACCACCGGGGTGTAGAGCAGCAGCCCGCCGACGTCGCGGCGCACGGCCTCGGCCTGGCCGGGCGCCATGCCCAGCAGCATCTCGACCTCGACGCCGTGCCGCACGCCGCGCTCGCCCGCGAGCAGCCACGCGTGCGCGACGTCGAACAGGTTGTGGCCCGCGACGCCCAGCCGGACGTTCGCGATCCGCTCGGGCGTCAGCGCCCAGTCGAGCACGCGCTTGTAGTGCGCGTCGGTCTCCTGCTTGCTGCCCCACGTGGCCAGCGGCCAGCCGTGCACCTCGGCCTCGACGCGCTCCATCGGCAGGTTCGCGCCCTTGACGAGCCGCACCTTGATGCCGGCGCCGCCCGCGGCCCGGCGCCGTGCGGCCCAGTCCTGCAGCCGCTGCATCGCCGGCAGCGCGTCCGGCAGGTACGCCTGCAGCACGATCCCCGCCTCGAGCGTGCGCAGCGACGGGCGGTCGAGCAGGCGCGTGAACACCTCGACCGTGAGGTCGAGGTCCTTGTACTCCTCCATGTCGAGGTTGACGAACCGGGGCGTCGGAGCCGACGCGGCCTGCTCGAACAGCGGCGTCAGGTGGGCGACCACGTCCTCGACGGCCGCGTCGAACGCCCACGGCGCGTGCGGCGCGACGACCGACGACACCTTGACGGACACGTAGTCGACGTCGTCGCGCGCGAGCAGCCGCCGGGTGCCCGCGAGGCGACGCTCGGCCTCGCGGCGCCCGAGCACGGCCTCGCCCAGCAGGTTGACGTTGAGGCGCACGCCGTCACGGCGCAGCCGCGCGACGGCCGGGCCCAGGCGCCGGTCGGTCGCGTCGACCACGAGGTGGCCGACCAGGTGACGCAGCACGCGTCGCGCGACGGGCACGACGACGTCCGGCAGCGCGGGGGCGAGCGCGCCGCCGAGCCGGACCGCGGCGCGCAGGTGCGGCGCGAGGAACCGCGGCGGGCGCGCGGCCAGCTCGCGCAGCC
>NZ_BCRB01000043.1 GCF_001552375.1 Cellulomonas iranensis NBRC 101100 = JCM 18110 | reverse complement strand
GCCCGCCGACGCGCCGCCGACCGGGGTGGCCGCGCCCGCCGACGCGCCACCGACCGGGGCGGCGGCGCTCGTCGCCGCGCTCGAGACGCTGCGCACCCGGCTCGGTGCGCTCGTCCTCGCGCTCGACGCACCGGGAGTCGACGCCGCGCGCGCCGAGCGCGCCGCGGTCCTCGCACAGCTCGACGACTACCTGCTGCCGCGCCTGCGGGCGCAGGACGCGCCCCTGCTCGTCGTCGTGGGCGGCTCGACCGGCGCAGGCAAGTCCACGCTGGTGAACTCGCTCCTCGGGGAGCCGGTCTCCGCACCGGGCGTCCTGCGCCCCACGACGCGCGCACCCGTGCTCGTGCACCACCCGCTCGACGCGCGGTGGTTCTCGACCGACCGCGTCCTGCCCGGGCTCGCCCGCGTGACCGCGCACACGGGCGCGGGAGCCGTCGACGACGCACGGGACGCCGGCGGGCGTGCCCTCCGGCTCGTGGCGTCGCCAACCTTGCCCCGCGGTCTCGCGCTGCTCGACGCGCCGGACGTCGACTCGGTGGACGCCGAGAACCGTCGGCTCGCCGTGCAGCTGCTGGACGCGGCGGACCTCTGGCTGTTCGTCACCACCGGTGCGCGCTACGCCGACGCCGTGCCGTGGGACCTGCTGCACCGCGCGGCGCAGCGCCACGCGCAGGTCGCGCTCGTCGTCTCCCGCCTCGACCCCGGCACGGACGAGGTGGTCGACGACCTGCGTCGCCTCATGGACGAGCACGACCTCGCCGCGGCGCCCCTGTTCGCCGTCCCGGAGTCGGTCACCCCCGACGGTCTGCTGCCCGAGACCGCGGTGGCCCCGGTCGCGCGGTGGCTCACCGACCTGGGTGCGGACGCCGACGCGCGCGACCGCGTCGCGACCGCGACGCGCGACGGCGTCGTCGACGACCTCGTGCGACGCGCCGACGCGCTCGCCGACGAGGCCGACCGGCAGGCGGCGACCGACGCGCGGCTGCGCGCCGCCGTCGCGGGCGCGTACGACGACGCGGCCGCGCAGGTGCGCGCCGCGACCTCCGACGGGGCGATGCTGCGCGGCGAGGTGCTCGACCGCTGGCAGGAGCTCGTCGGCACGGGTGACCTGCTGCGCTCCGTCGAGCACGGCGTGGGCCGCGCACGCGACGCCCTCGCGCGCGTGCTGCGCGGCCGCCCGGCCCCGGCGCCGCGCGTCGAGCAGGCCATCGCGCACGGGCTCGGCGCGGTCGTCGTCGACGCCGCGGACGCGGCAGCGGTGCGCGCGCACGCCGCGTGGCGCGGGGACGCGGCGGGTGCCGCGCTGCTGCCGGACCTCGACCTGTCGCGCGCGTCCGCGACGCTGCGCGCGCAGGTCGACGCCGAGGTCCGCTGCTGGCAGGCCGACGTGCTCGACCTGGTCCGGGAGCAGGGCGCGCAACGGCGCGGTACGGCCCGCTACCTGTCGTTCGGCGTCAACGCGGCGGGCGTGAGCCTCATGGTGCTCGCGTTCGCGTCCACGGGCGGCCTGACGGGCGTCGAGGTCGGGATCGCCGGCGGTACGGCCGTGGTCGCGCAGAAGCTGCTCGAGGCCGTGTTCGGCGACGACGCGGTGCGACGGCTCACGGCGCTCGCGCGCGAGCGGCTGGACGTGCGCGTGGACGCGCTGCTGCGGGCCGAGGCCGAGCGGTACACCGCGCAGCTCGACGCGCTCGGCACGCGTGACGCGTCCGGTGCGACGGTGCGCACCGCCACGCGGGGGGTCGAGCGCGCCGCGCGCGACGAGCGAGCGGCACGGGCGCCCGGCGCGGGGGCGCCGGCGACCGGTGGCGGCACGTTGCGTGGGGCGGGGTCGGCCGTCGCCGTGCCGTCGCGCGGCGGTGCCCAGGTCGGGGGACGACGGACCGAGGCCGTGGCCGCGGACGTCGCACCGCGTGCGGGCTTCTGGCGCCGCCTGCTCGGTCGTCGCACGAGCGAGCGCGACGCGGCTCGCGGCGACGGCACCCGCGGGCGCGAGACGCGCGACGCCCCGAACCGCGACGCCCCGACCCGCGACGCCGCCGACGGCGACGCGTCCGACGGCACGCCCGGGGGCGACGCGTGAGCCCGACCCTCGCGCAGCGCGCGGACGCGCTCGCCGCCGCCCTCGACGCCGCGGGCGACCGGCTGCCGCCGACCGTCACGGACGCACCGCGCGCGCTGCTCTCGCGCGTGCGCGAGCGCGCGGGCCTGTCGGGCGAGCACACGGTCGTCGCGCTCGCGGGCGCGACGGGCTCGGGGAAGTCGAGCCTGCTCAACGCGCTCGCGGGCGCCGACCTCGCCGGCACGGGCGTGCGCCGACCGACGACGTCGCACCCGTCCGCCGTCGTCGTCGGGTCGCCGCCGGGCGGGGGCGACCCCGGCCCGCTGCTCGACTGGCTCGAGGTCGCGCGGCGGCACGCCGTCGCGGCGGGGCCGGGCCTGCCCGCCGGGCTCGTGCTGCTCGACCTGCCCGACCACGACTCGGTGGTCGTCGAGCACCGCGAGCGCGCGGACCGGCTGGTCGCGCGGGCTGACCTGCTGGTGTGGGTCGTCGACCCGCAGAAGTACGCCGACGCCGCGCTGCACGAGGGCTACCTGCGTGCGCTCGCGGGGCGCGACGACGTCGTGGTCCTCGTGCTCAACCAGGCCGACCGGCTGGGGGCGGGCGAGCGGGACGCGGTGCTCGCCGACCTGGCGCGCCTCGCGGCGGCGGACGGTCTGCCGCGGGCGCGCGTGCTCGCGACCTCGGCACGCACGGGTGACGGCGTGGACGCGTTGCGCGACCTCGTGCGGGTCGCGGCCGAGCGTCGGGAGTCGACGACCCGGCGGTTCGGCGCGGACCTGCGCGCCGCGGCCCGGGAGGTCGCCGACGCGTGCGGACCCGCCGCGTCGCGGCGACCCCGCGCGGTCGTCGCGGACGGTCTGGTCGACGCGCTCGCGGCCGCGGCCGGGGTCCCCACCGTGGTCGACGCCGTGCGGCGCTCCGCGGTCCGCAGGGCAGGCGCGCACGTCGGCTGGCCGCCCGTGCGGTGGCTCGCGCGGCTGCGTCCGGACCCGTTGCGGCGCCTGCACCTGGAACCGCGGCCGGCGGCCGAGGCGGAGGTGTCCCGCACGTCGCTGCCGCCCGCGGGCGCCGCGCAGCGGGCCGCCGCCGCGACGGCGGTGCGGGACCACGTCGACGCGGCGCTGGCGGGTGCGCCGGACGCGTGGGTGCTCGCGGCGCGCGCCCGCGTCGACGTGGCGGCGCTGCCGGACGCGCTCGACCACGCGGTGGCGCGCACGCCGCTGCTCCCGCCCGCACCGGCCCGCTGGTGGCGTGCCGTGGGCGCGCTGCACGCGCTGCTGCTCGCCGCGGCGGTCGCGGGCGCGCTGTGGCTGGGCGGGCTCGCGCTGCTGGCCTACCTGCGGCTGCCGGAGCCGGTCACGCCCGTGTGGGGTCCGCTGCCCGCCCCGACCGCGCTGCTGCTGGGCGGTCTGGTCGGCGGGGTGCTGCTCGCGCTGCTCGGGTCGATCGGCGCGCGTCTCGGTGCCCGACGGCGCGCGGGGGCGGCCGCGCGGCGCCTGCGCGCGGCCGTCGCCGACGTCGCGGAGCGGCTCGTGCTCGCGCCGCTCGCGGCCGAGACCGACGCGCTCGCGGCGTGCCGCGGGGCCGCGCTCAGGGCCGCGGCCTGAGACCTCACGGCGCCCGGCACGTCACGTCGTGCGCCGCTGCCACCCCGCGCTGACCGCCTGCGGCGCGTACCCGAGCGCGACGTTGATCGCGAGCATGTGGGCGTTCTCCTGCGCGTTCCACGTGTGCAGGCGGCGCTCGCCGGGTCGCCAGGCGGTGTACGCGTCGAGGTTGACGGCCTTGACGAGCATGCCGAGCCGCCGACCGCGGTGCTCGCGCAGCACGAGCGTGTCCTCCTGGAACCCGAACGGCACGTCCGGCACGGGCACCTCGAGCACCGTGAACGCCGCGAGCGTCCCGGTCGGCACGTGCTCGGCGGCCGTGAGCAGCACGCGCTGGTGGCGCTGCGCGCGCGTCAGCAGGTGGTGGCGCACCCGCTCGGCGTCCCAGCGCTCCTCCTCGGTGTCGTAGCCCGCGTTCGGCGCGTCCGTGCTCATGCGGGTCCACAGCACCGCCAGCGCCGGGAGCCACGCGTCGGGCACGGTGTCCCACCACGTGTGCGTGCGGTAGTCGGGGCCGGCGGCGGCACGCGCGTCGGCGAGGAGCGCGGCGCGCGCGTCCTCGTCGCCCGGCAGGGTCAGGACGGAGTGCCGGGCGACCTGCTCGAGCACGTAGCCGTGGCGCTGCGCGAACCGCACGGCGTGCGCGTCGGCCGGCACGCGGCCCTCGCCGGTCGGCGCCTCGAGCGCGCCCGGTCCGGGCGGCGGCTCGGGTGCGTGCGTCGTCCAGGCCAGCAGCGACGTGCGGTCGTGCGCCGCGGCGACCTCCTCGACGTGACGCAGCAGCGCCGTGCCGATGCCCTGGCCCTCGTGCCCGGGCCGGACCGCGACGTCGACGTGCGCGACGTGCGTGTTGTCGGCGTGCGGCAGCACGACGACACCCACGCCGAGGACGTCGTCGGCACCGGGGCTCGCGGGTGCGTCGGGTGCCAGCGCGACGGCCACGAGCTTCGTCCCGTAGTCGTCCGACAGCAGGATCGGCACGCGCACCACGAGCGGCGCCCACAGGTCGGTCCAGCCGTGCAGCGCGTGCTGGCGCGCTTGGTCGATGTCGCACAGGGCCTGCACGGCCCACGCGTCGGGGTGGGCGGGGTCGCTCGGCGTGCGCGGGGCGTCCTCGACCCGCCACGTGGTGGTGCTGCTCATGGCGACCACCCTGGCGGGGGCCGGGTGTGCGCGGCCACCGATTTCCCGCGGCGTCGCGTCCCGCGCGAGGATGGCCGGGCCGGGGGCACGCGGTGGTGCCGGCGTGGGAGCGACGAGGGGACGGGCATGGCGAGGATCGAGGTGCCGGTGCAGCTGCGCTGGTCCGACATGGACGCGTACGCGCACGTCAACAACGTCGAGATGCTGCGCCTGCTGGAGGAGGCGCGCATCGAGGTGTTCTGGCGCCACCCCGACGCCCCCGACGGCACGCCGGCCGACGGCGGGCGGCCCACCGCGGTGCTCGACGCCGGGCCCGGTGCGCTCACGTCGACGCTCGTCGCGCGCCAGGAGATCCAGTACGTGCGGCCGCTGCCGTACCGGCGCGCGCCCGTCGTCATCGAGCTGTGGATCGGGCACCTGGGCGGCGCGAGCCTCGACGTCTGCTACGAGGTGCGGGACGCGCCGACGACGACGCCCGGCGCGACCGTGTTCGCGAAGGCCGTCACGACGATCGTGCTGGTGGACACCGCGACGGGTGCGCCGCGCCGGCTGACGGCGGACGAGCGTGCCGTCTGGGAGCCGTACCTCGAGGAGCCCGTGGTCATGCGCCGTCGCGCGTGACGCCCGGCTCCGCGCCCCCGCGGTCGCGGCGCGCGCGCTCGGCGCGCTCGGCGGCCCGCGCGACGTTGCGCTGCATGCCGCCGAACACCACGCCGTGGAACGGGTACACGGCCCACCAGTAGAGCTGGCCGGCGAGGCCGTGCGGGTGGAACAGCGCGCGCTGCGCGAAGACCACCGGCGGGCGGCGCCACTGCTCGGGGTCCCAGGGGCCCGCGCCGTCGTCGTCCGCGGCCGCGTCGTCGTCCGGCTCGACGCGCAGCTCGAGCCACGCGAGCCCGGGCAGCCGCATCTCGGCGCGCAGCCGCAGCAGCCGCCCCGGCCGGATCTCCTCGACGCGCCAGAAGTCCACCGCGTCGTCGACGAGCAGCCGCGCGGGGTCGCGGCGCCCCCGCCGCAGCCCGGGGCCGCCGACCACGCGGTCGAGCAGGCCGCGCACGCGCCACGCGAGCGACCACGAGTACCAGCCGCGCTCGCCGCCCACGGCCTCGACGACGCGCCACAGCGCCGCGGGGGAGGCGTCGACGCGCACGCGCCGCTCGTCGACGTACAGCGAGCCGCCGGCCCAGTCGGGGTCGGACGGCAGCGGGTCGCTCGGCGCCCCGGGCGCCGCGGCGGACGACCACCGGGTCGCGACGCTCGCACCGCGCACGCGCGCGAGCGCGAGGCGCACCGCGCGGTCGAAGCCGATCAGACCCTCGGGCGGGTCGGGCACGTACGCGGCGACGTCGTGCTCGTCGCACACGACCTCGTGCACGAGCGACTCCACGAGCGGCCGCGCGAGCCCGCCCGGCACGGGCGTGACCAGCGAGACCCACAGGCTCGACAGTCGCGGCGACAGCACGGGCACGGGCACGATGACGCGCGGCGGCAGGCCCGCGATGCGCGCGTACCGCTGCATCATGTCGCGGTACGTGAGCACCTCGGGGCCGCCGATGTCGAACGCGCGCGAGACGTCCGCCGGCATCGCCGCCGAGCCGACGAGGTAGCGCAGCACGTCGCGGATCGCGACGGGCTGGATGCGGTTGGACACCCACTTCGGCACGGTCATCGCCGGCAGCCGCTCGGTGAGGTACCGCATCATCTCGAACGACGCGGAACCCGAGCCGAGGATCACCGCGGCGCGCAGCACGGTGGTCGGCACGCCCGACGCGAGCAGGATCTCGCCCACCTCGGTGCGCGACGCCAGGTGCGGCGACAGCTCCTCGCCCTCGGGGTGCAGCCCGCCGAGGTACACGATGCGCCCGACTCCCGCCTCGCGGGCGGCCTGCCCGAACACGAGCGCGGTGTGCCGGTCGCGCTGCTCGAACGACCGGCCCGTGCCCAGCGAGTGGATGAGGTAGTACGCGACGTCGGCGCCGTCGAGCGCGGCGCGGATCTGCTCGGGGTCGGACGCGTCGGCGCGCACGGCCTCGACCTGGTCGTACCAGGGACGGCCGCGCAGCCGCTCGGGGTGACGCGCGAGCGCGCGCACGCGGTACCCCGCGGCGAGCAGCTCAGGCACGAGGCGACCGCCGACGTACCCGGTGACGCCCGTGACCGCCACGAGCGGCGCGTCGGGCCGCGGGCGGCCGTCGGGGCCCGTGCCGGGCACGAGCCCCGGCAGCGTCGTCGCGACGGGCGTCGGCGCGAGGTCGGCCTCGGGGGCGGTCCCGGGCGGGAGGTCGGGACGCTCGTCGCTCATCGCTGCAGTCTGCGGCCCGCACCGGTGCCCCGCACGCCGGGCGGCCGCGACGCTCAGCGCGTGCTCAGGACGTCAGCAGCTCGAGCGTGCGCCGCTCGCCGACCGCCTGCGAGCGCGTGGGCGCGATCGTCACGCCGCGCTCCCACAGCTCGACGACGCGCGGGTCGACGTACGACGCGCGCGCCACGGTCGGCGTGTTGCCGAGCTCCTCGGCGACGGCCTTGACGACCGACGTGACGACCCGGCGTCGGCCTCGCTCGCTGGCCGGCGGGGGACCGGCGTCCGCGAGGCCCCGCGCCGCGAGGACCGTCGCGTGCCACGTCCTGAAGTCCTTGGGCGTCGCCTCGCCCAGCCGGTCGCGCACGTAGCCGCCGACGTCCGCGCTCGTCACGTCGTGCCAGCCCGCGTCGTCGCGCCACGCGAGCAGCTCGGGGCTGTCGTCGCGGCGGCGCAGCAGCGTGCGGACGAGCTCCGCGACGGTCTCGTCGTCGACGACCGTGTCGCGCACCTGCCCCGACTTCGCGGGGAAGCGCAGGTGCACCGCGCCGGGGCGGCCGTCCTCGTCCGGCAGCACGTGGACGTGCTCGCGGCGCAGCGTCGCGAGCCCGAACGAGCCGTGCCGCCGCGTGTACCCCTCGGTCCCGACCCGCAGGTACGCGCGGTCGAGCAGGCGGAACGCGAGCGCGAGCGCCTTGTCCCTCGGGAACCCGTCGAGCGCGAGGTCCGCCCGCACGCGGCGCCGCGCGGCGGGCAGCCGGCGGGCGACCTGCAGGACGTGCTCGTGCTTGAGCCGCGCCCGCCGCGCGTGCCACTGCTGGTGGTACAGGTACTGGCGGCGCTGCGCGTCGTCGAGGCCGGCGGCCTGGATGTGCCCCTGCGGGAGCGGGCAGATCCACACCTCGCGCCACGCCGGCGGGATCGCGAGCGTCGTGATCCGGTCGAGGTGCTCGGGGTCCGCGATGCGACGCCGGTCCAGGTCGAGGTACACGAAGCCCGAGCCGGACCGTCGCCGCGTCCAGCCCGGCTGGTCGATGCGCACCCGTCGGAGCCGAACCATGCGGGCAGTCTCACCCGGCCCGGGCGCGCGCGCATGCCGGACCGGGTGACGTGCGCCGCGCCGGCGGCGCGTGGTCGCGTCAGGCGTCGGCGGGGAGCCGGATCATGCCCTCCTGCGCCATGGACGCGACGAGCGTCCCGGCGCGGTCGAACACGCGTGCCGCGCCCAGGCCGCGCCCGCCCTGCGCGCTCGGCGTCGACTGCACGAACAGCAGCCACTCGTCGACGCGCACGTCGCGGTGCCACCACATCGCGTGGTCGAGGCTCGCCATCGACTGGTTCGCCGAGACCCACGCGCGACCCGCGCGTCGCAGCACGGGCTCGAGCATGACCTGGTCGCACGCGTACGCGAGCAGCGCGCGGTGCAGCAGCTGGTCGTCGGGCAGCGGCGCGCGCGCCCGCATCCACACCATCTGGCGGCCCAGCGGCGAGTCGGGGTCGGGGGCGAGGAACAGCGAGCGGCCCACGTGCCGCAGGTCGAACGCCGACTCCTGCGCCCAGAACCGTGCCGCGGGGTGGTCGATGCCCGCGAGCTCCTCGAGCGCCGAGCGCACCTGCGTCGGCTCGGGCACGTCGGCGGGCATCTCCTCGGCGTACTCGAGGCCGCTCTGGTGCTCCTGGAACGACGCGATCATCGACAGGATCGGGCGGCCCTCCTGCAGCGCGTGCACGCGGCGGGCTGTGAACGAGCGGCCGTCGCGCAGCCGCTCGACCGAGAACTCGATCGGGATCGTCGGGTCGCCCGCACGCAGGAAGTAGCCGTGCAGCGAGTGCGGCAGCCGGTCGGCCGGGACCGTGCGCCCCGCCGCGACCGTGGCCTGCGCGAGCACCTGCCCGCCGTAGACGCGCGCGCGGGGCCCGCTGAGGTTCGGGCCCTGGTAGAGGTCCGGGTACGTCGGGTCGGCGCTCAGGTCGAGCGCCTGCAGCACCGCGGCGGTCGCGCCGCCGTCGTCGGGGAAGTCGTCCGTGGGGCGGCCCATGTCAGTCCTCGAAGGTGTTGATCAGCGAGTGCGCGGCGCGCTCGAGGTAGTCCCAGAGCTGCGCCCGGTGCAGGGGAGCGAGATCGAGCGCGTCGACGGCGGCCCGCATGTGCGTGAGCCACCGGTCGCGTGCGTCGGGGTTGACCTTGAACGGCTGGTGCCGCATGCGCAGGCGCGGGTGGCCGCGCTCCTCGGAGTACGTGGACGGACCGCCCCAGTACTGCTCGAGGAACATCGTCATGCGCCGCGCGGCGGGCCCGAGGTCCTCCTCGGGGTACATCGGCCGCAGCACCGGGTCGGCGGCGACGCCCCGGTAGAACTCGTCGACGAGCCGCACGAACGTGTCGTGACCACCGATCGCGGCGTAGAACGAGTCGTCTCTCACGCGCACCATCCTCACATGCGGCCCACCGGCGCCCGCGGGCGCGCAGGTGTGCGTCGTGCCACGTCAGGGGCCCGTCCGCGACCGTCCGGGTCGCGGCGGTCAGAGCCCGAGCTCGTCGAGCACGGGCAGGCCCGCGCGCACGGCGGCGCGCGCGTCGGCAGCGCTCGGGGCGTCGGCGGCGCGCCGCGCGAGCACGCGGCACGTCGCGAGGTCGGTCGCGGCCAGCACCGCCGCGACGTCGGGCAGCGCGCGCGGCGTCATCGACAGCGACGTCACGCCGAGCCCCACCAGCACGACCGCGAGCGCGGGGTCGGCGGCGGCCTCGCCGCACACGCCCACGGGCCGGGCCTGCGCGGCGCCGCCCTGGCAGGTCGCCTCGACGAGCCGCAGCACGGCCGGCTGCCACGCGTCCGAGAGCGCCGCGACGTCCCCCAGCAGCCGGTCGGCGGCCATCGTGTACTGCGTCAGGTCGTTGGTGCCGATGCTCGCGAACCGGGCGTGCGCGAGCAGCGGACCGGCGAGCAGCGCGGCGCTCGGCACCTCGACCATGATCCCGGCGGTCGGCAGGCCGTGGCGTGCGCACGCCGCGACGAAGTGCTCGGTCTCGTCGACGGTCGCGACCATCGGGGCCATGACCCACGTCGTCGTGCCCGGGTGCGCGGCGGCCGCGCGGGCGATCGCCGTGAGCTGGTCCTCGAGGACGTCGGGGCGCGCCTGCGCGACGCGCAGGCCGCGCACGCCGAGCGCGGGGTTCGCCTCCGGCGCCGCGTGCAGGAACGGCAGCGGCTTGTCGGCCCCCGCGTCGAGCGTCCGGACGACGACCTTGCGGCCCTCGAACGCGGCGAGCACGCGGCCGTACGCGGCGGTCTGCTCGTCGACGTCGGGCGCCTGCGTGCGGTCGAGGAACGCGAACTCCGTGCGGAACAGGCCGACGCCCTGCGCGCCCGAGTCGGCGGCGGCCTGCGCCTCGGCCGGGTCGCCGACGTTCGCGAGCAGCTCGACGCCGTGCCCGTCGGCGGTGCGCCCGTCGCCGTCGAACGTGCGGGTCGCGCCCGCCAGCGCGCGCACGCGCGCCACGGCCTCGTCGGACGGGTCGGGCGTGGCCGTGCCCGCGGCCCCGTCCACGAGCAGGACGGTGCCCTCGGGCACGTCCAGCGCACCGGCCGCGGCGACCACGGCCGGGATGCCGCGCGCCCGCGCGAGGATCGCCGTGTGCGAGGTCGGGCCGCCGGCGGCCGTGACCACCGCGACGACCCGCGCCGGGTCGAGGGTCGCCGTCAGCGCGGGCGCCAGGTCGTGCGCGACGAGCACGTACGGCGAGGTCCGCACCGGGACGCCCGGGGCCTGCTGGCCCGTGAGCCGGGCGACGAGCCGGTCGCGCACGTCGAGCACGTCGCGCACGCGCTCGGCCATGTAGCCGCCCAGCGCCTCGAGCTGCGCGCAGACCGCGTCGGCCGCCTCCCACACGGCACGCTCGGGCACGAGGTGCTCGGTGCGCACGCGGTGCTGCGCGTCGGCCACGAGCGAAGGGTCGGCGGCCATCGCCGCGGTCGCGTAGAGCAGCGCAGCGACCTCGCCGTCGGCCGCGTCGGCCGCGGCGTCGAGCTCGTCGCGCACCGCCGCGGCCGCCCGTGCGACCTCCTCGGCGGCGCCGTCGGTGTCCGCCCCGGGCGGCAGACGACGCCCCGCGGGCGGTTCCGCGACCGCGTCGGGCAGGTGCACCACCGGGCCGACCGCACGCCCCGGGCTCACGCCGATACCCGTCACGACCTGCGTGCTGACCACCCGGACCTCCTCGGTGCGTGCCGGCGGCGCGGGGGTGGCGGGTGCGGGCCCGCCGTCGTCGCCGTGCCCTCGCAGTCTGGCCCGCCGACCGGCGCGGGTCCAACGGCGACACGCACCGGGCGCGCGCGGCGCCGGCTGCCCGGGCCGCCGTGCCGGACGCCGCGTGGACGCCACGGGCGGGTCGCGCGCCGACGGAGGTAGCCTGGGCCCACCGCACGCGACACGCAGGGGCCGAGGGCGCACGGGAGGCCGTTCTCCCGCGCCGCTCCTGCGCCACGCGGCGACGACGATCCCGGGGAGAGCCATTGAGCAAGGCAGAGCAGATCCTGGCCGCACTCGGCGGCGAGGCCAACGTGGTGGACCTCGAGCCCTGCATCACGCGGCTGCGTGTCGAGGTCGGTGACGCGCAGCTCGTCGACGAGTCCGCGCTCAAGGCGAGCGGCGCGTTCGGCGTCGTGCGCTCGGGCCGGATCGTCCAGGTCATCGTCGGCCCCGAGGCCGACAACCTGGCCGCCGAGCTCGACCACCTGCGCTGACCGGCGCCCGCGCGTGACGGCGCTCCGGCTCACGAGCCCCGTGCCCGGCGTGGTCCGACCGCTGGCCGCGGTGCCCGACGCCGTGTTCGCGCAGGAGATGGTCGGCCCCGGCGTCGCGGTCGAGCCCGACCGGACGGGCCGCCAGGACGTCCTCGCGCCGTGCGACGGCGTCGTGGGCGCGCTGCACCCGCACGCGTTCGCGCTCGAGCTCGACGACGGGCGCGGCGTGCTCGTGCACGTCGGCATCGACACCGTGAGTCTGCGGGGGTCGGGCTTCGACCTGCACGTCGAGCGCGGTCAGCGCGTGCGCGCGGGGCAGCGCGTGCTCACGTGGTCGCCGGTCGACGTCGCGGCCGCGGGCCTTGCCACCGTGTGCCCCGTGGTCGCGCTGCAGGGCGACGCGACGGACGTCACGGTGCTCGCCGCCGACGGCGAGCACCTCGTGGCCGGCGCCCCGCTCCTGGAGTGGGCCGCGGGCTGACCCGTCCGTCGGACTGCCGCGCCGGCGACCTGCCGCGCCGTCGACCTGCAGCACCGTCGACCGACGCTCAGGCGCGCGTCGGCCCCGGGGGCTCGGGCGGCTCGACGACCTCGTGGACCGGCGTGTCCCGGGGGTCGCGCGCCGGGGGAGCGGCCGCCGACGCGTCGGCGGCCGTCGCCGCCCCGTCCGGGGGGCCTGCGTCGTCCGCCGGCGTCGCGTCCACGGCCGCCGTCCCGCCCGCCAGGCGCTCCTGGTACGCCTCGAACGCCTCCCGCTGACCCGCGAGGGGGACGCCCGCGCGCTCCAGGACGCGGCGCACCTCGACGCGCAGGTGCCGGGCCACCTCCCACTGCATCGCGGGCGCCGTGCGTACCGACAGCCGCAGCCCCACGGCGTCGGCGGCGAGCTTCTCGGCGCCGGTGACGCTCGGCGCACCCTGCAGGTACGCACCCACGACGGGGTCGGCGGCGACCGTCGCGGCCGCCTCCTCGAGCAGCGCGCGGGCCTCCTCGACGTCGACGAAGTAGTCGACGTCGACCTCGACGACCGCGGTCGCCCACCCCTGGGTCTTGTTGCCGACGCGCACCATCGAGCCGTTCGGCACGTACCAGAGCGTGCCGTCGCCGTCGCGGAGCTTGGTGACCCGCAGCCCGACCGCCTCGACCGTGCCCGTCGCGGGCCCGACGTCGACGACGTCGCCCACGCCGTACTGGTCCTCGAGCAGCATGAACAGCCCGGACAGGAAGTCCTTCACGAGGCTCTGCGCGCCGAAGCCGACGGCCACGCCGACGATCCCGGCCGACGCGATGAACGGCGCGAGGTTGATGCCCAGCGCGTCGAGCACGAGGATCGCGGCGATCGAGCCGACGACGATCGACGCGGTCGAGCGCAGCACCGAGCCGATCGTGCGGGCCCGCTGCGCGCGCCGCGCGGTGGCGAGCGGGTTCGCCTTGAGCAGCACCGAGCCCACCTCGGAGCGGCCCAGCGGCCGCAGCACGCCGCGCTCGATCGCCGGCTCGCCCTCGGCCACGTGGCGCGTCACCGTCGAGATCGCGCGGCGCAGCGCGAGGAGCACGAGCGCGCTGATCACGAGGATCAGCACGATCCGCAGCGGGACGCCCACGAACCAGTCGCCCCACTGGGCGGCCCACTCCGGCACCGACAGGCCGTCGGGAGTGAAGGACGGCACGGTCGGGTCGTCGCTGGGGGTCGCGGTCGAGACGACCGCGCCCGCGCCCGCGATCACGCCGCACCCCCGCGCAGGGTCGCCAGGAGGCCCGTGCGGTCCGCCACGAACCGCAGCTGCTCGGCCGACAGCACGACCGTGCGCGACAGCGCCCGGGCGCCGTGCCCGACGCCGACCTCGCGCCGCAGCAGCACCGGCCGCTCGATCGGGTCGGAGGACGTCGCGGCCTGCAGGGCCGCCGCGAGCTTGCGCGCGTGCAGCGGGTCGACCCGGGTGTCGCCCTCGAAGACGGTGAGCAGCACCGCGGGGTAGGCGGTGCCGTCGACCACGCGGTGGTACGGCGAGTAGCCCAGCAGCCAGCCCAGCTCGACCGGGTCGTCGGCGTCGCCGTACTCCTCGGTCCACGTCACGCCGAGCCCGAACCGCTGGTAGCGCACCATGTCGAGCAGCGGCGCCGAGCACACGGCCGCCGCCCACAGGTCGGGCCGCTGCGTGACGGCCGCGCCGACCAGCAGGCCGCCGTTCGACCCGCCCCAGCACGCGAGCGCGTCGGTCGTGGTCCACCCGCCGGCCACGAGGTGCTCGGCGACCGCGTGGAAGTCGTCGAAGACGTTCTGCTTGGCGCCGCGCATGCCGGCGCGGTGCCACTCCTCGCCCTCCTCGCCGCCGCCGCGCAGGTGCGCCACGACGTACACGCCGCCCGCCTCGACCCACGCGAGCGTGGTCGCCGAGTACGCCGGGTCGAGGCTGATCTGGAAGCCGCCGTAGCCGTAGAGGACGGTCGGTGCGGGCGCGAGCGGGCGCCCGTCGGCGTCGAGCCGGTCGGCGCGCGCCAGGACGAACGCCCGCACCGTGGTGCCGTCGGCGCTCGTGACCTCGACCTGCTGCGTGCGCACCGCGGGGACGTCGGGGACCTCGCCGGGGGGCTCGGCCCACACGTCGACGGCGCCCGTCCGCGCGTCGTACCGGTGGACGCGGGGGACCGTCACGTGGTCGGTGTACGAGAACCACACCTCGGGGCCGCCCTCGGGCCGCGTGACGAGCCCCGGCACGGAGCCCAGCCCGGGCAGCGGGACCTCGCCCGTGCGGTCACCCGTCGCGGGGTCGTGCACCGTGACCTCGCTGACGGTGTGCCGGCGCCACGACGCGAGCAGCCCCGTCGGCCGTGCGGGGTCGCCGTCGTCGACGAACGCGACGCCCTCGAGCACCGCGACGTCGTCCTGCGGCAGCAGCGTGCGCCAGTGCGCGACCCCGGGCGTCGTCGGGTCCGTGACCGCGAGCCGGCCGCGCGGCGCGTCGAGGTCGGTGTGCACGTAGAGCCGGCCGTCGCGCGCGACCCACGCGCCGACCTCGGCGTCCAGCCCGACCGCGACCTCCACGAAGGTCGGTGCCGCGTGCGCGCCGGGCGCCGTGAGGTCGGCGATCCACACGTCCGTGCGCGGCGCCGTGCCCGCCGACGCCGACACGACGAGCCAGCGGCCGTCGAGGCTGACCTGCACGCCGTAGTAGCTCGTCAGGTCGAGCCCGGCGCCGAACACCTCGACGTCCTGCTCGGGGGGCGTGCCCACGCGGTGCAGCCAGACCCGGCGGTGGTACTGCCGCTCGTCGGCCGGCACGAGGTCGGGCGCGACGCGGCGCACGTAGTAGAACGCGTCGCCGCCGGGCAGCCACGCGACGGGCGAGTAGCGCGCGCGGTCGACGGGTCCGTCGACCAGCTCGCCGCTCGCGACGTCCAGCACGTGCAGGACGCTCTCCTCGGTCCCGCCGTGCGACACCTGGTACGCCAGCAGGTGGCCCTCCTTCGACGGCTGCCACGCGTCGAGCGTCGTGGTGCCGCCCGCGTCGAGCGCGAGCGGGTCGACGAGCACGCGCTCGGTCGTCGTGCCCCCCGGGCCCGGCTCGGCGACCACGACGACCGCGTGCTCCTGGTCGCCCGCGCGCCGTGAGAAGAACCGGCGCTCGCCGCGCCAGGCCGGTGCGCCGACGAAGCCCGCACCGAGCAGCGTCCGCAGCCGCGCCGTGAGCGCGCCGGCCGCGAACGGCGTCCCCGCCGCGGCGTCCTCGGCGCGCGCGCGGTACGCCTCCCACAGGTCGTCCTGCGCGCGCGACCACGCCTGCGTGCGCGCGTCGTCGGCGTCCTCGAGCGTGCGGAACGGGTCCGCGACGCGGTGCCCGTGCAGGTCCTCGACGAGGTCGGTCCGGGGTGCCGCGGGGTACGCGGGAGGTGGGGTCGTCACGGCGCACCAGGGTACGGGGCCGGCCCGTGGTCCCGGCGTCGGCGACCCGACGTCGACGCCGGCGCGGGGTCCCACCAGCGCCGGCGTCGACCGGGGGACGTCCACGCCCTCCACGCCGACGTCCGGCCCTACGCTGCCGGGCCTCGACGGGCCGACGCACGGGCCCGGGAGCCCCACCTCGCGCGCGTCGGTGGGCCCGTGGGCCCCGTCACGCGCCGTGCCGCGTGCGCTCTGGCAGGATCGAGGCGTGCCGGACGCGACCATCCACGAGGACCTGCGGCGGCTCGCCGCCGCCTACGACGTCGTGCCCGGCTACCGCGGCCACGACGGCCTCGAGCACGAGGCCACCGACGAGACCGTCGTGCGGGTGCTCGCCGCGCTCGGCGTCGACGCGTCGAGCCCGCAGCGGGTCGCGCTCGCGCTCGCGCACGTCGAGAACACGCCGTGGCGGCGCACGCTGCCGCCGGTGGTCGTGACGCGCGCGGGCCGGACCGTGCGGGTCCCGGTGCACGTCACGCACGGCGACCCCGTGGACGTCTGGCTCGAGCTCGACCCCGAGGTCGGCGGCGGCCGCCGCGAGGTCACGCAGGTCGACGTCGTCGTCGAGCCGCGCACCGTCGACGGCCGGCTCGTGGGCCGGGCCACGTTCGAGCTGCCGCCGGACCTGCCGCTCGGCTGGCACGAGATCCACGCCGAGGGGCCCAGCGCGCAGGCGCACAGCCCGGTCGTCGTCACGCCGGACCGGCTCGAGCTCCCGCAGCGTCTGCGCGACGGCGGTGCCTGGGGCGTCATGGCGCAGCTCTACTCGGTGCGCTCGCGCGCGTCGTGGGGCGTCGGCGACCTCGCGGACCTCGCCGAGCTCGGGTGGCTCGCGGGCCGTCGCTGGGGCGCGGACTTCCTGCTCGTCAACCCGCTGCACGCGGCCGAGCCCGTCGAGCCGCTGACCCCCAGCCCCTACCTGCCGACCACGCGCCGGTTCGTCAACCCGCTGTACGTCCGCGTCGAGGACGTGCGGGAGACCGCGTACCTCTCCGCGGCCGACCGCGCGCTCGTCGAGTGGGCGGCCGAGCCCGTGCTCGCGCTCGACACCGACCCCGGACCGATCGACCGCGACACCGCGTGGGCGGCCAAGAGGTCCGCGCTCGAGGTGGTGTTCGCGCACCCGCGGTCGCCCGCGCGGCAGGCGGCGTTCGACGCGTTCGTCGAGGAGCAGGGCGAGGGGCTGCGCGAGTTCGCGCTGTG
Source organism: Cellulomonas iranensis NBRC 101100 = JCM 18110 (assembly GCF_001552375.1). Taxonomy (GTDB): domain Bacteria; phylum Actinomycetota; class Actinomycetes; order Actinomycetales; family Cellulomonadaceae; genus Cellulomonas; species Cellulomonas iranensis. Next base: position 14,552 of record NZ_BCRB01000043.1, on the reverse strand, counting down.
GTGCGCGCTCGTCGAGCGGCACGGTCCGCCCGCGGGCTGGCCGGCGGAGCTGCACGACCCGCTGTCCGACGCGGTCGCGGCCGCGGCGGTCGAGCTGCACGACCGCGTGGTGTTCCACTCGTGGCTGCAGTGGGTGGCCGACGAGCAGCTCGAGCACGCCCAGCGCGTCGCACGCGAGAACGGCATGGCGCTCGGGATCATGCACGACCTCGCGGTCGGCGTGCACCCCGAGGGCGCCGACGCGTGGGCGCTGCGCGACGTGCTCGCGACCGGGGCGTCGGTCGGCGCGCCGCCCGACATGTACAACCAGCAGGGGCAGGACTGGTCGCAGCCGCCGTGGCACCCCGAGGCGCTCGCGCGGGCGGCCTACCGGCCGTACCGCGACATGCTGCGCACCGTGCTGCGGCACGCGGGCGCCATCCGGATCGACCACGTCATCGGCCTGTTCCGGCTGTGGTGGGTGCCCGCGGGCAACGCCGCGACCGACGGCGCGTACGTGCGCTACGACCACGACGCGCTCGTCGGCATCCTCGCGCTCGAGGCGCACCGCGCCGGGGCCGTCGTCATCGGCGAGGACCTCGGCACGGTCGAGCCGTGGGTCGCGGACTACCTGTCCGAGCGCGGCGTGCTGGGCACCTCGGTGCTGTGGTTCGAGCAGGAGGCCGACGGGAGCCCGCGCGCGCCCGAGTCCTACCGACGGCTGGCGCTCGCGACCGTCACGACGCACGACCTGCCGCCGACGGCCGGCTACCTCGCGGGTGAGCACGTCGCGCTGCGCGAGCGCCTGGGGCTGCTGACGCGCCCCGCGCGCGAGGTGCGCGCCGAGGCCGCGGCGGAGCGGGACCGCATGCTCGCGGCGCTGCGCGAGCGTGGCCTCGTCGGGGACGACCCGTCCGAGCGCGAGGTCGTGGAGGCCCTGCACGCGTGGATCCGCGCGACGCCGGCGGTGCTGCTGGGCGTCTCGCTGGCCGACGCGGTGGGTGAGCGACGCGCGCAGAACCAGCCCGGCACCGACCAGGAGTACCCGAACTGGAAGGTGCCGCTCGCCGACGGCACCGGACGCCTCGTGCTGCTCGACGACCTGTTCACGCACGCGCGCGCCGAGTCGCTCGCGCGCGTCATGCGGCGGTGACCGCACCGCTGCGGCGCGTGCGGGTCGTGGGGACGTCCGGGTCGGGCAAGACGACGTTCGCGCGCCGCCTCGCCGACGCGCTGGGCGTGCCGCACGTCGAGCTCGACGAGGTGTTCTGGGGGCCGGGCTGGGTCATGCGCGACGCCGACGAGGCGCGTGCCGACGTGCGCGCACGCACCGGGGGCGGCGCGTGGGTCGCCGACGGCAACTGGGCCACGAACCTCGGCGACGCGCTCGACGACGCGGAGGCCGTCGTGTGGCTCGACTACCCGCGCCGCGTCGTCATGGCACGCGTGGTACGGCGGTCGGTGTGGCGCGGCCTGACGCGCCGCGAGCTGTGGCACGGCAACCGCGAGTCGTTGCGCAACCTCGTGCGGCGCGACCCCGAGGACAACATCGTGCTGTGGGCGTGGACCTCGTACGCGCGGGTGCGGCAACGGTACGCCGCGCTCGCGGACGGCCCGGGGCCGCGCGTCGTGCGGCTCACGAGCCCGCGCTCCGCGCGGCGCTGGCTCTCGCAGCAGTCGCGCCCGCAGCCGCGCCGCTGACGCACGACGACGGCCGGGCCCCGCGCGGGACCCGGCCGTCGTCGTGCCGCGCTCAGGCGCGGCGGCGGTCCGCCTCCTGCGCGGCGAGCGCGCGCCGCACGCCGTCGCGGGACTCCGCGAGCAGCCGCCGCAGCGCGGCGGGCGCGTCGGGGTGCGCCGCGAGCCAGGCGTCGGTCGCACCGAGCACGTCGGCCCGGGCGTCGTCCGCGAGCTCGGTCGGGTACAGCCCCAGCACGACGTTCTGCGCCATCTCGTTGGTCTTGTCGGACCACACGCCCTCGAGCGAGGCGAAGTAGCGCTCGACGAACGGCAGCAGCAGCGACGCGTCGTGCACGCGGCCGAACCCGCTGATGGTCGCCGCCTGCAGCGCGTTCGGCAGCTCGTCGCCCGTGACGACGGCGGCCCAGGCCGCCTCCTTCGCCTCCGGCGTGGGCACCGCCGCGCGCGCGGCGGCAGCGGCGCGCTGCCCCGTCGCGGTCGGGTCGGCGGCCTGCTGCGCGGCGACGTCCGCCTCACCGGCGCGGCCCCCGGCGACCAGCGCCGTGAGCAGCTCCCACCGCAGGTCCGTGTCGATCGACAGGCCGTCGAGCGTCACGCGTCCGTCGAGCAGGTCGGCGACCGCGTCGAGCTGCGCGGCCGTGCGCGCGCGGGCCGCGAACGCCTTGACGAGCTGCAGCTGCAGGTCGGACCCGGCGGGTGCGGCCTGCGCGAGCGCGTGCAGCCGGTCGGCCGCTGCGACGGACGTCGCCTCGCGGTGCTCGGGTGCGACGTACAGGTCGAGCGTCGTCGCGAGCTGCCGCAGCAGCACGAGCACGACCGACGAGTCCGTCTCGTGCGCGACGTTGCCGAGCACGAGGTCGACGAAGTCGCGTGCCGGGGTCTCGCCGTCGCGCGTCGCGTCCCACGCCGCCGCCCACACGAGCGTGCGGGGCAGCGAGTCGGTGAACTTGTCGAGGTGCGCGACGGCGGTCGCGAGGGAGTGCGGGTCGAGCCGCACCTTCGCGTACGCGAGGTCGTCGTCGTTCACGAGCAGCAGCGCGGGCCGCGGCACGCCGACGAGCTCGGGGACCTCGGTCCGGGCGCCGTCGACGTCGAGCTCGACGCGCACGGTGCGCACGAGCCGCGCGTCGTCGCCGTCGCCCTGCAGCTCGTAGCCGCCGACCGCGAGACGGTGCGGGCGCTGCACGGGGTGCTCGTCGGGCACCTCCTGCAGGACCGCGAACGACGTGATCACGCCGTCGGCGTCCACCTCGACCGCGGGCCGCAGCAGCGTGACGCCGGCCTTCTCGAGCCACAGCGCCGACCACGCGGACAGGTCGCGGCCGCTCGTGGCCTCGAGCTCGGTGAGCAGGTCGCGCAGCTGGGTGTTGCCCCACGCGTGCTGCTGGAAGTACGCGCGCACACCGGCGAAGAACTGCTCCTGGCCGACCCACGACACGAGCTGCTTGAGCACCGAGGCGCCCTTGGCGTACGTGATGCCGTCGAAGTTCACCTCGACGTCCTCGAGGTCGCGCATGTCGGCGACGATCGGGTGCGTCGACGGCAGCTGGTCCTGGCGGTACGCCCACGACTTCTCGAGCGACGAGAACGTCGTCCACGAGCTCGTCCAGCGGGTCGCCTCGGCCGCGGCGAGCGTCGACGCGTACTCCGCGAACGACTCGTTGAGCCACAGGTCGTCCCACCAGCGCATGGTGACCAGGTCGCCGAACCACATGTGCGCGAGCTCGTGCAGGATCGTCACGGCGCGCCGCTCGATCGTGGCCTCGGGCACCTTGGAGCGGAACACGTAGGACTCGAGGAACGTCACCGCGCCGGCGTTCTCCATGGCGCCCGCGTTGAACTCGGGCACGAACAGCTGGTCGTACTTGGCGAACGGGTACGGGAACCCGAACTTCTCCTCGTAGAACGCGAAGCCCGCGCGCGTGACGTCGAGGATCTCGTCGGTGTCGAGGTGCTGCGCGAGCGACGCACGGCAGTACACGCCGAGCGGGATCGTGCGGCCGTCGCTGCTCGTGAGCTCGCCGTGCTCGCCGTGGTAAGGGCCGGCGACCACCGCGGTGATGTACGACGAGATGCGCGGCGTCGTCTCGAACCGCCACGTCGCGGTGCCGGCGTCGCGCCCGCCGTTGAGGTTGCGCCCGCCCGGGACGGGCTCGGGCTCGCCGACCTGCGGGTAGTTCGACACGACCGTCCAGTGCGCCGGCGCCGTGACCGTGAACGTGAACGTGGCCTTGAGGTCGGGCTGCTCGAACACCGCGAACACGCGGCGCGAGTCGGCGACCTCGAACTGGCTGTAGAGGTAGACCTCGTCGTCGACCGGGTCGACGAACCGGTGCAGGCCCTCGCCCGTGTGCATGTAGGCGCAGTCCGCGACGACCGTCAGCTCGTTCTCCGCGGCGAGGTCGCTCAGGTGGATGCGCGAGTCCGCGACGACCTCCGCCGGGTCGAGCCGTCGCCCGTTGAGGACGACCTCGTGGACGGCCGGGGCGACGAGGTCGACGAACGTGCTCGCACCGGGCGTCGCGGCGAACCGCACGGTCGTGCGCGACGCGAACGTCGTGGGGCCCGTGGTGAGGTCGAGCTCGACGTCGTACGCGTGCGTGCGCACGAGCGCCGCACGCTCGGCGGCCTCGGCGCGGGTGAGGTTCTCTCCGGGCACGGACGATCTCCGATCGGTGGGCGGCGGTGGCCGCGGCGGGACGGTGACGGCGGACCGGGACGGTCGGCGGCGACGGGGGTCGGGCGGCCGGGCGCGGTTCGCAACCGATGTCGCTCGTGCGCGACCGCACGATCATGCCACGCAGGCGGGACGCGGCACCGGCCCGCACGCACCCCCGGGCCGCGTCGCGCCCGGGCACGACCTGGACGGTTGTGCACACGGGCGCGCGACGGGGCACACTCGGCAGGTTGGTCAGCGAGAGGAGAGCGCCGTGCCCGTCGTCGACTTCTGGTTCGACCCCGCCTGCCCGTGGGCGTGGATGACGTCCCGCTGGATGGACGAGGTGACGCGCGTGCGCGACGTCGACGTCCGCTGGCACGTGATGAGCCTGTCCGTCCTCAACGAGGGACGCGACCTGCCCGAGCGGTACCGCGAGCTCATGGACGCCTCGTGGGGCTCCGTGCGGGTCCTCGTCGCGGCGGCGCGCGACCACGGCGACGAGGTGCTCAAGCCGCTCTACGACGCGATGGGCACCCGCCGGCACCCCGGGGGTCGCAGCGACACCGACGCGATCGTCGCCGAGTCGCTCGCCGAGGTCGGGCTGCCCGCGGCGCTCGCGGACGTCGCCGCGACGCAGGAGGTCGACGACCTGCTGCGCGCGTCGCACCAGCGCGCGCTGGACCTCGTCGGCGACGAGGTCGGGACGCCCGTCGTGGCGATCGACGGCGTCGGGTTCTTCGGCCCCGTCATCACCCCCGCGCCGCGCGGCGAGGACGCCGGCCGGCTGTTCGACGGGCTCGCGCTCGTCACGAGCGTCCCGGGCTTCTACGAGCTCAAGCGCACCCGGACCCAGGGTCCGGTGTTCGACGCACCCGACCCGGCGTGAGCGGGCGCGGCCCGTTCGCGGGCCTGAGTCGCGGGATGAAGGCGTTCCTCCTGGTGGACGCCCTGCTCGTGGTGCTGCTCGTGGTCGTGCTCGCCGTGACCCTGCCCGGCCGTGGGGGCGGCGGCCGCGACGACGCGGGGGCGGCCGACGCGTCCGCGTCCGTGTCGCCGACGGCCGCCGCCGCCGCGGACCGGCCCGTGACGTTCGCGCTGCCCAGCGGCAACATCGAGTGCGAGATGAGCACGAGCGGCGTGGTCTGCACGATCGGGACCTTCACGTACGCACCGCCGCAGGTCACGGGGTGCGACGCGGGCGCCGGGCACGTGGTGCGGCTCGACGCGGACGGCTTCGCGTTCCAGTGCGAGGACGACGGCGTCCCGGACCTCGGCACGCCGGTCGAGCTCGCGTACGGCGCGACGCAGACCGTCGGGGGGTACACGTGCTCGTCGGGCACCGACGGCGTGACGTGCACCGACGCCGCGGGCGTCGGCTTCCGCCTCGCCCGGGCGCAGTGGGTGACGCTGCCCTGACGCGTGCCGCCGCGCCCTCACGTCCCGCTCAGGCGGGCCGCACCTGCGGGTCGGGGCCGGTGGTGGTGGCGCTCTCGACGCGGTCGCGCCCGCGCCGCTTCGCGGCGTAGAGCGCGCGGTCGGCGGCCTCGAGGACGTCCGCGGGTGTCGTGCCGTCCTGCGGGAAGCTCGCGACGCCCGCGGACAGCGTGACCCGCGGTGCGCCGACGGCGCCCGGTGCCGCACCGGCGTGCACGCGCAGCTCGTGCGCCCGCCGCAGCGCCGCGGCGTGGTCGATGCCCGGCATGACGAGCACGAACTCCTCGCCGCCGACCCGGACCACGGTGTCGGTCGGTCGGGCGTGCGCGGCGAGCCCCGCGGCGACCGCACGCAGCACGGTGTCGCCGACGGCGTGCCCGTACGCGTCGTTCACGTCCTTGAAGTGGTCGACGTCGAGCGCGACGAGCGACGCGTGGCCGTGCGACGCGCGCGCCGCGTCGAGCGCCGCGTCCACGGAGGGCTCGAGCGCGCGCCGGTTGTGCAGGCCGGTGAGCTCGTCGTGCTGCAGGTCGTCGCTGAGCTGGGCCCGCACCTGCTCGGCGCTGACGAGCTCGGCGTTGAGGCGCTGGTTCGCGATGGACAGGTCGGTCGTGCGGGTCAGCAGCTCGAGCGTCGACGCGCGCAGCTGCCGCACGCGACGCACCTCGTCGGTCGCGTCCGACACCAGCAGGACCCAGCCGACGTGCCGCCCGTGCGGGTCGCGCAGCGCGCGCGCCCGGACGTCGATCCAGGCGTCCTGCGCGACGGGCACCTCGCGCAGCAGGACGTCCTCGAGGTCCTCGGGGTCCGGCAGGGTCAGGCCGAGGTCGGTCAGCGTGAGGTCGCCGCGGGCGCCCGGTGCGATGCGCGCGACGAGCGTGCGCCCCTCCGGGTTGAGGTCGACGAGGCGGCCCGTGTGGTCGGTCACGACGACGGCCTGCGCGAGGTGCTCGAAGACCTGCTCGCGCGCGACGGTGGCGACGCGCACCATCTCGTGCCGGAAGACGGCGACCGTGACGATCACGGCCGTCGGCCCGAAGCCGAGCCGTGCGAGCTGGCCGCCGTCCGAGTCGCTCAGCGCCCACACGAGCCCGGCGGTCGACGACACGACGGTCGGCACGACGCCGAGCAGCACGACCCGCAGCTGGCGGCGGCGGAACGGGCCGGCGGACGGCAGCGCGAGCAGCCCGCCCGCGACCGCGAGCCCGGCCGTCAGGTAGCAGGCCGCCGTGCCCACCCAGTACGCGGGTCCGGGCGCGACGCCGTCGCCGGCGAGCTCGAAGTAGCGGTGGTGCCACGGGTCGGTCGCGAGCAGCACGAGCGCCGTGCCGGCCGGGATGAGGACGAGCGTGCGCACGGCGCGCGAGGGACGCCGGGTGGGGTCCACGACCGACGCGACGACGAACCACAGCGCGACCGCGACCACGAGCGTCGCGCCCTCGGCAAGGTGCCGCGCGAGGAAGACGCCGGGTGCGGCGGCGTCGGCGGCGGTCACGTACGCGCCACCCAGGCCCCACGCGGCGAGGCCGAGCAGCAGCGCCGCCAGCGGACCGGCGCCGGGCGCCTCGGCACGGCGGCGAACGGCGGCGGCCGCGAGCACGACGCACGTCAGCGCGACGAGGACGTCGACGGCCGCGAGCGCTGCACGCATGGCGCCGACCTCCCCGGTGGGGGCGGCTCGCGCGGTCGCCTCCCGGCGGCCCACGATGACAGGCGCACCGAGGTGGACACGCGTCCAGCGCGGGATCTCAGCCGGGTGAAAAGGCCGGTGCCGTGCCGCGGCGGGCCCGCGGCACGGCACCGGCCCGGGCCGTCACCAGATGCGCACGCGCTCCTGCGGGTCGAGCCACAGCGCATCGGTGGGCTGCACGTCGAACGCGACGTAGAACTCGTCGATGTTGCGCACGACGCCGTTGCAGCGGAACTCGTCGGGCGAGTGCGGGTCGGTCGCGAGCCGGCGGATCATCTCGGCGTCGCGGGCCTTGGTGCGCCACGAGTGCGCCCAGCCGACGAACAGCCGCTGCAGCGCCGTGAGCCCGTCGAGCACGGGCGCCTGGTCGATCGGGTGCCCGAGCGCGATCTCGTACGCACGGACCGCGATCGCGAGGCCGCCGAGGTCGCCGATGTTCTCGCCGATCGTGAGCTCGCCGTTGACGCGGTGGCTGCCGTCCAGCTGGCGCGGCGAGTACTGCGCGTACTGGTCGACGAGCGAGCGCGTGCGTCGCTCGAACTCGGCGCGGTCCTCGGCCGTCCACCAGTCGACGAGCCGGCCGTCGCCGTCGTACTTCGAGCCCTGGTCGTCGAACCCGTGGCCGATCTCGTGCCCGATGACCGCGCCGATGCCGCCGTAGTTCACGGCGTCGTCCGCGTCGGCGTCGAAGAACGGCGGCTGCAGGATCGCGGCCGGGAAGACGATCTCGTTCATGCCGGGGTTGTAGTACGCGTTGACGGTCTGCGGCGTCATGAACCACTCGTCGCGGTCGATGGGCCGGCCGATCTTGTGCAGCTCGCGGTCGAGCTCGAACGCGTTGGCGCGCCGCACGTTGCCCAGCAGGTCGTCGGCGCGGACGGTCAGCGCCGAGTAGTCGCGCCACCGGGCGGGGTAGCCGATCTTCGGCGTGAAGGCCTCGAGCTTGTCGAGCGCGCGGCGGCGGGTCTCCTCGCCCATCCACTCCAGGGACGTGATCGACTCGCGGTACGCCTCGACGAGGTGGGCCACGAGCGTGTCCATGCGCTCCTTGTGCGACGGCGGGAAGTGCCGCTCGACGTACACCTTGCCGACGGCCTCGCCCAGCGCGCCCTGCACCAGGCCGACGCCGCGCTTCCAGCGGTCGCGGACCTCCTGCGCGCCCGAGAGCGTGCGGCCGTAGAAGTCGAAGTTCGCCTCGACGACCTCGTCCGTGAGGTACGGCGCGCGCGCGGAGACCACGTGGTACGTGGCCCACGCCTGCCAGTCCGCGAGCGGGACCTCCGCCCAGAGCTGCGCGAAGCCCTCGGCGAACGACGGCTCGCGCACGACGAGCCGGTCGAGCGCACCCGCGGGCGCGCCCAGCGCGACGGCCCACGCGCGCCAGTCGAAGCCGGGCGCGCGCTCGACCAGCTCGGCCAGCGTCAGCGCGTTGTAGGTGAGCTCGGCGTCGCGGTCCTTCACGACGTCCCAGTGGTGCGCCGCGAGCCGCGACTCGAGGGCGACCACGCGCGCCGCGAGGTCGTCGGGGTCGCCCGCGGCGACCACGCCGGAGACGGGCGCCGCGAGCCGCAGCATCCGCGCGACGTGGGGCAGGTACTGCTCGCGCACCTCGGCGTGCTGGTCCTCGCGGTAGTACGCCTCGTCGGGCAGGCCCAGGCCGCCCTGCACGAGGTGCACGACGTACGTGTCGGGGTCCTTGGCGTCGTTGTCGACGTACAGGTCGACCGCCGACAGCGCACCCGTGCGCTGCAGCGCGCCGAGCGCGGTCGTCAGCTCGGCCGGCGAGGTCGCGGCGTCGACCGCCGCGAGGTCGTCGCGCAGCGGCTCGACGCCCGCCGCGGCGACCGCCTCGGTGTCCATGAAGCTCGCGTACAGCGCGCCGATCTTCGCCTCGACGCCGTCCGCGTCACCGGTCGTCGCGGCCTGCGCGGCGTCCGTGATGATGTCGAGGACCTGCCGCTCGGCCTGGTCGTACAGCGCGCGGAACGGCCCGTCCGTCGAGCGGTCCGGCGGGATCTCGTACGACGCGCGCCACCGGCCGTTGACGTACGCGTCGAGGTCGTCCTGGGGTCGCACCGTGGGGTCGAGGTCGTCGAGGGGCACTCCGCTGCGCGTCATGGGCGACAGCCTAGGAGGTGGAGGTGACACCGGCCCCGCCACCTGCGGCAGGATGGCCCCATGCGCATCCACGTCGCCGCCGACCATGCCGGGTACGAGCTCAAGGTCGCGCTCGTCGAGCACCTGCGCGCCGCCGACCACGAGGTCGTCGACCACGGTGCCTTCGAGTACGACGAGCAGGACGACTACCCGTCGTTCTGCTTCGCGGCAGGGGAGGCCGTCGTCGCCGACCCGGGCTCGCTCGGCGTCGTGATCGGCGGCTCGGGCAACGGCGAGCAGATCGCCGCGAACAAGGTCACGGGCGTGCGCGCGGCCCTCGCGTGGAACCTCGAGACCGCGCGGCTGGGGCGGCAGCACAACGACGCCAACGTCGTCGCGATCGGCGCGCGCCAGCACGCGGTCGACGAGGCGGTCGCGCTCGTCGACGCGTTCGTCGCGGAGCCGTTCAGCGGCAACCCGCGGCACCAGCGCCGCATCGACCAGCTCGCGGCGTACGAGGCCGCGCGCGACTGACCCGTCCTCACGCAGGCCGACGGGCCGGTGCCGCACGTGCGGCACCGGCCCGTCGGTGCGTCCCGGCCGTCCCGCCGGCGCCGGCGCACCGACGGGACGGCCCCGGCGTCAGAACACCCAGGGGCACACGGGCGCGAGGGGTGAGGTGAACGCCGCGGTGACGCGTGCGAGCGCGTCGGGCGCGCCCGTCACGAGGCCCGCGGACGCGAGCGCGGTCGCCGACCGGCCGCCCAGGTACAGCGCGCCGAGCTCGCGCACGTCGAGCCGCACGTCGGCGTCCGCCTCGGTCCGCGTGACCGTGGCCGCGCCGTCGGCGCCCACCGCCACGCGCCACCGGCCCGCGTTGGCGGGCACGAGCGCGTCGCTCACGTCGAGCACGACGTCGAGCGGCGCCGCGTAGCGCCGGCCCTGCAGCGCGGCCGGCAGGTCGAGCACGCGGACCCACACGTTGTCGCCCGTGCGCCGCTGGATCGGACGCGGGTCGACCAGCAGGTGCAGGAGCGCGTCGTCGACCGGCAGCATGGGCGTCTCGACCGTCGAGGTGAGGTCGAGGTCCAGCAGGAACGACCACAGCCGGTGCGTCGCGGCCGGGTCCAGCGCGAACGCCCAGCGGACCTTGACCTTGTACTCGGGGCCGCCCTCGCCCCAGCCCTCCTTGCGGCTGAACGCGGCCGCGGCACGCACGTCGTCGCCGTCGCGGACGGTCACGATCAGCATCGGCTCGAAGCCCTGCCGCCACGCGGGCGGGTCGCCCACGAGGCGCGCGCGCAGCGCGGCGGTGGGCCGGGGCATCCACCCGGGGCGCCCGGCGCCCGCGCGTCGGTGCAGTTCCTCGGCGAGGTCCTCGTGCTCCTTGCCGAGCCGTTCGAGCCGGACGTCGAGCGCGTCCGCGCCCGCGACCGGCCGCAGCGCGGCACCGCGCGGCAGCGTGAGGTTCACCGAGTCGGAGGCGCTGCCGTAGCCGAAGCGCCCGTAGATCGCGGCCTCCGCGGCGAACAGCGCCGACACGGGCTCGCCGCGCTCGAGCGACCGCTCGACGTGCGTGGTGATCATCGAGCGCAGCAGACCGCGGCGGCGCTGGTCGGGGCGCACGCCGACCCACGTGAGGCCGCTGCACGCGACCGTGCCGCCCGGCACGGGCATCTCGAACGGGTACGAGCCGTGCACGGCCGCGAGCCCGCCGTCCGGCCCCTCGACGGCGACCATGCGGTCCTCCGGTACGGGGAACGGCAGGATCTCGGCGATCTCGGGGTCGACCCACCCGGCGAACGCCAGGTCGTCGACCGCCCGGAACTCGTCGCGCCGCTCGGGCGGGACGACGACGGTGCGGTAGCCGTGGGGGAGAGTGCTCATGCCTGCCATCCTGCGGGGTCGGCGCCGGGTCGTGCACGGGGATTCCTGCACGTCGCACCCCCGCCCTACGCTCGTGCGCATGACGGCCTCACCGTTCGGCGCGCGCGGCGGCTGGGCGTGGCGCGTGCTCGCGGGCTGGGCCGCCGGGCCGCAGCGCGTCGTCGCTGCCGCCCTCGTGCTGCTGGGCGTGCTGTACGGCGGTGCGGTCGCGTGGCGGCCCGGGTGGTTCCCGCCGTCCGGGTTCGTGCTGCTCATGCTCGTCGGCGCGTTCGTGCTGCGGTGGCGCGCGCTGCTCGCGCTCGTGGGGGTCGTGCTCGCGCTGACGGTCGTGCTCGTGCTGGCCGCCGTGCCGGGGATCGAGCCGGGCCCGGTGGTCGTGGTGCTGCTGGCCTGCGGCGCGGTCGTGACGTTCGGGTACGAGCGCGAGCAGCTCGGCCTGCAGGGCGCGCCCAGCGCGCTGATGCTCGTCGACCTGCGTGACCGCCTCGCCGCGGGTGGTCGGCTGCCCGCGCTGCCGCCGCGCTGGCAGGTGGGCGCCGACGTCCGCTCGGCGCACGGCGCGGCGTTCTCGGGCGACTTCGTCGTGGCGCGGCGCCGTGACGACCGACCGGCCGGCGACCCGCCGCCCGGCGACGCACCCGACCGCGGGTCCGCCGGCGCCGCGCCGGGCGACGGCGCGCTCGAGGTCGTGCTCGTCGACGTCTCGGGCAAGGGGCAGGCCGCCGGCGTGCGGGCGCTGCAGCTGCAGGGGGCGTTCGGCGGCCTGCTGGGCGCGCTGCCGCCCGAGCGGTTCCTGCCCGCGGCCAACGCCTACCTGCTCGCGCAGGCGTGGGACGAGGGCTTCGCGACGGCGGTGCACGTGTGGGTCGACCTCGCGACGGGCCGCTACCGCGTCGCGAGCGCGGGGCACCCGCCGCCCGCGCGGCTGCACGCCGGCTCGGGGCGCATCGACGTGCTCGACCTGCCACCCGGCGTCGCGCTCGGTGTGCTCGCGGACGCGGAGCCGGGCGTCAGCACGGGTGTCCTGGCGGCCGGCGACGCGCTCGTGCTGTACACCGACGGCATCGTCGAGGCGCCCGGGCGGGACATCGACCAGGGCGTCGACCGGCTGCTCGGCGTGGTCGAGGCGGCCGTCGCGGCGCGGCCGGGCAGCGCGCAGGAGGTGCTCGCGGGCGTGCGTGCGGCCGACGACGACGACCGCGCGGTCGTCGTGCTGCGACGCCGATGAGCGCGCGCGGGCCGGGCGTCGGGCGCGAGCCGCGGGACGGGGGAGGTGCGCCCGACGAGCCGGACTACGTCGACGAGGTGCACGCGCTGGTCGCGACCGTCCCGGCGGGGCGTGTCATGACGTACGGGCTGGTCGCGGAGGTGCTCGCCGACCGCGCGCTCGCGGCCGGGCGGACGCCGCGCGGCGGTCCGCGGCAGGTCGGTCGGGCGATGGCGCACGGCGGCGACGTGCCGTGGTGGCGCGTCGTCAACGCGTCGGGGCAGCCGCCGCCGCACCACCTCGCGCGTGCGCTCGCGCACCTGCGCGCCGAGGGCACGCCGCTCACGCCGGACGGGCAGCGCGTGCGGGTGCGTCAGGCGGTGTGGTTCCCGGAGACGTGAGCCCGGGCCCCGCGCCCCGGCCGGGCCGGGGCGCGGGGCGGCGCTCAGCCGAGCGCGCGGCGCGAGGAGATGACGCCCGTGTCGAACCCCGCGAGGTGCAGACCGCCGTGGAACCGCGCGTGCTCGATCTTCACGCAGCGGTCCATGACGACGTGCAGCCCGGCGGCCTCGCCGCGGCGCGCGACGTCCTCGTGCCACGAGCCGAGCTGCAGCCACAGCGTCCGGGCGCCGACCGCGACGGTCTCGTCGAGGACCGTCGGCAGGTCGTCGTGGCGGCGGAACACGTCGACCAGGTCGGGGACCACGGGCAGCGCGTCGAGCGACGGGTACACGGGCCGCCCGAGGATCTCGTCGGCGCGCGGGTTGACGAAGTACACGTCGTACGGCGAGCTCGACAGCAGGTACGTCGAGACGAAGTACGACGCGCGGGCCGGGTTCGCCGACGCCCCGACGATCGCGATCGAGCGCGTGCCGCGCAGGATCGACAGCCGCTCGGGCGCGCTCGGGCCCTGCCAGGTGCGGGCGGTCATCGTGCGTCCTCCGTCGTCGTGGCGGCACCCTCGCGCGTCGTGCCCGTGGCCGCCGTGAGCGCCTGGTCGAGGTCCCACAGGATGTCCTCGACGTCCTCGATGCCGACGCTGATGCGCACGAGGTCCTCCGGCACGCCGGCGGCCTCGAGCTGCTCGGCCGACAGCTGCTGGTGCGTCGTCGAGCCCGGGTGGATCACGAGCGTGCGGGCGTCGCCGACGTTGGCGAGGTGGCTCGCGAGCTGCACCGACTCGATGAACCGGCGGCCCACCTCGCGGCCGGGAACGTCGCCCGCGGGCGCCACCCGGAACGCGAAGACCGACCCGGGGCCGAGCGGCAGGTAGCGCTGCGCACGCTCGTGGTGCGGGTGCGACGGCAGCCCCGCCCACAGCACGTGCGCGATGCGCGGGTCGTCCTCGAGCCACTGCGCGACCGTGCGCGCGTTCGCGAGGTGCGCGTCGAGCCGCTGCGGGAGCGTCTCGACGCCCTGCAGCAGCTGGAAGGCCGACTGCGGCGACAGCGCCGGGCCGATGTCGCGCAGCTGCTCGGAGCGCAGCTTGGTGAGGAACCCGTACTCGCCGAAGTTCTCCCACCACCGCACGCCGCCGTACGACGCGACGGGCTCGGTCATGGTCGGGAACCGGCCGTTGCCCCAGTCGAAGCGCCCCGACTCGACGACGACGCCGCCGAGCGTCGTGCCGTGCCCGCCCAGGAACTTGGTCGCCGAGTGGATGACGATGTCGGCGCCGTGCTCGATGGGCCGCACCAGGTAGGGCGTCGAGAGCGTCGCGTCGACGACCAGCGGGACGCCCGCCGCGTGCGCGACCTCCGCGAGCCCGGCGAGGTCGGCGACCTCGCCCGACGGGTTCGCGACGACCTCGGTGTACACGGCCTTGGTCTCGGGTCGGATCGCAGCGGCGTAGTCGGCCGGGTCGGTGCCGGGCACGAACGTCGTCTCGACGCCGAACC
>NZ_BCRB01000042.1 GCF_001552375.1 Cellulomonas iranensis NBRC 101100 = JCM 18110 | reverse complement strand
CTACATGGCATCGACTACTTGGCACACTGTTGAGTTCTCAAGGAACAGACGCGCATCCTCGTCGGCCTTTCGGCTTTTGCAGGAGGCTTTGTGTCTTTCTCCAGTCTAGCAGGCTTTCTTCCGGCCTTTGACCACCGTGGTGGTCCGTGGCTTTCCGATCGCCGCCGCAGGACTCTAGCACGGCGTTTGGGGCGCCGTGTGCGGGCCTTGCGGGGATGCCCTGCTCCGTGGGACCGACCACCGAGTCGAGCTCGGTGTCCGTTCCTCCCTGCCGGGCGGGCTCCAAGAACATTACGCGAGCGTTGCGCGGAGGGCAAATCCCGGTGACGGTGACCGTGGTCACGCCCTGCGCGCGGCTCCCGGGCCGCACCGGTCGTCGCCCTGCCGACGGCGACGGCCCCCGGTGAGCGTTCGCTCGCCGGGGGCCGTCGGGGTCCGGGGTGCCGCCCCGTCGGTCAGTCCAGCCCGGGGACCGGCGACCCGGCGTCGGCCTCGGCGTCCACGACCGCGAGCGTCCGCTTGCCGCGTCGCAGCACCGCCCACCGCCCGTGCAGCAGGTCGTCCGCCGACAGCGTCGCGTCGTCCCCCGCGACCCGGACGTTGTTGACCGACGCCCCGCCCTCGGCGACCGCGCGCCGCGCCGCGGCCTTGCTCGTGACGACGCCCGTCGCGGCGAGCAGGTCGACGACCAGGTCGCCGGGCCGGCCGGGCGCGGTCGGCAGCTCGGCGACGGCGGCGGCGAACGTCGCCGCATCGAGGTCCGCCAGGTCGCCCCGTCCGAACAGCGCCTGACTGGCCGCCACGACCGCGTCGGCCGCGCTGCTCCCGTGCACGAGCGCCGTCACGTCGTACGCCAGCGCGCGCTGCGCCTCGCGCGCCGCCGGGCGCTCGGCCACCGCGGCCTCGAGCTCGGCGATCTGCTCGCGCGTGCGGAACGTGAACACCTTGAGGTAGCGCACGATGTCGGCGTCGTCGGTGTTCACCCAGAACTGGTAGAAGGCGTACGGCGTCATCATGTCGGGCGCCAGCCAGATGGCGCCCCCCTCCGACTTGCCGAACTTGGTGCCGTCCGCCTTCGTGATGAGCGGCGTCGTCAGCGCGTGCACGGGCGAGCGGTCCGTCTTGCGGATCAGCTCGACGCCCGACAGCAGGTTGCCCCACTGGTCGTTGCCGCCGGTCTGCAGCGTGCAGCCGTGACGACGGTGCAGCTCGAGGTAGTCGAGCCCCTGCAGGATCTGGTAGCTGAACTCGGTGAACGAGATGCCCTCGTCGCTCTCGAGCCGGCGCGCCACCGTGTCCTTGGCGAGCATGGTCCCCAGGCGGAAGTGCTTGCCCACGTCGCGCAGGAAGTCGATCGCGGACAGCGGCGCCGTCCACTCGAGGTTGTTGACCATGCGCGCCGGGTTGTCGCCCCCGAAGTCGAGGAACCGCTCGATCTGCGTGCGCAGCCGGTCGACCCACTCGGCCACGGTCTCGCGGGTGTTGAGCACGCGCTCGCCCGACATGCGGGGGTCGCCGATCAGCCCGGTCGCGCCGCCGACGAGGGCGAGCGGCCGGTGGCCGGCGAGCTGCAGGTGACGCATGACGACCAGCTGCACGAGGTGCCCGTGGTGCAGGCTCGGAGCCGTCGGGTCGAAGCCGGTGTAGAAGGTCACGGGGCCCTGCGCCAGCGCGGCGGCCAGCGCGTCGCGCTCGGTCGTCTGGGCGATCAGCCCACGCCACTCGAGCTCGTCCAGGATGTCGGTCACGTCGTTCTCCTCGGTCGGACGCGGGCGCCCGGTGTCGGGCCCACGTCGGGGGTCTGGTGCGACGCGCGCTCCGCGTCAGGCCGACGCCGTCGCCCCACCGGGGGCGTCTGCCGACGTCGGCGAGCGATACGCGGGACGGTAGGCCGAGACCGTCGGCTCGTTGGTCAGCCACAGACGCCACGGGTGGCGCCGACCGTCGCCGCCGGGGCCGGACACCCCGACGCGCGGTCCGGTCGCGACCGCGGGCAGGGCGGTCGCCGCGTCACGCCGTCGCAGCACGACCGCTCCCCCGGGCTCGGTCAGGTCGGCGCCGTTGGCGTCCAGGTCGAGCCCGAGGCACACGGCCAGCCGGGCCGGCCCGCGCGCGAGCTGGCGCCGGTTGTCGACGACGCCCGCGGCCTCGCGCCGCCGCCACGCGAGGTCCGCGCCCTCGACGACCTCGCCCGCGCGCAGCAGCACCGCGGCCGCGCGGCCGGTGGGCTCGGCGACGACGTTGAGGCAGTGGTGCAGCCCGAGGTGGCGGTAGACGTAGAGCCGACCGGGCTCGGCGAACATCGCGGCGTTGCGCGCGGTGCGGCCACGGAACGCGTGCGAGCCCGGGTCGTCGTCACCGCCGTACGCCTCGACCTCCGTGACGCGGACGGTGACGTCTCCCTCGGCGCTGCGTGCCGTGAGGAACGCGCCGAGCAGGTCGTGCGCGACCGCCATGACGTCACGTGCGTACCAGGTGCGCGCGGGGACGCCCCCGACGCCGGCGACGACCTCGTCGCCGGGACCGGGCGTGGTCTCGGCCGCGTTCACGTGGTCATCATGCCAAACGCGTCGAGCCGCACGTCGGCGCGTCCGCGCGTGCCCTCACGTGCGAAGTGCGCACGCTCGAGCGCCATCCACGCGAGCCAGTGCGCACGCTCGTGCGCGCCGTCGCGCGCGAGGCCGCGCGCGAGCCGCACGTCGTCGTCGGCCTCGACCCACACGGTGAGCGTCGCGAGGGCGTCGACCGCACGCCGCGCCGACCCGCACCCCTCGAGGACCAGGACGTCCGGGACGTCGAGGTCCACCCAGCCGGCGAGGTGACCGGCCGCCCAGTCGTACCGCTGGTAGCGCGCCGCGCGCCCGCGGCGCAGCGGCTCGAGCACCTGCGCGCGCAGCCGCGGCCACAGCGTCCCGTCCAGCCCGGTCCACCCGTCGTACAGGTCGTCCAGCCCGAGCACCGTCGCGCGCGCACCGGCCGTGCGCACCGCGTCGGCGACGCGTGCCGCGAACGTCGTCTTGCCGGAGCCGGCCGGTCCGTCGACCGCGAGCAGCCGGACCGGCCCCAGCCGCGCCGGGCCTGCCAGGACCCGCCCCGCCACCGTCCCCGCGGCGTCGACCGGCCCGCTCACGGCTGCCGGGGACGCGTCCACGCGGCCATGATGCCCGACGGCGCGGCCACACCCGTCCGGGCCGGACGCGCCGCGACCACCGGCGGGACGCTCCGGTGGTCGCGGACGCGCACGTCAGACGCGGAACGTGCCGACGAGCTCGCCGACCTGCCCGAACCCCGACGCGATGGCCGTCACGTGCCCGCCCGCCTCGTCGAGACGCTCGGTCGTCGCGCTCATGCGCCCCGCGACCGCCGACGACGTCGTCGCGATCTGGCCGACGCCCTCGGCGGCGCGCGTGACGCCGCGCGCCATCTCGGCCGTCGTCGCGCTCTGCTCCTCGACCGCCGCCGCGATGGTCGACTGGTGGTCGCTGATGCGCCCGATCACGTCGGTGATGCGCGTGATCGCCTCGACCGCCGCGGTCGTGTCGGCCTGGATCGCGTCGACGCGGCGCGCGATGTCGTCCGTCGCCTGCGCGGTCTCGCCCGCGAGCTCCTTGACCTCGCCGGCCACGACCGCGAAGCCCTTGCCCGCCTCGCCGGCGCGCGCCGCCTCGATCGTGGCGTTCAGCGCGAGGAGGTTCGTCTGCTCGGCGATCGAGGTGATGAGCTTGACGACGTTCCCGATCTGCGTCGACGACTCGCCGAGCCGCGCCACCGTGTCGGCCGCCTCGCGCGCCGCGTCCTGCGCGTCCCGCGCGACCCGCACGGCGTCGTCGGTGCTCGTCGCGATCTCGCGGATCGAGGCGCCCATCTGCTCGGCACCCGCCGCGACGGCCTGCACGGTGTGCGCGACGTCCGCGGCCGACGCCGCGAGCGAGCGCGCGTCGCCGTCGACGACCCCGGCCTCGCGGCGCAGCTCGACGTTGCCGGTGTCGAGCGCACGCGCGTCGTCGGCCAGCGCGCCGACCTGGCGCGTCACGCCGGCGAGCGAGGCCTGGAGCGCGTCCAGGCCCGCGTCCAGCGACCGGGCCGCGACGCCGATCTGGTCGCCGTTGTCCATGCGCGCGCGGGCCGTGAGGTCACCGCGCTCGATCGACCCGGCCACGGCGACGAGCCGCTCCAGCTCCCGCTCCATGCTGCGCGACCCGACGCGCGCGAGCACGAACCCGAGCACGCCGGTCAGCACCGCGACGCCGAGCACGAGCTGCGTCGTGCGGGTCGCGAGGGCGTCGACGTCCGCACCCGCGGCGGTCATCGACCGCAGACCCGTCACCGCGATGACGGCCGTGACGGTGAGCAGCACGACCATGACGGTCGCGAGCATCGCGACCTTGCCGCGCACGCCGACGTTCGCGAACCAGCGCTGCACGCCGTTGAGGTCGGACAGGTAGGGCTCGACCGGGGTCGACGGGGCGTGGCCGGAGGCTGCCATGGTCACCTTCTCGCTGCGGGGGCGCTGCAGTGCGCCGCTCCCCTGCCGCGATCGGCCGCCCCGGGTCGTTCCTGAGGGGACCGGCCCCGGGGACCGTCAGACGGTGCGCGCCGCACGCAGCTTGGCAGCGGCGTCGCGCGCACGCCCGAGCTGCTCGGCGACGCGCGCGGGCGCGGTGCCCCCGACGGCGTCGCGCGACGCGAGCGAGCCCTCGACCGACAGCACGGCGCGCACGCCGGGCGTCAGGTGCGGGCTGATCGCGGCGAGGTCGTCGTCCGACAGGTCCCACAGCTCGATCCCGCGCTCCTCGCAGACCCGCACGCAGGCGCCCGCGACCTCGTGCGCGACGCGGAACGGCACGCCCTCGCGCACGAGCCACTCGGCGACGTCGGTCGCGAGCGAGAAGCCCTGCGGCGCGAGAGCCGCCATGCGCTCGGTGTCGAACGTCAGCGTCGCGACCATGCCCGCGAACGCCGGCAGCAGGACCGTGAGCTGGTCGACCTGGTCGAAGACCGGCTCCTTGTCCTCCTGCAGGTCGCGGTTGTACGCGAGCGGCAGGCCCTTGAGCGTCGTGAGCAGTCCCGTGAGGTCGCCCACCAGGCGCCCCGCCTTGCCGCGCGCGAGCTCGGCGACGTCCGGGTTCTTCTTCTGCGGCATGATGCTCGACCCCGTGGAGTACGCGTCGTGCAGGCGCACGAAGCCGAACTCCTTGGTCGCCCAGAGCACGACCTCCTCGGCGAGGCGCGACAGGTCCACGGCCGTCATGGCCGCGACGAACGCGAACTCGGCGACGACGTCGCGCGACGCCGTGCCGTCGATCGAGTTCTCCACCGGTCCGTCGAAGCCGAGCTCGGCCGCGACCTTCGCCGGGTCGAGCCCGAGCGAGGAGCCCGCCAGCGCGCCCGAGCCGTACGGCGAGCGCGCCGCGCGCGCGTCCCAGTCGGCCCACCGCTCGACGTCGCGCAGCAGCGGCCACGCGTGCGCCAGCAGGTGGTGCGCGAGCAGCACGGGCTGCGCGTGCTGCAGGTGCGTGCGGCCCGGCATGGGCGCGTCGCCCGCCGCCTCGGCCTGCGCGACGAGCGCGTCCACGACGTCGAGCACGAGGCCCGACAGCACGCGCGACTGACGCCGCAGGTACATGCGCACGAGCGTCGCGATCTGGTCGTTGCGGGAGCGCCCGGCGCGCAGCTTGCCGCCGAGCTCGGTCCCGGCCCGCTCGATGAGGCCGCGCTCGAGCGCGGTGTGCACGTCCTCGTCGTCCGGCGTGGGCGCGAACGCGCCCGACGCGACGTCCGCCCGGAGGCGTTCGAGCGCGTCGACCATGCCGGCGACCTCGGCGTCCGACAGCAGACCGGCGGCGTGCAGCACGTGCGCGTGCGCGACCGATCCGGTGATGTCGTCGTCCGCGAGGCGCCAGTCGAAGTGCGTCGAGCGCGAGAGGTCGGCGAGGGCCGCCGCGGGGCCGGACGCGAAGCGTCCGCCCCACAGCGCGAGCGGGCCGGGCTGGGCGGTCACGCGTCGATGCCCCCCTGCGAGCCGAGGTCGGGCGCGTTGCCGAACTTGACGTCGCGCGCCGCGGCGAGCTTGGAGCTCAGGCCGTAGATCTCGATGAAGCCCTTCGCGGCGGACTGGTCGAACGTGTCGCCCGTGTCGTACGTCGCGAGGTTGAAGTCGTACAGGCTCGAGTCGGAGCGGCGGCCCGAGACGGTCGCACGGCCGCCGTGCAGCACGACGCGCACCTCGCCGGACACGTAGCGCTGCGTGTCCTCGACGAACACGTCGAGCGACTTCTTCAGGGGCGAGAACCACTGGCCGTCGTAGACCAGCTCGGTCCAGCGCTGCTCGACGCCGCGCTTGAAGCGGGCCTGCTCGCGCTCGACCGTGACGTTCTCGAGCTCCTGGTGCGCCGCGATGAGCGCGATCGCGCCGGGGGCCTCGTAGACCTCGCGCGACTTGATGCCGACGAGGCGGTCCTCGACGATGTCGATGCGGCCGACGCCCTGCGCGCCCGCGCGGCGGTTCATCTCCTGGATCGCCTGCAGCGGGGTCACCGGCACGCCGTCGAGCGCGACGGGCACGCCCTGCTCGAACGTGATGACGACCTCGTCGGCGACCGGCGGGAACGTCGGGTCGTCGGTGTAGGTGTAGACGTCCTTGGTGGGGCCGTTCCAGATGTCCTCGAGGAACCCGGTCTCGACCGCGCGGCCCCACACGTTCTGGTCGATCGAGAACGGGTTGTGCTTGGTGGTCGCGATCGGCAGCTGGTGCTTCTCGGCGTACTCGATGGCCTTGTCGCGCGTGAGCGCGAGGTCGCGGACGGGCGCGAGGCACTTGAGGTCGGGCGCGAGCGAGGTGATGCCGACCTCGAAGCGGACCTGGTCGTTGCCCTTGCCGGTGCAGCCGTGCGCGACGGTGGTCGCGCCGAACTGCCGCGCGGCGCGCACGAGGTGCTTGACGATGACGGGGCGCGAGAGCGCCGAGACCAGCGGGTACCGGTCGAGGTACAGGCCGTTCGCCTTGAGCGCCGGCATGCAGTACTCGGTGGCGAACTCGTCGCGCGCGTCGGCGACGTACGCCTCGACCGCGCCGCAGTCGAGCGCGCGTCGGCGGATGACCTCGAGGTCCTCGCCGCCCTGGCCGACGTCGACCGCGACGGCGATCACCTCGGCACCGGTGGCCTCGGCGATCCAGCCGATGCCCACCGAGGTGTCGAGGCCGCCGGAGTACGCGAGGACGACGCGTTCGGTCATGTCAGGTTCTCTCCTTCATCGAGGTCTGCATGCATGAACATACATCCACATGCGGACCTATTCATAACTGAGGTCAGCCCTCGGCGGCGAGCGCGAGGAACCGCGCCGCGAGCGCGTCGCCCCCCGCCGGGTCCCGCGAGATGACGAGCACCGTGTCGTCCCCCGCGATCGTCCCGAGCACCGACGGGAGCACCGAGTGGTCGATCGCCGAGGCCAGCAGCTGCGCGCCGCCCGGCGGGGTGCGCAGCACCACGAGGTTGCCCGACGCCTCGGCCGTCACCAGCAGCTCGGCGCTCAGGCGGACCAGCCGCGCCGCGAGCTGCTCGGTGTCGGCCATGGTCGGCGTGCGGTCGCCGCCCTCGGCCGGCACGGCGTAGGCGAGCGCACCCGTCGCGGTGCGGATCTTCACGGCGCGCAGCTCGACCAGGTCGCGGCTCAGCGTCGCCTGCGTGACCGTCACGCCCTCGTCCGCGAGCAGCCCCGCGAGCTCACCCTGCGAGTGGACGGTGCCGCGCTGCAGCAGCGACACGATGAGCGCGTGCCGTGCGGCCTTCGTCGCCGCGACCGTCGGCGTGCTCACGACTGCTCCAGCAGGAACGTCAGGAGCGCCTTCTGCGCGTGCAGCCGGTTCTCGGCCTCGTCCCACACGACCGACTGGGGCCCGTCGAGCACGTCGGCGGTGATCTCCTTGCCGCGGTAGGCGGGCAGGCAGTGCAGCACGAGCGCGTCGGGCGCGGCGAGCGCGAGCGCCGCCGCGTCGAGCCGGAACGGCACGAACCGCGCCTCGTCGTCCGCGTCCCGCGGGTCCTGGCCCATCGACGTCCACGTGTCGGTCGCCACGACGTCCGCGCCCGTGACCGCGGCGGCCAGGTCGTGCACGACCGTCACCGACCCGCCCGTGCCCGCCGCGACGCGCTCGGCGTCCGCGACCACCGCGGGGTCCGGCGCCGCGTCCGCCGGGGCCCCGACCCGCACGTGCATGCCCGCGGTCGCGCCGCCCAGCAGGTACGAGTGGGCCATGTTGTTCGCGCCGTCGCCGACGTACGCGAGCGTCGTGCCCGGCAGCGACGCGACGCCGCCGCGGTGCTGCGCGACCGTCATGAGGTCCGCGAGCACCTGGCACGGGTGGAACTCGTCCGTGAGCGCGTTGACCACCGGGACGCCCGCGAGCGCGGCCATCTCCTCGATGCGGGTCTGCGCGTGCGTGCGCCACACGATCGCGGCGACCTGACGCCCGAGCACGCGCGCGGTGTCGGCGATCGACTCGCGCTCGCCGATGCGGGCCAGCACCCCGTCGACCGGCAACGGGAAGCCGCCGAGCTCGGCGATGCCCGTGAGGAAGCTGACCTGCGTGCGCAGGGTCGGCTTGTCGAAGACCGCCGCGACCGCGCGCGGGCCCGACAGCGGCGTGCGGATGAACCGGTCGTCGCGGAACGCGAGCGCGAGCTCGATGACGGCGGCCTGCTCGCGGTGCGACAGGTCGTCGTCGCGCAGGAAGTGGCGGGTCACGGGGTCTCCTCCGCGGCGAGGTCGGCCCGCAGCGCGGCGACGAGGTCGACGAACGGCTGGGCCTGCTCGTCGGTGAGGACGTACGGCGGCGCGAGGCGCAGCGTCGTGGGCGTGCACGGGTTGACGATGATCCCGGCGGCGAGCGCGTCGGCCGCGACACGGGCCGCGACGGGGACCGTGAGCTCGACGGCGATGAGCAGCCCCTCGCCGCGCACCTCGCGCACGAGCGGGTTGCCGGTCGAGCGCAGCCGCTCGCGCAGCCGCTCCCCCAGCGCGGTGACGTGCGCGAGGAGGCCGTCGCGCTCGACGACGCCGACGGTCGCGAGCGCCGCGGCGGACGCGACGGGGTTGCCGCCGAACGTCGTGCCGTGCTGACCGCGCCCGAGCAGCGCGGCGACGTCGGGCCCGTACGCGATGAGCCCACCCACGGGGAACCCGCCGCCGAGGCCCTTGGCGACCGTGACGACGTCGGGGCGGACGCCCCCGCCGAGGTGCGGGTGCTGGTGCGCGAACCAGCGGCCCGTGCGGCCCATGCCGGTCTGCACCTCGTCGAGCACCAGCAGCGCCCCGTGCGCCGTCGTCAGCTCGCGTGCGAGCGCGAGGTAGCCGGGCGGCAGCGACCGCACGCCCGCCTCGCCCTGGATGGGCTCGACGAACAGCGCGGCCACCAGGTCACCGCCCTCGGCGAACGCGGCCCGCAGCGCGTCGGTGTCGCCGAACGGCAGGAACTCGACACCGCCGGGCAGCGGCTCGAACGGCTCGCGGTACGCGGCCTTGTGCGTGAGCGACAGCGCGCCCAGCGACCGGCCGTGGAACGCGCCCTCGAGCGCGAGCACGCGCGGCCGGGCGCCGCCCGAGTGCCGACGCGTGAGCTTGAGCGCGGCCTCGTTGGCCTCGGTCCCGGAGTTCGCGAGGAACACGCGCGACCCCTCGGGCGCGTCGGCGAGCGCGACGAGACGCTCGGCGAGCGCGATCTGCGCGGGGCTCGCGAAGAAGTTCGACACGTGGCCGAGCGTGCCGAGCTGCGCGCTGACCGCCGCCGTGAGCGTCGGGTGCGCGTGGCCGAGCGAGTTCACGGCGATGCCGCCGAGCAGGTCGAGGTAGCGCGTGCCGTCCGCGTCCCACACGTAGACGCCCTCGCCGCGCACGAGCACGCGCTGCGGCGGGCCGAACGTGTCCATGACGGCGTGCGCGTAGCGCTCGGTCCACTCGGCCACCGAGCCCGCGGCGGCCGGGACCGGCAGCGCGTCCTCGGCGCCGGGCGCGCGGTGCCGCGCGGTCGTGGGGGTGCCCTCGGGCGTGGTCGTCACCGGTCGTCCTCCTGGTCCTGCGTCGCCAGGCGCACGGCGCGCACGGGCACGGTCGACGGGTGGCCGTCGGGGTCGGCGTCGGGCAGCACCATCGTCCCGACGCCGTCGGACGTGAACACCTCGACGAGGATCGAGTGCGGCGCGCGGCCGTCGATCACGTGCGCACGCGGCACGCCGCCCTCGACGGCGCGCCAGCACGCCTCCATCTTGGGGCGCATGCCCGCGTCGAGCCGCGGCAGCAGCTCGGCGAGGGCCGACGCGCGGATGCGTCGCACGAGCGAGGACCGGTCCGGCCAGTCGGTGTACAGGCCCTCGACGTCGGTGAGCACGATGAGCTTGCGCGCGCCGAGCGCGACCGCGAGCGCGGCCGCCGCGGTGTCGGCGTTGACGTTGAGCACCTGCGTGGGGTCGTCGACGTCGGGCGCGACGGTCGAGACGACCGGGATGCGGCCCGCGTCGAGCAGGTCGAGCACGGCGCCGGGGTTGACCTGCACGACGTCGCCGACGAGCCCGACGTCGACCTCGACGCCGTCGACCACGGCGGTGCGGCGGCGTGCCTGGAACAGCCCGGCGTCCTCGCCCGACAGCCCGACGGCGTGCGGCGCGTGCGCGTTGAGCAGGCCGACGAGCTCGCGCGACACCTGGCCCGTGAGGACCATGCGCACGACGTCCATCGCCTCGGGCGTCGTGACGCGCAGCCCGCCGCGGAACTCGCTGCGGATGTCGAGGCGGTCGAGCATCGCGTTGATCTGCGGCCCGCCGCCGTGCACGACGACGGGCCGCAGGCCGACCTGCCGCAGGAACACCATGTCCTGCGCGAACGCGCGCTTGAGGTCGTCGTCGATCATCGCGTTGCCGCCGTACTTGACGACGACGAGCGCGCCGGAGAACTGCTGCAGCCAGGGCAGCGCCTCGACGAGCACCTCCGCCTTCTGGTCGGCGCGCAGGTCGGTGCGGGTGTCGAAGACGAAGTCGTCGGGCACGGGCGGGGGGGTCGTGGTCATGTGGAGTACGCGCTGTTCTCGTGGACGTAGTCGTGCGTGAGGTCGTTGGTCCAGACGGTCGCGGCCGCGTCGCCCGCGTGCAGGTCGACGGTCACGTGCACCTCGCGGGCCGAGGCGAGGTCGACCTCGCCGCGGTCGGCGTGCGGGCGCGCTGCCTTGCAGACCAGCACGCCGTTGATCGCGACGTCGATCGCCTCGGGGTCGAACGGCGCGACCTCCTCGGGCACCGTGCCCGCCTGCGCGAGCACGCGCCCCCAGTTGGGGTCGTTGCCGAACATCGCGGCCTTGAACAGGTTCGAGCGCGTCACGGCCCGCGCGACGGCGACCGCGGCGTCCGGCGTCGTGGCCCCGACGACGTGCACCGCGATGTCGTGCGACGCACCCTCGGCGTCGGCGACGAGCTGGCGCGCGAGCGACGCGCACACGCGCCGCACGGCGTCGGTGAGGACGTCGGCGGCGGGCGTGACGCCCGACGCGCCGGACGCGAGCAGCGTCACGGTGTCGGAGGTCGACATGCAGCCGTCGGAGTCGACACGGTCGAACGTCTCGGCGGTCGCGGCGCGCAGCGCGGCGTCGAGCACGGGCGCCGCGACGTCGGCGTCGGTCGTGACGACGCACAGCATCGTGGCCATCGCCGGCGCGAGCATGCCCGCGCCCTTGGCCATGCCGCCGACCGTGAACGCGCCGTCGGGCGTCTCGACCGTGACGTGCGCGGTTTTCGGCACGGTGTCGGTCGTCATGATGGCCGTCGCGGCGTCGAGCCCCGCGTCGGACGTGAGCGCGGCGGCCGCGAGGTCGACGCCCGCCAGCAGCGTCTCGCGCGGGAGGCGCTCGCCGATGAGACCGGTCGAGCACACGACGACGTCGCCGGACGAGACGCCCAGGGCCGTCGCGACGCGCTCGGCCGTGAGGTGCGCGTCGAGGAAGCCCTCGGGCCCCGTGCTGACGTTCGCGCCGCCCGAGTTGAGGACGACCGCCGAGACGACGCCGTCCGCGACGACCTGGCGCGACCAGACGACCGGCGCGCCCACGACGCGGTTGGTCGTGAACACCGCGGCACCCGCGTGACGCGGCCCGTCGTTGACGACGATCGCGAGGTCGGGGCGCCCGGACGCCTTGAGCCCTGCGGTGACGCCGGACGCGCGGAAGCCCGCGGGCGCGGTCACGCCCGGCGACGTGCCGGGCGACGTGCCCTCGAGGGCGGGTCCGAGGTGGTCGGTCACGGGGCGACTCCGTTCCGGGGCAGGCCGAGTGTCTCGGGGAGCCCGAGCGCGAGGTTGAGGGACTGCACGGCACCGCCGGCGGTTCCCTTGACGAGGTTGTCGATGGCGGTCACGGTCACGACACGGCCCGCGCGCGCGTCGAGCGCGACCTGCACGAGCGCGGTGTTCGACCCCGTGACGGCCGCCGTCGTGGGCCACTGGCCGTCGGGCAGCACGTGGACGAACGGCTCGTCGGCGTAGGCGTCGCGCCACGTCGTGCGCAGGGCGGCCTCGTCGACGTCGACGCCGGGTGCGAGCCGGGCGGTCGCGGTCGCGAGGATGCCGCGCGACATCGGCACCAGCACGGGCGTGAACGACGTGCGCACGTCGGCCGCGCCCGCGCTGCGCAGGTTCTGCGCGATCTCGGGGACGTGCCGGTGCGTGCCGCCGACCGCGTACGGCACGGCCGACCCGAACGCCTCGGACGCGAGCAGGTGCGGCTTGAGGGCCTTGCCGGCGCCCGAGTAGCCGTTGGCGAGCACCGCGACGAGGTCGGTCGGGTCGAGCAGGCCCGCCGCGACCCCCGGCTGCAGGCCGAGCGTGACGGCCGTGACGTTGCAGCCGGGCACGGCGATGCGGCGCGCACCCGCGAGCGCCGCGCGCTGGCGGCCCCCGGTGACGGCCGTCACCAGCTCGGGCAGGCCGTACGTCCACGTGCCCGCGTGCGGGCTGCCGTAGTACGCCTCCCAGTCGGCCGCGTCCTGCAGGCGGTGGTCGGCGCCGAGGTCGAGCACGACCGGGTCCCCGCCGAGCGCCTCGAGCTCGGCGGCGACCTGGCCGCTCGCGCCGTGCGGCAGCGCGAGCACGACGACGTCGTGGCCCGCGAGCGCCCGCGCGGAGGTGGGCTGCAGCACGCGGTCGGCGAGGTCGCGCAGGTGCGGGTGGTGCGCGCCCAGCGGCGTGCCCGCGCTGCTGTGCGCGGTGAGCGTGCCGATGCGCGCCTCGGGGTGGTCGAGCAGCAGGCGCAGGATCTCCCCGCCCGCGTACCCGCTGGCGCCGGCGACCGCCACGGTGAACGTCATGTGCATGAACATACAGTCGGCTGCACACAAATACCAACGACGCGCGGGGAACACACCGCCCCGTCGCGGTGGTTGCGCCAGGCATGCGTGCAGTCGTCGCGACCCGGGCCGGCGGCCCCGAGGTCCTCGAGGTCACCGACGTCCCCGACCCGACCCCGGCACCCGACCAGGTGCTCGTGCGCGTCGCGGCCGCGGGCGTCAACTTCATCGACACCTACCGGCGCAGCGGCACCTACCGTATGCCGTTCCCGCACGTCGTGGGGTCGGAGGGCGCCGGCGAGGTCGTGCAGGTCGGTGCGGACGTCACGACGCTCGCGCCCGGCGACCGCGTCGCGTGGGCGTCCGCGCCCGGGTCGTACGCCGAGCTCGTCGCCGTGCCCGAGGCCCAGGCGCTGCCCGTGCCGCCCGGCGTCGACGACGCGACCGCCGCCGCGCTCCCGCTGCAGGGCATGACCGCGCACTACCTCACGACCTCGACCTTCCCGCTGCGCGAGGGGCACGACGTCCTGCTGCACGCCGGTGCGGGCGGCGTCGGGCTGCTGCTCACGCAGCTCGCCGCCGCGCGCGGTGCGCGCGTGATCTCGACCGTCGGCTCGGCGGACAAGGAGGCGCTCGCGCGCGCGGCCGGCGCGAGCGACGTCGTCCGCTACCGCGAGCTGTCCGACCTCACCGCCGAGCTCCCCGCGCTGGTCCGCGACCTCACCGGCGGCCGCGGCGTGCACGTCGTCTACGACGGCGTCGGCAACGACACGTTCGACGCGTCGCTCGCGTCGCTGGCCCGCCGCGGCACGCTCGTGCTGTACGGCGGGTCGTCCGGGCAGGTGCCGCCGATCGACCTGCAGCGGCTCAACGCGGGCGGCTCGCTGTTCGTCACGCGCCCCACGCTGGGCGACCACACCGCCACGCGCGACGAGCTGCTGTGGCGCGCGACCGAGCTGTTCGACGCCGTCGCCGCCGGTGCGCTCGACGTCCGCGTCGGCGCCACCTACCCCCTGGCCGACGCGGCCGACGCCCACCGCGCCCTCGAGGGGCGCACCACCACCGGAAAGGTCCTCCTGCTGCCATGAGCCTCGACACCCCCGTCTTCGCCGCCCCGCCGCGGACCGTCACCGTCGAGGTCTGGTCCGACGTCGCGTGCCCCTGGTGCTTCATCGGCAAGCGCCGGTTCGCCACGGCGCTGCGCGACTTCCCGCACGCCGAGCACGTCGAGGTCGTGTGGCGCTCCTACCAGCTCTCCCCCGACACGCCCACCGGCCCCGGCCGCCCCGAGGTCGACGCGCTCGTCGAGATGAAGGGCCTGCCCCGCGACCAGGTGCAGCAGATGTTCGGCCACGTCACCGACGTCGCCGCGGGCGAGGGCCTGCGCTACGACTTCGACCGCACGCTCGCGTTCAACACGTTCGACGCGCACCGCCTGCTGCACCTCGCGCGCCGCGCCGGCGGCGCCACGCTCGTCGAGGCGACCATGGAGGCGCTGTTCTCGGCGCACTTCGAGCAGGGCGTCGACCTGGGCGCCGACGGCGCGCTCGTGCGCATCGCCGCGCAGGCCGGGTTCGGCGACCACGGCTGGTCGGACGAGCGGGTCGCGACCGCCCTCGCGGGCGACGACGCCGCCGACGAGGTGCGCGCCGACCTCGACGAGGCGCGCGCGCTGCGCGTCACGGGCGTGCCGTTCTTCGTCGTCGACCGGAAGTACGCCGTCTCGGGCGCGCAGCCCGCGGAGGTGTTCACGCAGCTGCTCGACGCCGGGTGGCGCGAGGCCAACCCGCTGACCGCCGCCCCGAGCGCCGAGGCCTGCACCGACGGGTCCTGCTGACGCGACGCCGGGCCGGCGCCCGCCCGCGACGGGGGGCGCCGGCAGCCGGCCCCGTCCCCGCCGCGGGCGGGCCTCAGACCCGCGCCGGCACCGCCTCCCGCCGACGGCCCGGCGACACGTCCGCGACGAGGTCGACCTGGTCGAAGAACGCCACCTCGTGCTCGCACGAGCGCACGTACGCCGCGAGCATGCGCGCGCGCGTCGCCGCACCGACCTCGCGCGCCGCGGCGTCCGCCAGCGCGCCCGCCTGCGCCGCCGACGCCGCGAACGCCGGGTCGCCGTACGTCGCGACCCAGTCGCCGTACGGGTGGTCGGCCAGGTCGCCGGCCCGCGCGAGGATGCGCGCGCCGATGTCGGCGTACAGCCGGTAGCAGGGCAGCACGGCGGCCGTGACCTCGGCGTACGTGCCGGTCGCGCCGACCGCGAGCAGGTGCTCGGTGTACGCCGTCGTGACGGCGGACGCAGGGACGCCGGCATACCGCCCGTGGGCGAGCCGGTCGCGGTGCAGCGCGGCCTCGACGTCCAGGCACGTGCTCGCACCGCGCGCCCAGAACGCCTGCGCCTCCCCCGTGGGTGCGAGCTCGCTCGCGCGGGCCAGCACGCGGGAGTACGCCGCCAGGTAGAGCGCGTCCTGGTGCACGTACGCCTCGAACGCCGCGCGCCGCAGCGTGCCGTCCGCGAGCGCGCGCACGAACGGCAGGTCGTCGCACGCCGCGCGCAGCCCGGCGACGACGTCCCACGCCTCGTCGCCGAACGGCCGCGCGCCCAGGGTCGGCGCGTGGTGCAGGTGGTCGACCGGCCCGCGCCCGGAGCCGACGCGCAGCGCCTCGCCCGCGGCGATCGCGCCCGTGAGCCACTGCTTGGCCTCCCTGACCGTGGTCACCCAGTCAGGGCGTCGGGGTCGCAGCGCCGCCACGGCCGCCGACAACGAGCAGCCCGTGCCGTGCGTCGCGGTGGTCGCGACGCGCGGCGCGTCGAGCTCGACGACGGTCGTCGCGTCGACGACCGCGTCGGGGCTCGCGGCGCCGCCCAGGTGGCCGCCCTTGAGCAGCACGACGACGTCGCGCGTGCGGGCCAGCCGGCGTGCCTGGTCGAGCGCGGCGGACCACGTGCGGGCCGTCGGCTCGCGCAGCAGGACGCCGAGCTCGGGCAGGTTGGGCGTCACCAGGTGCGCGGCGCCCACGAGGTCGCGCACGGCGTCCTCGGCGTCCGCGTCGAGCAGGCGGTCGCCGCTGGTCGCGACCATCACGGGGTCGAGCACGACGACCGGCGGCCGCGTGCGCGCGAGCCAGTAACCCACCTCGAGCGCGACCGCGCGGGTCGCGAGCATGCCGATCTTCACGGCGTCGACGCGCACGTCGTCGCCCACGGCGTCGAGCTGCGCGCGCAGGAACGCGACGTCGGGCACGTGCACGTCGCGCACGCCGTGCGTGTTCTGCGCGACGAGCGCCGTGACGACCGCCATGCCGTACGCGCCGTGCGCCGCGAACGACTTGAGGTCGGCCTGCACACCGGCACCGCCGGTCGGGTCGGTGCCCGCGACGGACAGCACCCGCACGCGGCTCGCAGGCGGTCCCGTCGTCACGTCCGTGTCGGCACCCGTCGGCCCGGTCACCGGGCACCGCCCGCGACGAGCGCGCCCTCCCACGCCGCGACCAGCGCGGCCGCCGCCGCGCCCGGGTCGGCGGCCGCGCACACCGCGCTCACGACGGCCATCGCGTGCGCGCCCGCGGCGCGCAGCGCGGGCGCGTCGGACGCCGTCAGGCCGCCGATCGCGACGACCGGCCGCCCGGCGGCGGCGTCGACCGCGCGCCGCAGGCCGTCGAACCCGAGCGCGGGACCTGCCTCGGGCTTGGTGGGCGTGAGGCGCACCGGGCCGCTGCCCACGTGGTCGGCGCCCGGTGCGGCGCGCACGTGCTCGGGCAGCGCGGCCGAGACCCCGATCAGCGCGTCGGCGCCGAGCAGCGCACGGGCGTCGTCGACCTCGAGGTCGCGCTGGCCGACGTGCACGCCGTCGACCGACGCTCCCCGGGAACGCGCCGCGAGCGCGACGTCGACCCGGTCGTCCACCACGAGCGCCGCAGGCCCCGCGAGGCGCAGCGCGTCGGCGACGGCGACCGTGAGGTCGACGAGCTCGCGCACGCTCGCCCGCTTGGCGCGCACCTGCACGGTCCCCACCCCGGCGCGCACGGCCGCACCGGCCACCTGCGCGGGATGGTGCCCGGCGCGCGCGCAGACGTCCGCGTCGAGCACGAGGTAGACGCCCCCCGGCAGGGCCGGCGCGCTCACGCCGTCACCGCCGCGGCGTCGCGCACGCCCGCGCGCAGCGTGTCGGGCGTCAGGCGGTACAGCTCGTCGACGAGCGCGACCTGGAACGACGCGGGGCCGTGCGCGTCGCGCGCGGCCCGCTCGGCGGCCACGCCCAGCGCGGTCGACGCGCCGACCGCCGCGGTGAACGGGTCGGTCACGGCGGCGAACGTCGCGACGAGCCCGCCGAGCGCGCAGCCGGCCCCCGTGATCGCCGTCAGCAGCGGGTCGCCGACGGTCAGCCGCACGGTCCTCGTGCCGTCGGTGACGAGGTCGACCGGCCCGGACACCGCGACCACGCCGCCGGTCAGCGCGGCGACGGCCGTGGCCGCGTCGGCCGCGGCGTCGACGCCGTCCAGCGCGTCGACGCCGCGCCCGCCCGACGCGTGGCCCGCGAGCGCGCGGACCTCGCTCGCGTTGCCGCGCACGACCGCGGGCCGCTCGGCCAGCAGCGCGCCGGCCAGGCGCGTGCGCACCGACAGCACGCCGACCGCCACGGGATCGAGGACCCACGGGACGCCTGCACCCGCCGCCGCCGCGACGGTCGGCGCGACGCACGCCCGCTGGTCGGGGCCGGGCGTGCCGAGGTTGACCAGGACGGCGCCCGCGACGCCCGCGAGCTCCTGCGCCTCGCCCGGCACCGCGGCCATCGCGGGCGACGCACCGAGCGCGAGCAGGGCGTTGGCGACGAGGTTCGTCGTCACCTCGTTGGTGAGGCACTGCACCAGCGGCGTGCGCTCACGGACGGCCGCGAGCGCGGCGGCCGCCGCGGCGGCCAGGTCGTCCGGCGGGGCACCCGTGCGGTGCGGGGCGGACGGGAGGACGGCAGACGTCATGGTCGACATCCCTTCGCTCGTGCTAACGAGATCAGGTTCGACGGGTGTGATCTCAGCCCGGCTCGGTACCGGGCACCCCGTGTCGCGGACCACCGTAGCAACACCGCGCACGCCCTCCCAGGAGCGTCCGCGCCGCGGGCCGGGGCGCACGTCGCCCCTGGTCGTGGACGTGCCCGCCGGGCGCGGGCGCGCGCCGCTACCCTCGCGGTGCGGGTCGCCGACGCCCGGGGGCGGCGGACGTGACCCGCGTCCGCCACCGCGCGCGTGCGCGCCCGACCCTGCGAGGCGACATGACGACCTCCCCCGACGCGACCCGACCCGCCGTGCTCACGGACCCCGTCGGCACCGTGGTGCCGTCGAGCGTGCCGACGCACTGGTACAACCTCGCGGCGGACCTGCCCGAGCCGTGCCCGCCGGCGCTGCACCCGGGCACGCGCGAGCCCCTGACGCCCGACGACCTGGCGCCGCTGTTCCCGATGGCGCTCATCGCGCAGGAGGTCTCGACCGAGCGCTGGGTGGAGATCCCGCAGACCGTGCGCGAGATGTACGCGCTGTGGCGGCCGTCGCCGCTCGTGCGGGCGCTGCGCCTCGAGCGCGCGCTCGGCACCCCGGCGAAGATCTACTACAAGTACGAGGGGGTCTCGCCGGCCGGGTCGCACAAGCCGAACACGGCGGTCGCGCAGGCGTACTACAACGCGGTCGAGGGCATCACGCGGCTCACCACCGAGACCGGTGCCGGCCAGTGGGGCGCGTCGCTGTCCATGGCGTGCGCGCTGCTCGGGCTGGACTGCGAGGTGTGGCAGGTCCGCGCGTCGTACGACGCCAAGCCGTACCGCCGCATGCAGATGGAGACCTACGGCGCGACGTGCCACGCGTCGCCGTCGGACCTCACCGAGGCGGGGCGCGCGATGCTCGCCGCCGACCCGACGACCACGGGCTCGCTCGGCATGGCGATCAGCGAGGCCGTCGAGTCGGCCGCGAAGGACCCTGCGGCGCACTACGCGCTCGGGTCGGTGCTCAACCACGTGCTGCTGCACCAGAGCGTCATCGGCGTCGAGGCGCTGGCCCAGCTCGACGAGATCGGCGAGACCGCCGACGTCGTGTTCGGGTGCGCGGGCGGCGGGTCGAACCTCGGCGGCCTGTCGTTCCCGTTCCTGGGCCGCAACCTGCGCGAGGGCACGACGACGCGCGTGGTCGCGTGCGAGCCGGCGGCCTGCCCGTCGATGACGCGGGGCGAGTACCGGTACGACTTCGGCGACGTCGCGGGCCTCACGCCGCTGCTGAAGATGCACACGCTCGGCAAGGACTTCGTGCCGCCCGCGATCCACGCCGGCGGCCTGCGCTACCACGGCATGGCGCCGATGGTGTCGCACGCGTACGAGCTGGGCCTCATGGAGGCGATCGCCGTCGAGCAGGACGCGGCGTTCGCGGCGGGCGTCGAGTTCGCGCGCGCCGAGGGGCTCATCCCCGCGCCGGAGTCCACGCACGCGGTCGCCGGCGCCCTCGCGCACGCGCGCGCCGCGACGACCGACGAGACGATCGTCATCGGCCTGTCGGGCAACGGCGTGCTGGACCTGCCGGCGTACCAGGACTACGTCGCGGGCTGAGGTCCCGGCACCGCACCGGCCGCGCCGTCGTCCGCCCCGCCCGCGGCGGACGACGGCGCACCGACGCGTGCCCGTAGCAGCGCGAGGTCGTCGTCCGTGAGCAGCGCCCGCGGAAGCACCACGACGGACGGCACGCGGGCGAACCGCAGGAGCAGGGCCGAGCGGTGCACCCGCACGGCCGCGTAGGTGCTCCACGGTGCGCACGTGGACCCCGCGGCCGTCTCGGTGACCAGCGCGTCGTCACGGATCTGCGCCCGCACCGTCGCCCCGGGCACGAGCGTCGCGCCCAAAGCACGGCGCGCCGAGCGGCGCGTGCGCCAGACGACGAGCACCGGCAGCAGGACCGCAGCGACGAACCCTGCCCAGGCGCCCTGCCGTCCGGGTGTCGTCACGCCGACGAGGACGGCCACGGGCGCCGCGACGAGCGCCCAGACGGCCAGCATGCGCGGCCGGGTGAGCAGCTCGACCGTCGCGTCGCGCGCGACGCGACGCACGAGCTCGGGCGTGATGGTCAGCTCCCGCACCAAGGCGGTGTCGTCGGGCACGCGCACATGCTGGCACCGCGGTGCACCGCCCCGAGCCCGTGCGCGGCGTGGTTCACCCGGACGGACGCGGACGCGCCCGGCGCACGACGGAGGGGCCCGCCCTCACCGGGCGAGCCCCTCCCCACCGTGCGTCGGTGCCGACGCGTCAGCCGCGGACCGACACCGTGCGGCTCGTGCTGCCCGCGACGTTCGTCGGGTCGGACGGGACGAACACCGCGGTGAGGCGGTGCGTGCCGCTGCCGAGGTCGCGCGGCACCGTGCCGACCGCGACGCCGAGCACGACGTTCGCGCGCGCCACGACCCGGTCGCCCTCGCGCAGCTCGACCGTGCCGGACGGCACGCGCCACGTGTCGAGGGCGACGGTCGCGACCCACGCCGACGGCACCCACCGGGGCAGCGGCGACTGCACGACGTTCAGCGTCGTCGTGCTGGTCGCCTGCTCGACCGTGACGGTCACCGGCTCCGACTGCGAGCCCGCGACCGCGTCGGTCCCGGCCCACCGGGCCACGACCTCGTAGGTCCCGGCCGCCGTGCCGGCCGGCAGCGTGAACGTCGCGCGGCCGTCGCGCAGAGCGGCCGTGCCGAGCACGTCGTCGCCGACGACGAACTCGACCGCACCCGTCACCGGGGCGTCGGCCGTGACCGTCGCGACCAGGCGCACGCGCTGCCCCCACGTGCCGTGCACGTGCGAGTCGGGCGAGGCCGTGAGCGTCGTGGTCGACGCGGGCAGACCCACCTCGACCGTGACGGGCACCGTCGCCGTCGTGCCGCTGGGTGCGGCCACGACCGTCAGTGCGTGCTCACCGGGCTCGACGCCCGCGGGCACCGTGACCGTGACCTGGGCCGACGCGTCGGGACCGTCGCCCC
This sequence comes from Cellulomonas iranensis NBRC 101100 = JCM 18110, assembly GCF_001552375.1. Classification (GTDB taxonomy): domain Bacteria; phylum Actinomycetota; class Actinomycetes; order Actinomycetales; family Cellulomonadaceae; genus Cellulomonas; species Cellulomonas iranensis. The sequence goes on along the minus strand of NZ_BCRB01000042.1, from coordinate 10,950 downwards.
GCACGAGCGGGAACGACCCGAGCGACTGCTCGCCCCACAGCACCTCGACCGCGGTGTTCTCCGGGGCCCCGAGGCTCGTGAGGTTGATCCCGCCGACCGTGAAGGTCAGCTCGTCGCCCGGTGCCAACGGCGCGTCGAGCGCGGGCACCGACACCGCGCGCTCGGCGAAGTCCGGCGTCAGCCCCGGGTGCGCCTGCAGGTACGCGATCCACGCGTCGCGGTCGATGAGGCCCGAGTCCGCCGTGGCCGTGCCCTGCGAGAACACCCGGAAGTTGTCGCCGCCCTGCGCGAGGAACGAGAACGTGCCGATGCGGTACTCCCCCGCGGGGTCGATCGGCGCGCCGTCGACCGTGACCGACGTGATGCGGTCGCCCAGCGGCCGCGTCGCGTCGTACGTGTACGCGACGTTGTCCGACAGCCCCAGCTGCAGGTACGGGCGGCTCGGGATCGTGCCGTCCGGGTTGGTCTGCCACTGCTGCTCGAGCATCGTCACCACCTGGTCGCCCGTGAGGGTCGTGGTCCAGAGGTTGTTGACGAACGGCAGCACCGCGTTGGCCTCGGCGTACGTGATCGTGCCGTCGGGCGCGTACAGCAGCTCGGAACGCAGACCGCCGGGGTTGACGACGCCGATGTCGGCACCGCCGCGCTCCGGCGAGGCCAGCGTGTCGAGCAGCGCGTCCGCCACGAGGTTGCCGAGCGCCGACTCGCGGCTGCGGTCGTCACGGCCCGTCGTCGTGCCCGGGGCCGAGCCCTGGTACACGCCGCCGACGTACGCGCCGCCGCTGAACGCGGTCGTGACGTCCGCCGTGACCGAGCCGACCGGCTGCGCACCGACCTCGTTCGCGTACGCGAGCGCCGCGTCGACGACCGTCTTGACCTCGGCGACGCGCGGGTAGGCCGCGACGAGGTCGGCGTCGGCCGTCGTGGTGCGCGCGACGTTCTCCGCGGTCACGGCCGTCACCTCGTCGGCGTCGCGGTCGTACGTGAGCACGACCTTGCCGAGGAACTCGCCGTAGGAGCCGGTCTGCACGACCGGACGCTCGACGTCGCCGTTCGACGCGAGCCACGCGTACTGCTTGTGCGTGTGGCCCGTGAAGACCACGTCGACCGCGGGGACCGTCTCGCTCACGATCGCCGCGAACGCGCCGCCCGCGGCGACCTCCTCCTCGAGGGTCGCGCCGTCGGGCGTGCCGGCGCCCGCGCCCTCGTGGTACTGCGCGACGATGACGTCGGCCTCGCCGTTGGCGGGGTCGCCGTCCGTGAGCTGCGCCGCGACGCGGTTGACCGCCTCGACCGGGTCGCCGAAGTCCAGACCGGCGATGCCGCCCGGCGTCACGAGCGTCGGGGTCTCCTGCGTGACCACGCCGATCACGGCGACGCTCACCCCACCCATGTCGAGCAGCGCGTACTCGTCGAGCGCGGGCGTCGTGGTGCCCTTCTCGTAGACGTTCGCGCCCAGGTACGGGAACGCGGCGTTGTCGCCGCCCGCGATCACGCGGTCGACGAGGTCGTCGTACCCCTTGTCGAACTCGTGGTTGCCGACCGCCGACGCGCGCAGGTCCAGCGCGTTCAGCACGTCGATCGTCGGCTGGTCGTCCTGCACGGCCGACGCGAACAGCGACGCACCGATGTTGTCGCCCGCCGACAGGAAGGCCACCGGGCCGTCCGCCGCCGCGCGCTGCTGCTCGACGGTCCCCGCGAACTTCACGGTGTTGGCGTCGATGCGCCCGTGGAAGTCGTTGATGTTGAGGAACGTGAGGTCGACCGGGCCGGTGTTGTCCTCGCCCGCGGCGAAGCCCACCTTGACGGGGTTGTGGTCCGACGACCGGTACGGGTCCGGTGCGTAGAACGACGTGCCGTGGTAGTTGAACCGGCTGTACTCGAGCGCGATCGACTCCTCGGCGTTGATGCCCCACACGTCCGCGCCGGTCGCCCGGGTCGCGGCCGCCTCGTTGAGCAGCACGTGGTCGAGCGAGCCCGACAGGCCCTGGAACGCGTACGAGTGCTCACCCGGCGCGAGCTGCGCCGCGGCGTTGACGTAGCCCGCGTCGTACAGCACCTGCAGCGGGTCCTCGTGCGTGTACGAGTTGAAGTCACCGACCAGCGCGACCGCCGTGGCGTCGCCCTGCACGGTGGGCACCCAGTCGCGCAGCGCGGTCGCCTGGCGCACGCGCGACTCGTTCGACGCGCCCTGCCCGTCGCCCGTGTCGCGGTCGCCCGGCCAGGGGCCGGCCGAGCTCTTGGACTTGAAGTGGTTCACCACGACGAGCAGGGGCTCGCCGCCCGCGGCCGGCGTGAAGACCTGGCCGATCGGCTCGCGCGCGTTGCCGAACGCCTGGTCGTCGCCGCCCTGGTCGCCCAGCGCGCGGGGGTCGCCCGTGGGCGTCGCCGCGGCCGGCCGGTAGATGATCGCGTTGGTGATGACGTCCTGCTCGGCCGCGGGCGGCAGCTCGGCGGACGACGGGACGTACGCCCACGTCCCGGCGCCGGCGGCCTCGTTGAGCGCGTCGACGAGCGTCGCGAGCGCCGCGTCGGGCGTGCCCGTGACGCGTGCCGAGTTCTCGATCTCGAGCAGGCCGACCACGTCGGCGTCGAGCGCCGTGATGGCCGCGACGATCTTGTCCTGCTGCCGCTCGAGGTCCGCCTTGTCCCACGCGCCGCGCTGGTCGCAGCCCTCGCGGACCGTGACCGGCTCACCCGTGGGGTCGCGGTACGGCACGCACGCGGGGTTCTCGTCGCCGAGCGTCGTGAAGTAGTTGAGGACGTTGAACGAGGCCACGCTCAGGTCGCCGCCCACGGCCGCGGGTGCCGCGGTGCGGGTGTCCTCGAACGTCGCGGGCGCGGGCCTGCCCGCCACGACCGGCGCGGTCGGGCTGAGCTTCCACGCGTTGTTGCGGTAGTCGACGACGACCGGGTCGGTGAACTGCACGGCCGCGCCGATCCGCACGGGGTTGTCGAGCGACACGTACGGCGGCGTCAGCGCGCCGTTGCCGGGCGCGAGGAAGTTGGTCGACGCGCCGTCGTCGAGCACGACGCCGCGGGCGGCGTTGTCGGCGACGACCGCCGCGGCCTCGGGCGTGCCCGGGCGTGCGACGTCGGTCGGCTGCAGCAGCGGCGTCGTGCCGACCGCGAGCGCGACCTCGCCGTACTGGTTGGTCGTGTACGTGTTCGAGACCGTGAGGTCGCCGGTCGGCAGGTACAGCATCGACTCGAGCGCCTCGCGCGCCGCCGCGTCCGCGGGCCACGTGCCCTGCACGGGCGTCGGCGCGTCGGCGGCCGGGAGCTGCTTGAGCGCCGCGGCACCCTCGACCGCGATCTGCGTGAGGCCGAAGTACTCGGCGACCTGCCCGGTCACGCGCACGTGCTGCCCGGTGGACACCTGCCCGACGGTCGACGGCGAGTACACGAACACCGCCTCGGACCCGGTACGCCCGGTGGTGTCGCCCCCGCCCGAGCCCGGGGTCTGCAGCACGTAGCCGTCGTAGCCACCGGTCGCGTACACCGCGGTGACGACGCCGGACGTCGTGACCGTGCGGCCCGCGAGAGGCGACGCGTCGCCGGTGCCCTGCACCTCGGCGATCGTCACGGTCGTCGGCTCACCGGGTTCGCCGGGCTCGCCCGGTCCCGTGCCCGCCGGCGTGGGCGTCGGCGTCGCGGCGCGGAAGTCCGCCGCGTTGTCGGCCGTGTGCGTGTGCGCGTCGTCGCGCTGCACCGACGTCGCGTTCGTCGTCGCGGGCGCCGGGGCGGTGCCGGCGAACGACGACGCGGTCGGGCCCCAGCCCAGCAGGTCCACGACCGTGTCGACCTGCGCGCACCCGGTCGAGCACGTCAGCGCCGCGGTGCCCTGCACGAGCGCGACCTTGCCGTTCGTGCCGCTCATGGCGACGTTCGTGCCCTCGAGGTCCACCGGCACGTCGGGCGCCGCGGTGTTCGCGCCGAACGCCTGCCCGACCACGAACGTCGAGCCGGCGGGCACGCTGCCGGACAGCGGCGTGACCTGCCACGACGCGCCCGTCACGGACGCGTACTGCAGCGAGTACCCCGCGAGGTCCACGGGGGCGTCGCCCGTGTTCACCAGCTCCACGAAGTCCCGGTCGAACGGGGCGCCGGAGTTGCCGCCACCCCCGTACACCTCGTTGACCAGCAGGGTCGCGTCGGTCGACACCGCCGCGCTCGCGGCTCCGGCGGCTGCCACACCGCCGGTGAGCACCAGGGCGAGCGCGGTGAGCGCTCCGGTGGCCGTTCGTCTGACGTGCACGCAGATCTCCTCCGTCGGGCGCGGCGAGGGGTCGTGGTGACCACGCCTCGTCGCGCGGGCAGGCGGCCGCACCTGGACGGCCGTCCTCACCCTGTGGGGTCCGTCCCTTTCGCCGCAACTACCCGACAGTAACTATCTGGTGAACTCGTCCGACGACGCCCCGGTTCGTCCGCATTTCGCGGTGCCGAGCGGGGCGCGACACGGCGCAGGGACGACGCAGGCCGGCCCCGGGAGCACCCGGGACCGGCCTGCGGTGAGACGGAACCGTCCGCTACGCGCGCAGCTCCGCGCCGACGCGCGCGTGCGCCTCGGCCACGACCGCGTCACGCACCGCCGCGGTCTCGGCAGCCGTGAGCGTGCGGTCCGGCGCACGCAGGCGCAGCGCGAACGCGAGCGACGTGCGCCCCTCGCCGATCTGGTCGCCCGTGTAGACGTCGAACAGCCGCACGTCCTCCAGCACGTCGCCCGCGGGGCTCTGCTCGACACCCGCACGGACCGCGGCCAGCACGTCCGCCGCCGGGACGTCGGACGCCACGACGAGCGCGACGTCCTCCTTGGCGACCGGGAAGGTCGAGACCGGGGCGGCCTCGACGGGCGCGTCCGACGACTCCGCGAGCAGCGCCGTGAGGTCGACCTCGAACGCGACCGCGCGCGCCGGCAGGTCGAGCGCCGCGACCACCTGCGGGTGCAGCTCGCCCGCGTGCCCCACGACCGCGCCCGTCGGCGCCGTGAGGCGCGCGCACCGACCCGGGTGGAACGGTGCACGCTCGCCGTCGGCCGCGACCGCGAGCTCGACGCCCACGCGCTGCGCGACGCGCTGCACGAGCGCGATCGCGTCCGCGTGGTCCGCGCGGCGGCCGGGACCCCAGTGCCCGGACGGCTCGACGAGCCCCGTGAGCACGCCCGCGACGTGCAGCGGCTGGTGCGGCACGGCCGCCTCGACGGTCGCGAGCACGTCGTCCGCGGGACGCACGCCCCCGGGCAGCCGCGGCGCGACCCCGCCGTCCGCACCCGGGAGCGTCACCAGCCCGAGCTCGAACACGCCGAGGTCGGTCGTGCCGCGCGCGACGTTGCGACGCGCGGTCTCCAGCAGCGTCACGAGCAGGTCGGTGCGCATCAGCGGCTGACCGTCGGCGAGCGGGTTGACCAGGCGCACCGCGTGGCGCCGCTCGTCGTCCGCGGCCAGCCCGAGCGCGTCGAGCTGCGCCGCCGAGACGAACGGGTAGCTCAGCACCTCGACCATGCCGGCGGCCGCGAGCGCGTCGGCGACCGCGCGGCGCTGCCGCTGACCGCGCGTGAGCCCCCGGCCGACGGGTGCGGGCGGCACGACCGACGGGATCGCGTCGTACCCGCGCAGCCGGGCGACCTCCTCGACCAGGTCGACGCCCGCGACGAGGTCCGGACGCCACGTGGGCGCCGTGACCCGCCACGGCACGGCCGACGCGTCGACCGTGCAGCCGATCTCCTCGAGGGTCGCGCGCACCTCGTCGTCCGTGTACGGCACGCCGACGAGCCGCCCCGCCTGCGCGGGGTCGAACGCGACCGGCGCGGGCGCGCCCGTGCGGTCGACGTCGGTGAGCGCGTCGTCGACCGTGCCGCCGCCGTGCTCGACGAGCAGCGCCGCCGCGCGCGCGACCGCGACCCGTGCGAGCCGCGGGTCGACGCCGCGCTCGAACCGCTTGGAGGCCTCCGAGGTCAGCCGGTGCCGCCGCGAGGACCGCGCGACGCTCACGGCGTCGAAGTGCGCGGCCTCGAGCAGCAGGTCCGTCGTGCCGTCCGACACCTCGGAGTCCGCGCCGCCCATGACGCCCGCGATCCCGAGGACGCGCGCCGCGCGCCCCCCGGTCGAGTCGGTGACCAGCAGGTCCTGCGGGTCGAGCGTGCGCTCGACGCCGTCGAGCGTCGTCGTGCGCTCCCCCGCCCGCGCGCGCCGCACCACCACGGGCGCCGTCAGCGTCGCGAGGTCGTAGGCGTGCATGGGCTGGCCCAGGTCGAGCATCACGTAGTTCGTCACGTCGACCGCGAGGCCGATGGGCCGCATGCCGGCCTGCGTGAGGCGCCGCTGCAGCCACGCCGGCGACGGCGCGGACGCCGCGACGCCGCGCACGACCTGCGCGACGAACCGGTCGCAGCCCGGCACGTCGTGGATGCCCGCGTCGTCGTCGATCTCGACGCCGAACCCCGCGGGCCGCTCGCGCAGCACGTCGTCGGACGGCAGGCCGAGGTCCGTGAAGCGCGCACCCGTCGAGTGCGCGTACTCGCGCGCGACGCCGCGCATCGAGAAGCAGTAGCCCCGGTCCGGGGTCACGTTGATCTCGAGCACCTCGTCGGCCAGGCCCAGCAGGCGCAGCGCGTCGGTGCCGGGCGCCGTCACGTCGTCGCCGTGGCCGAGGCGCGACAGCACGATGATCCCGTCGTGGTCCTCGCCCAGCCCGAGCTCGCGGGCCGAGCAGATCATGCCGTCCGACACGTGCCCGTACGTCTTGCGCGCCGCGATCGGGAAGGGCCCGGGCAGCACGGCGCCCGGCAGCGCGACGACGACGCGGTCGCCCACGCCGAAGTTGTGCGCGCCGCACACGATGCCGCGCGCGACCGTCGGCTCGCCGGCCTCGTCGAGGTCGTTGTGCGCCCCGACGTCGACGCGGCACCAGTTGATCGTCTTGCCGTTCTTCTGCGGCTCGGGCGTCAGCTCGAGCACCTGGCCGACGACGAGCGGGCCCGTCACGCCCGAGGTGTGGATCGCCTCCTCCTCGAGCCCCACGCGCACGAGGTCCGCGGCGAGCGTCTCGGCGGTGAGGTCGGCGGGCAGCTCGACGTGGTCGCCGAGCCAGGTCAGCGGGATACGAGGCATGTCAGATCACCGTCCGGAACTGCTGGGAGAAGCGCACGTCGCCCTCGACCATGTCGCGCATGTCGGCGATGCCGTGCCGGAGCATGAGCGTGCGCTCGATGCCCATGCCGAACGCGTACCCCGAGTACACGTCGGGGTCGACGCCGCACGCGCGCAGCACGGCCGGGTTGACCATGCCGCAGCCGCCCCACTCGATCCACCCGGGCCCGCCCTTCTTCTGCGGGAACCACAGGTCCATCTCGGCGGACGGCTCCGTGAACGGGAAGAACGACGGACGCAGGCGCGTGCGCGCCTGCGGCCCGAACATCGCCCGCGCGAAGTGGTCGAGCGTGCCCTTGAGGTGCGCCATCGTCAGGCCCTTGTCGACCGCGAGGCCCTCGACCTGGTGGAAGACGGGCGTGTGCGTCGCGTCGAGCGCGTCGGTGCGGAACACCTTGCCGGGGCACGCGATGTACACGGGCACGCCGCGCTCGAGGAGCGTGCGCGCCTGCACGGGCGACGTGTGCGTGCGCAGCACGAGGCCCGAGCCGTCCTCCGGCACGTCGGCGCCGGCGGGCGGCGCGACGAAGAACGTGTCCTGCATCTGACGCGCCGGGTGGTCGACGCCGAAGTTGAGCGCGTCGAAGTTGAACCACTCGGCCTCGAGCTCGGGGCCCTCGGCGATCTCCCAGCCCATCGCGACGAACACGTCGGCGATGCGCTCCGAGAGCGTCGACAGCGGGTGGCGCGCGCCGAGCGGGTGGCGCTCGGCCGGGAGCGTGACGTCGACGGACTCCTCGACGAGCACGCGCGCGTCGCGCTCGGCCTCGAGCTCGGCCGTGCGCGCCGCGATCGCGGCGTTGACGCGCCCGCGCGCCTGCCCGACGAGCCTGCCCGCGGCCGCCTTGTCGGGGCCGGGCAGCGCGCCGATCGCGCGGTTCGCGAGCGCGAGCGGGCTCGCGTCACCCGTGTGCGCGAGGCGGGCGGACTTGAGGGCGTCGAGGTCGCCGGCGGCGGCGACGTCCGCGAGCGCGGCGTCGACGGCCGCGGCGACGCCGTCGGCGTCGAGCGGGGACAGCGTGGTGTCGCTGGTCATGGGGACCTTCCAGGACGGTTCCGGGCGGTCGGCACCCGCGGGTGCGGGCCTCGACCGGCGGCCGGACGCGGTGCTGGGCGCACGCACGTCGGCCGGCTGGGCAGTCTAGTGGCGCCCGGCCCGGGGCGGCCGGGGCGTCCGAAGGACGTCAGCGGCCGGCGTCGGCGTGCAGGTCAGCGCACGCGGCCCGGGACGGGCCGCGGAAATCGGTGACCACCCGCCGTGCGGGTGCGCTCGACCGCGCTCATGCCGTCATGCTGCCACAGCCCGGGTCAGCGGCCGAGCGGACACCGCGCGAGCGGCGTGTACAGCGGCCCGCCGCCACGCCCTTCGCCCGGGCGCGACTCGACGAGCGTGATCTCGTCCACGGTCCACACCGGCCCCTGGTACACCGCGAGCGCCTGCACGAACGTCTCCGCGGGTCCCGGGTCGTCGAACCGGGCCCTGTCCCGGCCCGGCCCCCGCGCACCGGGGGGCGTGCCGCGGTGCCGCGCCGGACGACCCGCTGGCCGCACGCGTCCCACCGTGAGGTGCGGACGGTGCCGCACACGGGGGTCGGGCGGTGCGCCGTGCGCGTCGCCCGCCGCACGGGCCGCGGCCGCGAGCGCGGTGGCCGCGGCGACGTCGCCGCCCGCGCCGACCCACAGCGTGCGGTGCGCGAAGACACCGGCGCCCGCGAGCCGCAGGTCGAACGGCGCGAGCGCGGTCGCGTGCGCCGCGAGGTCGGCCCCCAGCGCGTCGACGACGGCGTCGGGCAGCGTCCCGTAGAACGCCGACGTCAGGTGCCACGCGTCGCGCGCGGTCCACCGCACCGCGTCGTCGGGCCCGCTGCGGGCGCGGACGGCGCCCAGCGCGAGGTCGAGGTGGTCGAGCACGTCGTCGGGCGGCCACACCGCGGCGAACAGTCGCATGCGGTCAGCCTGCCAGGGCGCGCCCCGGCACGGCAGGTCTCGCGCCGCGCGACGCGGACCGTCCGCTCGGCGTCCGGCCCCGGGCGCTCGGCGGTCAGCGCTGCGCGCGCCCCGACGCGTACAGGCAGACCGCCGCGGCCGTCGCGAGGTTGAGCGACTCGGCGCGCCCGCGCAGCGGCACCCGCACGACGGCGTCGGCGAGCGCGAGGTCCTCGTCGCGCAGCCCCCACGCCTCGTTGCCGAAGACCCAGGCCGTGGGCGCCGCGAGGTCGGGCACACCCTGCGGTGCCCGCCCCGCGACGTCGAGCAGGTCGTCGAGGTCGTGCGCACCCCCGCCCGCCGCGGCGAGCACCGCGACCCCGGCGTCCCGCAGCGCCGCGACGACGTCCGGGAGCTCGGGCCCCGTGACGACCGGCAGGTGGAACAGCGAGCCCGCCGTCGAGCGCACCACCTTGGGGTTGTGCACGTCGACGCTGCTCGCCGTGAGCACGACCGCGTCGGCGCCGGCCGCGTCGGCCGCGCGCAGCACGGTGCCCGCGTTGCCGGGGTCGCGCACGTGCGCGAGCACCGCGACGAGCCGGGGCGCGCCCGCGACGACCGCGTCCAGGCCGGCGTGCACGAGGTCCGCGACCGCGACCAGGCCCTGCGCGTCGGCGCTCATGGCGTCGACCACCTCGGGCGTCGCGAGGCGCACGCGCACGCCGCCGGCGTCGGCCGCGGCCAGCACGTCGGCGTACCGCTGCGCCGCGTCGGGCGTCGCGTACAGCTCGTGCACGCACCCACCGCCGGGAGCGACGGCCTCCCGGACGGCCTGCGGCCCCTCGACGAGGAACCGGCCGTGCCGGCGCCGCGCGGACCGGTCGGCGAGCGCGCGCACCGCCTTGACGCGGTCGGCGCGGGGGTTGCTCAGCAGGTCGTCGGCCACGGCCCCATCATCCCCGAGCCGCGGGGACGGCGTCACCGCGGGGGGACGACGACGCCCCCGCCGTCACGAGGACGGCGGGGGCGTCGGTGCTGCGGTGCCGGCGGTCAGCCGACGGTGCGCGGCGAGGTCACGCGGCGCTGGGCGCGTTGACGTCCTCGGGGAGGGCGGCCTTGGCGACCTGCACGAGCGCGGTGAACGCGGCGGCGTCGTTGACGGCCAGGTCGGCCAGGACGCGACGGTCCACCTCGACGCCCGCGAGGCGCAGACCCTGGATGAGACGGTTGTACGTCAGACCGTTCTCACGCGAGGCCGCGTTGATGCGCTGGATCCACAGCTTGCGGAAGTCGCCCTTGCGCGCCTTGCGGTCGCGGTAGGCGTACACCAGCGAGTGGGTGACCTGCTCCTTGGCCTTGCGGTACAGGCGCGAGCGCTGTCCGCGGTAGCCGCTCGCCCGCTCGAGGGTCGACCGACGCTTCTTCTGGGCGTTGACCGCCCGCTTCACGCGTGCCACGTGATGCTCCTTGCCTTGTCCGGGGCTCGGTGCCTCCGCCTGGGCGCTGACGCGCCGAGGGGGTCAGCGGCCGAGCAGCTTCTTGATCTTGGGAGTGTCGGCGGGCGAGACGACGACGTCACCGGCGATGCGGCGGGTGCGGCGGCTCGACTTGTGCTCGAGCAGGTGGCGACCACCGGCCTGCTCGCGCATGACCTTGCCGGTGCCGGTGACCCGGAACCGCTTCTTGGCACCGGAGTGCGTCTTGTTCTTCGGCATGGCTGCCGTCTCTCCTTGTCGTTCGCATCGCACGGTCGTGCGACTCGGGGGTTCGTCCGGGCGCCGCGGGGCGGCACCCGTGCGGTGTGTCAGCCGGCGTCGCCGCCGTCGCCCGTGGCGCGCGGGCCGGGCCGCGGCGCGGGCTTGGGCGCCGCGCCGGG
>NZ_BCRB01000041.1 GCF_001552375.1 Cellulomonas iranensis NBRC 101100 = JCM 18110 | reverse complement strand
GGCGTCCCCGCCGCCCGCCGCACCGGACGCGCCGGCTCCCGCGGCGCGTCGGCGCCGCCGCCCGCCCCGCGCGCTCGCGCTCGACGCGGCCGGCGTCACGACGCTCGTCGTCGCGACCCTCGTGCTCGGCGCACCGCTGCTGTGGATGCTGCTCGCGAGCCTCAAGCGCCCCGACGAGCTGTACGCGGTGCCGCTGCAGTGGCTCCCGCAGGGCCTCGACCTGGGCAACTACGCGCAGGCCGCGCAGACCGTCCCGCTCGGCACGCTCTTCGCCAACAGCGTCGGCCTCACGGTCGCGGGCGCGGGCCTCAAGGTCGTGCTCGGCCTGTGCTGCGCGTACGCGCTGGTGTTCCTCGACGTGCCGTTCCGGCGGACCGTGTTCGTGGTGGTGCTCGCGGCGCTCATGATCCCGCCGCAGATCACGATCATCCCCAACTACACGTTCGTCGCGAGCCTGGGGTGGCTGAACACCTACCAGGGGATCCTCGTGCCGGGCCTGGCCAGCGCGTTCGGCACGTTCCTGTTCCGTCAGCACTTCCTGTCGCTGCCGACCTCGGTGCTCGAGGCCGCGCAGCTCGACGGCGCCGGGCACTGGCGGCGGCTGTGGCGGTTCGTCGTGCCGATGTCGCTGCCGACCGTCGCGGCCGTGGGGCTCGTCGCGGTCGTCACCGAGTGGAACGACTACCTGTGGCCGTTCCTCGTGGTCGACGACCCCCGCAAGATGACCCTGCCCGTGGGCCTGACGCTCCTGCAGAACGTCGACGGCATGACGAACTGGGGAGTGCTGCTGGCCGCGACGACGGTCGTGACGCTGCCCGTGCTGGCCGTGTTCCTCGTGCTGCAGCGCCGGCTCGTGGCCGGCCTCACCGCGGGCGCCGTCACCGGCTGACCCGCACCGCACCACCCACCCGACCACCGGACCCGCCCCCGCGGACCCGGCCCCCGGCACGCCCACCGACCGGTGGCGTGCGCCCCGACACCGAGGAGACCCCGTGTCCCACCGTGCCGCCCCGACCCGCCGCGGCCTCGCGGCGCTCGCCCTGGCCGCCGTCGGCGCCCTGGGCCTGACGGCCTGCACCACCCCGACGATCGCCACCGGCCAGGCCGCGGAGCCCGCCGCGACCGACGCCGTCGACTGGTCGACCGTGACCCCCGCGTCCGAGATCACGTGGTGGAGCAACCACCCGGGCGCGTCGAAGCCGGTCGAGGAGGAGCTGATCAAGCGCTTCGAGGCCGAGCACCCCGACATCAAGGTCACGCTCGTCACGGCGGGCGCCAACTACGACGAGGTCGCGCAGCGGTTCCAGGCGGCGTCGCAGACGTCCGAGCTGCCGGACCTCGTCATCTCGTCCGACGTCTGGTGGTTCCGGTACCACCTGAACGACCAGATCATGCCGCTCGACGACGTGTTCGAGCACCTGGACGCCGACGCCGACGACTTCGTGCCCGCGCTGTACGGCGACTACGAGTACGACGGCCAGCACTGGGCCGCGCCGTACGCGCGCTCGACGCCGCTCTTCTACTACAACAAGGAGAAGTGGGCGGCCGCGGGCCTGCCCGACCGCGGACCCGAGACGTGGGCCGAGATGCAGGAGTGGTCGACGAAGCTCGCCGGCCAGGTTCCGGCGGACTCGAAGCCGCTCGGCCTGTCGACCGGCCCGTCGTGGGCCGCGTGGTGGTTCGAGAACATGATCTGGGGCCAGGGCGGGCAGTACTCCGACGAGTGGACGACGACGCTCGACACGCCCGAGGCGGTCGCGGGCGGCACGTTCCTCCAGGACCTCTTCCACGGCGACGAGGCCTACGCGACCGTCTCGGAGGACTCGGCCGTCGACTTCTCGTCCGGCGTCGTCGCGGCGACCATCGGGTCGACCGGCTCGCTCAAGGGCATCCTCGACGCGGCCACGTTCGACGTCGGCACCGCGTACCTGCCGGACGGCCCGCAGGGCGGCGGCACCCCGACGGGCGGCACGGGTCTGGCGATCCCGAAGGCGAAGTCGCCCGAGCAGCAGCTCGCCGCCGCGATGTTCCTGCAGTTCCTCACCGACACCGACCAGACCGCGTACTTCTCGCAGAACACCGGGTACATGCCGGTCCGCACGTCGGCCGTCGAGTCCGACGCGATGAAGGCCGTCTACGCGTCCACGCCGCAGTTCCGCACCGCTGTCGACCAGCTCGCCGACAAGGCCCGCTCGCAGGACTGGATCCGGGTGTTCGTGCCGGGTGCCGACCAGGTCCTCACCGAGGGCATCGAGCAGATCGTGCTGCGCGGCGCGGACCCGCAGCAGGCGTGGTCGTCGATCGCGCCCAAGCTCGACACCGCCTACCGTGAGAACGTGGAGCCGTACCTGTGACCAGGGTCGTCGCGCACCGGGGCAACTCGGCCGTCGCACCGCAGAACACGCTCGCCGCGTTCGAGGCGGCCGCCCGCGCGGGCGCCGACTCGATCGAGCTCGACGTGCAGCTGACGTCCGACGGGCACGTCGTGGTGATCCACGACGACACGCTCGACGCGACGACCTCCGGCACGGGCTGGCTCAAGGACACGCCGCTCGCGGCCGTCCGCGAGCTCGACGCCGGGGCGTGGTTCGCGCCCGCGTACGCCGGGCAGCGGGTCCCGCTGCTCGCCGAGGTGGTCGAGCTGCTCGACCGGCACCCGTCGCTCGACCTGCTGTGCGAGGTGAAGGGCGAGTGGACGGCCGACGAGGTCGCGCGCGTCACGGGGCCGCTGCGGGACGCGGGGCTCGCGGACCGCACGGTCGTGCAGAGCTTCTGGCCGGGCACGGTCGAGGCGCTGCGCGTCGCCGACCCGCAGATGCGGCGCGGGCTGCTGCTCGCGGAGGTCGGCGACGACCTGCTCGAGACGTGCGCCGCGCTCGACGTGACGATGGCCAACCCGCACGGGCTGCTGCTCCTGCAGCACCCCGACCTCGTGGACCGGCTGCACGCCGCCGGGCTGCGGGTCGCGGTGTGGACGCTCGACGAGCCCGCGCACTGGGCTGCGGCGGTCGAGGTGGGGGTCGACGAGATCATCACCGACCGGCCGGACCGTCTCGCGGGCTGGCTCGCCGCACGCCGGGTCACGCTGGGCTGACCGGCGACGCACGGGTCGTGAGGGGTTGCCGCCGTCTCCCGGCGGCAACCCCTCACGCTCTGGGAGGGCGGTCGCGCGTCAGCCGTCGGGCTGGCCCGCGAGCAGCCAGCGGACCGTGCGGGTCGCGACGTGCCCGCCGCCGCGCGCGAGCGCCGTCCCGACGCGGCCGCGCCGCCGCAGACCCAGGCCGTCGGCCGCCCACGCGGGCAGCGACTCGACGGCCGCCGCCGTGAGGGCCGTGTACCCCGGCCGCAGCGTCCACGGCACGGGCGGCTCGCGCAGCAGGAACGTCGCGGCGTCGAGCGCCGCGGGCGTCGCACGCAGCACGGGCCGGTAGCCCTCGAGCGCCGCGCGCAGGTCGGCGACCGTCTCCGGCACGTCGACGGCGCCCAGCGCGCGGCCGATCCGCGCGGTCTGCGCGACGTACTCGTCGGCCCGCGCCGGGCTCAGCGGGTGCTGCCCGTAGCGCGTGTGCGCGTCGAGGAACGACTCGATCTCCGCGACGTGCACCCAGCGCAGCAGGTCCGGGTCGTCCGCCGCGTACGGGATGCCCTCGGGGCTCACGCCGCGCACGCGCGCGTGGATCGTGCGGACCGCGTCGATCGCGGCCTGCGCGTCGTCGGCCGTGCCGAACACGGTCGTCGCGAGGAACGTGCTGGTCTGCGCGAGCCGCCCCCACGGGTCCTCGCGGAACGCCGAGTGCCCCGCGACGCCCGCCATCGCGGCCGGGTGCAGCGACTGCAGCAGCAGCGACCGTATCCCGCCGACGAACATCGACGCGTCCCCGTGCACGACCCGCACCGCCGCGTCCGGCCCGAACCAGCGCGGCCCCTCGCGGTGGTGGATGCGCTCGCGGGACCGGTGCCCGTGCGGCCCGGCGACGCGCAGGAACAGCGCGCTGCCGGCGCGGGCGCGCCACTGGCGGACGGGGGCGGCGAGACTCACGCACCCACGGTACGGACGCCGGACGACACCCGCGCGGCGGTCGGCGGGACGGTCCCCTGGGACGGTGCCCGGTGAGTCCGGGCGCCCCGCGCGGTCGGTACCGCCACCGCCGCCCGCACCGGGCGCCGGACCTGCGAGGAGAGGCCCCGATGGACAGCACCCGCACCACCCTCCCGACCGTCACGCTCGCCGCCGTGCGCGGCACCGTGCCGACGGCCGGGCTGCCCGCCTTCTACGACGCGGCCTACCGGCAGGTCGCGCAGGCCGTCGAGCGCGAGGGGTGGACGATCGTCGGCCCGGCGGTCGGCTGGTACCACGGCATGCCGACCGGCACGGTCGACCTGGCGGCGGGGTTCGCGGTCGAGGGCGCCGCACCGGGGGCGACGTCGGGCGACGTGACGGTCGTCGAGCAGCCCGGCGGCGCCGCGCTCGTGCTGACGCACACCGGCCCGTACGACGCGCTGCCCGACGCGTGGGCGCGCGTCGAGGACGACCGCGTCGCGCTGGGCGTCGACGGGCGCGGCGACTTCTGGGAGGAGTACGTCACCGACCCCGAGCCCGGCGGCGACCCCGCGGCGAACGTCACGCGGCTCGTCCTGCCGCTGCGCGGCTGACCGTCGTACCCCGCCGGCGCGCGCCCGCGGCGCCGGGCCGGCGGGGCGCGTCGCCCGTGATCCTCAGCCCTCGCCGCCCGTGCGGCCCTCGAACAGCCCCACGTGGTTGCCGTCCGCGTCGGCGACGACCGCCCACCAGCTCGTCGCGTCGATCGGCTCCTTGCCGTGCAGCACGCGACCGCCCAGGTCGGCGACACGGCCCAGGACGTCGTCGATCGAGTCGACCTCGACGTAGCTGCGCGGCTGCGTGAAGCCCTCCGAGCGCGGCGCGAGCCCGCCGCCGCTCACGCCGTTCGGCGCCGACCACATGGGGTACCCCTCGAAGCCCGGGATCTCCCGGATCTGCCAGCCGAACAGCCCCTCGTAGAACCGCGTCGCGGCCGCGGTGTCCGCGACCGGGATGTCGACGTGCGTGATGTCGCCGTGCGCCATGACCGTCCCCCTCGACCCGTCGGCGGGCGGGCGCCCACCCGTGCTCCGGACGCTAGACCCCGCCGCCCACGCGCGGAACCCGCTGCGCCGGGTCGACGCGCGTCGTCCGGTCGTCGCGGGGCGTCTCCGTCCCAGGGCGGTGGAAGGTCCGGTGGGCGGCCCGCGAGGATCGGGGCATGCCCGACCCGTCGACCCCGCTCGTCTCGGCCCCGACCGCCGCGGCACCCCGCGTGCGCGCGGACCGGCAACGCCTCGGCACCGCCGTCGTGCTCGCCGTGCTGGTCGCGGCCTTCCAGCTGGCCACGCCGATCATGGGGTACTCGTGGTCGGGGGTCGTGGACCTGACGCCGGGGACGGACGCGCGAGCCGTCGCCGGCGTCGCGGGGGTGGTGGTCGTCGCCGCGGTCGTCCTCGCGGTGTGGCGGCCCGTGCTCGCGACCGTCGTGGCCGCCGCACCGTTCGCGTTCCTGCCGTGGACGGGGTGGTTCATGGTCGGCTGGTACCTCGCGCTGGTCGGCGTCGCGCTGGTCGCGGCGCTGCGCACGTGGCGCGCGGCGCTGCCGCCGTACGCGGCCGCGCTGGGCCTGGCGGCCGTGTACTGCGGCGGCAACCTGGTGGGGTTCACGCCGATCGGTGCCGTCACGTCCGGGAGCGGCCCGCCGTTCCGGTGGCTGACGTTCGCGCTGTACGTCGTGTGGGTCACGGGCGCCGTGCTCGTCGCGCTCGCGTTCGGCGCCCGGCAGCGGACCCGCCGACGCGAGGCGCTCGCGCAGCAGCAGGAGGAGCGCGCGCTCACCACCGACGCCCTCGCGCGCGAGCGGGCCCGCATGGCGCGCGACCTGCACGACGTCGTCGCGCACCACGTGTCGCTCATCGCGGTGCGCGCCGAGAGCGCGCCGTACCAGTACCCCGACCTCGACGCCGACGCGCGCGCCGTGCTCGCCGACGTCGCGCGCGACGCGCGCGAGGCGCTCGGCGAGCTGCGCGAGGCCCTCAACGTGCTGCGCCGCACCGACGACGACGCGTCCGTCGCGCGTCGTCCGCAGCCCACCGCGCACGACGTCGACGGGCTGGTCGCGGACGCGCGCGCCGCGGGTCAGGACGTGCGGGTCGTGGGGGAGTGGTCGCACGTGCCGGACGCCGCGGGGTACGTGCTGTTCCGGGCGCTGCAGGAGGCGCTGACCAACGCGCGCCGCCACGCGCCCGGCGCGCCGGTCGACGTCGAGCTCGTGCAGCGCGCCGGCGAGGTGGGGCTGCGCGTGTCGCAGCCGCTGACCGGACCGGCGGAGCCCGTGCGCCCCGGTCGCGGGCTCGTCGGCATGCGCGAACGCGTCGACGCGCTGGGCGGCGAGCTGCGCGCCGACGCGACCGCGTCGCGGTTCGTCGTGGACGTCCGCCTGCCCGTGGCGGTGGCGCCGTGATCCGCGTGGTCGTGGCCGACGACCAGGCCGTGGTCCGGGCCGGCTTCGCGGCGATCCTCGCGGCCGCGCCCGACGTGGACGTCGTCGGGGACGCGGGCGACGGGGCCGTGCTGCTCGACGTCGTCGCCGCGCAGCGCCCCGACGTCGCGGTGGTCGACGTGCGCATGCCCGTGATGGACGGCATCGAGGCGACGCGCGCGATCGCCGCCGCGCACCCCGGCACGCGCGTCCTCATCCTCACGACGTTCGACCTCGACGAGTACGTGTTCGACGCGCTGCGCGCCGGCGCGTCGGGCTTCCTGCTCAAGGACGTGCCCGCCTCGCGGCTCGTCGAGGCGGTGCGCGCGGTCGCCGACGGCTCGATGCTGCTCGGCGCGAGCGTCACGCGGCGGCTCGTCGAGGACTTCGCCGCGCGCGGCGACCCGCGCTCGCTGGCGGTGCTGACGCCGCGCGAGACCGAGGTCGTCGCGGCCGTCGCGCGCGGGCTGTCGAACGCCGAGGTCGGTGCCGAGCTGTTCATCACCGAGCCGACCGTGAAGTCCCACGTGTCGGAGGCGCTGCGCAAGCTCGGCTGCCGCGACCGCGTGCAGCTCGTCATCGCGGCCTACGAGGCGGGGCTGGTGCGGCCGGGCGCGCGCCGGGACGACTGATGACGGGGCTCGTGGTCGGGCTCGTCGTGACGGGGCTGCTCATGAGCCTGGTCGGGTCGTTCGCGCCGGTGTTCGCCGCGGAGGCGTACGTCGTGGGCGTCGCGCTCGCGCAGCCGCCACCCGTCGCGCTCGCGGTCGCGGGCGCCGTGGTCGTGGGTCAGACCCTCGGCAAGGCGGCCGTGCTCGCGTCGGTCCGCGCGGCGCCGCGGTGGGCGCCGGTGCGGGCGGTGCGGGTCGCGGTGGCGCGCGGCGCGCAGGGGCAGGCGGGGGGCGCCGACGCGTGGTGGTCGGGGCTCGCGGCCCGGACCGCGGCGTGGGTCGGGCCCGTGCAGCGGTGGACGGCCCGTGCCATGGGACGGCCGGCGGCGCCGCTCGTGGTCGTGCTGAGCGGTGCCGTGGGGCTGCCCCCGCTGCTCGCGGTCACGGTGTGCGCGGGCTCCTCGCGGATGCGCGGCGGTGCGTTCGTCGCGGCATGCGCAGCCGGGCGGAGCGTGCGGATGGGTGCGCTCGCGGTCGCGCCGGGGCTGCTCGCGGGCGGTGCGCTGCTGCTCTGAGCCGTGGGCCGGCCGCGCCCTCGCGCCCGCTACTCGACCCGGGCGATCCCGCGGGCCTCCAGCCCTGACCTGTCGGACAGGGCCACCTCCTTCATGAAGAACGCGACGACGAGACCCAGCACGGCGAGCGGCACGAGATACCAGAACGCGGGCGCGAGGGCGTGGGCGTACGCGTCGACGACGACGTCGCGCAGCGCGCCCGGCAGCGTGCGCACGGCGTCGGGCGTCAGGGACTGCGCGCCGAACCCCCGCGGCACGTCCCCCGCGGGCGCGTCGCGCAGCGCGTCCCCCAGCTGCGTGACCAGGCGCGCGGTGAAGACGGTCGAGAACACGCTCGTGCCGACGGCTGCGCCGATCTCCCGCAGGAAGTTGTTGGTCGACGTCGCGACGCCCACGAGGTCGGGGGTCACCGAGTTCTGCACCGCGATGACGATCGTCTGCATGACGAACCCGAGGCCGAGCCCGAGGACGAAGATCATCGCGCCGAACGTCACCGTCGAGATGTCCGGCGTGAGCCGCGTGAGCCAGGCCAGCCCGACCGTCGCGACGCCCATGCCCACGATCGGGTAGGGCTTGTAGCGCCCGGTGCGCGTGATGAGCAGACCCGAGCCGAGCGCCGTGATCATCAGGCCGAGGGTCATCGGCAGCATCATGAGGCCGGCGTCGGTCGCGGTGGAGCCGCGCGCCATCTGCAGGAACGTCGGCAGGAACGACAGCGCCGCGAACATCGTCATGCCGAACAGCAGCGCGATGGTCACCGAGACGGTGAACGTGCGGCTGCGGAACAGGTGCAGGGGGATCAGCGGGTCGGCCGCGCGCGACTCCGCGACCAGGAACGCGACCAGCGCGACGACCGTCCCCGCCACGAGCGCCCACAGCGTCGGGTCGCCCCAGTCGTACCGGCGGTCGGAGCTGATCGTGCTCCAGCTCGTGAGGAAGACGATCCCCGAGGTGGTCAGCGTCAGCAGCACGGCACCGAGCACGTCGAGGCGCGCCGGCGCGCGGCGCGTGGGCAGCCGCAGCCGGAACCACGCGATGCCGAGCGCCACCACGGCGACGGGCACGTTGAGCCAGAAGCACCAGCGCCAGCCCGGGCCGTCCGTGAACCAGCCGCCCAGCAGCGGGCCGATGACCGTGGCCACGCCGAACACCGCACCGATCGGCCCCATGAACTTGCCCCGGTCACGCGCGGAGACGATGTCGGCGATGATCGCCTGGCTGAGGATGACCAGGCCGCCGGCGCCCAGGCCCTGCGCCGACCGCCACACCACGAGCTCCGCGAACGACCCGGACAGCGCGGAGCCGGTCGAGCCGACGAGGAACAGCACGAGCGCGACGAGGAACGGCGTGCGCCGCCCCCACAGGTCGCCGACCTTGCCGTACACGGGCATGACGACCGCGATGGCCAGCAGGTACGCCGTGACGATCCAGCCCTCGCGGTCGGCCGCCCCCAGGTCGCCCACGATCGTGGGCAGCGCGGTGCTGACGACGGACTGGTCGAGGGCGGACAGGAACATCGCCGCCAGCAGCGCGCTGAAGATGACGTAGACCGTGCCGCGGGACAGCACGAGCTCCGGTGCGCCCGCGTCGGTCGGGGGGTGCGTGGTGCCGCTCATGGCGTGTCCTCGCTGCGCGTGGGGCCGCGGGCCCGCACCGTGCGCGGTGGCTCCCGCGGATGAGCACTGCCGGGGCGCACGGCCGGCAGTCGCGCCCCCTCCTCGAGTGTGCTGCGGGTCCCGCGGTGCCGCACGGCGTGCGGGTGGCGGGGCGCGGGTCAGGGCTGCGGCGGGTCCTCGCCGACGAGCCCGTCGACGGCCTCGCGGAACAGGTCGGCGTGGCCGAGGTGCCGCGCGTACTCGGCGTTGAGGTCGATCAGCACGCGGCGGCGGCTGGGCCGGCCGTCCGGCCACTCGACGTCCGCGGGCGCGTCGAGGCCGCCGTCGGCGGTGACGCGCGCCCACGCCTCGCGCGACCGCGCGACCGCGGCCTGCCAGCCGCGGTAGAGCTCGGCGGGGGAGTCGTCGGCGGCGGAGCGCCAGTCCCACCCGGGCCAGTCGTCGGGCGTCGTGCCCGTCCACGGCTCGACCCACGGCCCGGCGCCCAGCCGGGTCGCGACGACGTCGTCCTCGACGAGCGTGAGGTGCTTGACGAGCCCCGCGAGGGTCATGGCGGACGGCGGGAACGCGCGGTGCAGCGCGGCGGCGTCGAGGCCGCCGACCTTCCAGGCGAACGTCGCGCGCGAGCGTTCGAGCATGAAGAGCAGGTGGTCGACCTCGCCCGCGTCGAGCGGGGGCTCGGTGATCGTGGTGTCGAGGGCGGGGGTGTCGTCGTCGCTCATGTCGCGACGGTAGGTCCGCGCCCGGTCGGCCGCCTTCCGGGCGGGCGGTCGGTCCGCCGCCTCCGGCGTCGTCCCGGACGTCGGGGGCCCGCGTGCGGGGTGTGACCACGGCCACGCGGTGCGCCGGGGGTTTGTCGACATCGCGTCGATAAGATATCGACAGAGCGTCGACAAAAGGCGCGTGCCACCACGTCGAGAGGTCTCACCGTGTTCGTCGCCCTGCGCGAGCTCGCGTTCGCGCGTACCCGCTTCGGACTCATGGGCGCCGTCGTCGCGCTCATCTCCGTCCTCATGGTCCTGCTGTCCGGGCTGTCCTCCGGCCTCGTCGTCGACGGCGTCTCCGGCCTGCTGCGCAGCCCGATCACCGCCGTCGCGTTCGCCGAGGGCACCCGCACCGACTCCGCGTTCACCCGCAGCCTCGTCTCGTCGGCCGAGCGCGACGCGTGGGCCGCGCGCGACGACGTCGCCGACGCCGAGCTGCTCGGCACGGCCATCGTCAACGCCCGCAACGACGACGGCACCCCCGTCGACCTCACGCTCTTCGGCGTCGAGCGCGGCGGCTTCGTCGAGCCCGCCACCGGCGAGGGCCGCGCGCTCGCGGGCGAGGGCGAGGTCGTCCTCTCGTCGTCCGCGCGCGACGAGGGCGTCGAGATCGGCGACGTGCTCACCGTCGACCGCGTCGGCACGGAGCTCGAGGTCGTCGGCTTCACGACCGACCAGCGCACCTTCGGGCACGTCGACATCGGCTTCCTCGACCTGCGCACCTGGCAGGAGGTGCACGTCGGCGTGCCCGACGGCGGCCCGCTGCCCGCCGACACGTACGACACCGCCTCGGTCGTCGCGCTGCGCGGCGTCGACGGCGCCCTGCCCGACCTCGCCGCGGGGGACGCCGCCGCCGGCACCGCGGCCCGCACCGTCGAGGACGCGTTCGACTCCTCGCCCGGCTACAGCGCCGAGATCATGACCATGCAGCTCATCCAGGGGTTCCTGTACGCGATCTCCGCGCTCGTCGTCGGCGCGTTCTTCACGCTCTGGACCGTGCAGCGCACGCGTGAGCTCGCCGTCATGCGCGCCATCGGCGCGTCCACGCGCTACCTCGTCACCGACGGCCTCGCGCAGGCCGCGATCCTGCTCGTCGCGTCCGTCGGCGTCGGGCTCGGCATCGGCCTCGGCCTGGGTGCGCTCGTCACCGGCACCGGCATGCCGTTCGCGCTCGAGACGGGCCCGATCGTCACCGGCGCGGTCCTGCTGCTGGGCCTCGGCCTGGCCGGGGCCGGCGTCGCCACCGTCCGCATCGCCCGGGTCGACCCGGTCACCGCGCTGGGAGAGAACCGATGACCACCACCACCTCCACCACCCGCACCGGCCTCGGCCTCCACGACGTCACGCTGACCTTCGGGGACGGCGACACGCAGGTCGCCGCGCTCGACCACGTCGACCTCGCGGTCGCCCCGGGCGAGATCGTCGCCGTCGTCGGCCCGTCCGGCGCCGGCAAGTCCAGCCTGCTCGCGGTCGCCGGCGGCCTGACGCGCCCCACCTCGGGCCGCGTCACGGTCGACGACGCCGAGCTCACGCAGCTCTCGGGCCGCGCGCTGGCCCGGTTCCGCCGCGACCACCTCGGCTTCGTCTTCCAGTCCGGCAACCTCGTGCCCGCGCTCACGGCGATCGACCAGCTGCGCCTCGTCGAGAAGATCACCGGCCGCCCGGCCGCGACCCCGCCCGCCGAGCTGCTCGAGGCCGTCGGCATGACCCCGCACGCGCACCGGCGCCCCGGGCGGCTGTCGGGCGGCGAGCGCCAGCGCGTCGGCATCGCCCGCGCGCTCGTCGCGTCGCCGTCGGTCCTGCTGGTCGACGAGCCGACCGCCGCGCTCGACCGCCGCCGCAGCCACGAGATCGTCGAGCTGCTCGCACGCCAGACGCACGACCGCGGGTTCGCTACGGTGATGGTCACCCACGACCACGACGTGCTCGAGCACTGCGACCGCGTGCTGGAGATGGTGGACGGGCGCCTGTCGCCCGCCTGACACGAGGAGGACGCGTGCCCCGGATCACCGCAGCATCGGTCCCGGAGCACCGCGAGGCGCAACGCCGGGCGATCCTCGACGCCACGCGCGCGCTGCTCACCGAGCGCCCCGACGTCGAGCCCACGTTCGCGGACGTCGCGGCGCGGGCCGGCCTGGGGCGCTCGAGCATCTACCACTACTTCCCGTCCCGCGAGGACCTGTTCCGGGCGGTCGTGGTCGACGCCCTGCCGCGGTGGCGCGAGGCCGTCACCGCGGCGACCGACGCCGCCGGGACGCCCCTCGACAAGGTCGTCGCCTACGCCGACGCGAACCTCACGCTCGTCGCGGACGGCGAGCACGCGGTGATCTCGTCGCTCGCGACGTTCCACCCCCGTGCGTTCAGCGACCCGTGGGTCGCCGACATGCACGGGCGGCTCATGGACCCGCTGCTCGACGCGCTGCGCGACGCGGACCTCGACGCGCCCGAGGTCGTCGCCGAGCTCGTCACCGCGGTGGTGCACCGCGCGAGCGCGCTCGTCGAGGGCGGGGCGGACGTCGGGGTCGTGCGCGACGCGATGCGGCGGCTGCTCGCCCGCCGACCCTGACGGTCGGGCAGGCGGGCGCTCGGACGGGCGCTCGGGCGGTCGGTCAGACGGGCGTCGCCAGCGCGGCCCGGGCCCCGGCCCGCAGCGCGTCCGCGACCGCGTCGAGCGCCGCCGTGCGCAGCGACCACTGCTGCCAGTGCAGCGGCACGTCCACCGCGTCGTCGGTCAGCGGCACCAGGCGGCCGGCGCGCTCGTCGGCGTCGGACTGCTGCGCCGGGAGCATGCCCCAGCCGAACCCGAGCCGGACCGCGGCGGCGAAGTCCGCCGACGCGGGCACGAGGTGGCGCGGCGGACGCGCGGGGTCGACGCGCCGCGCGCGCAGCCAGCGGTCCTGCAGGCGGTCGGCGGCGTCGAACACGACCACGGGGGCCACGGCGAGCGCGGCCGCGCGCGGGCCGTCGGGGAACCAGCGGTCGACGAACGCGGGCGCGGCCATCGGCCGGTAGCGCATGACGCCCAGCGGCTCGACCGTGCATCCCTGCACCGCGACGGCCTGCGACGTGACCGCGCCCATCACGGACCCGTCGCGCAGCAGGTCGGCCGACCGCTCCTGGTCCTCGCGGACCAGCCGCAGCGCGACGTCCCCGGCCAGCGGTGCGAGCGCGGGCAGCGCCCACGTGGCCAGCGAGTCGCCGTTGACCGCGAGCGTCACGTGCGGGACCGTCGCGTCGCCCGCGAGGTGGCGGGTCGCGTCGGCCGTGAGGGCGTCGAGCTGGCGCGCGAGGCGCACGAGCGGCTCGCCCGCGGCCGTCGGGCGCACGGGCCGGTCGCGGCGCAGCAGCACCGCGCCGGCCCGCTGCTCGAGCGCCTTGATGCGCTGGCTGACCGCCGACGGCGTCACGTGCAGCGCGCGGGCGGCGGCGTCGAAGGTGCCGAGGTCCGCTGCCGCGGCGAGCGCGCGCAGCTGCCCCAGGTCCCAGTCGGCCATGCAGCCACGCTAACGGTCCGTGCAGAACTTTCGCTGTACTGGTGATCGAGCGGTGCCTAGCGTCGTCCGCATGTGGACGTCCGCCCTCGCCGGCCTCGGGTTCGGCCTCGCGCTCATCGTCGCCATCGGCGCGCAGAACGCGCACGTGCTGCGCCAGGGGCTGCGCCGCGAGCACGTCGGCGCCGTCGTCGCGGTGTGCGCCGCGTCGGACGTCGTGCTGATCGTCGTCGGCACCGCGGGCGTCGGCGGCACCATCGCCGCCAGCCGCACGCTCACGGTCGTCATGACCGTGCTGGGCGCCGGGGTGCTGCTCACCTACGGCGCGCTCGCGGCCCGGCGCGCGGTGCGGGGCGGCGAGACGCTCGTGGTCGAGCCGGTGCCGGTCGCGGCCGGTGCGGCACCCGGTGGTGCCCCGCTCGTCGCCGTCGGGGCGGGGGCCGGTGACCCGCCGGCCGAGGCGGCGGTCGACGGGGGCGCGGCGCTCCCGGCCGCGACCGGTGACGGCCGGGTCGCGCGCGAACGGGGTGGTGACGGCGGGACCGGGACGACGGCCACCGGCGCGCGGCCGGGCGGACGCGTGCGGCTCGGCGCGGTCGTCGCGACGACCCTCGCGCTCACGTGGCTCAACCCGCACGTGTACCTCGACACCGTGGTGCTGCTCGGGTCCGTGGCCGCCGGGCACGGGGACGCCCGGTGGTGGTTCGCCGCCGGGGCGTGCGTCGGCAGCGTCGTCTGGTTCACCGCGCTCGGGTACGGCGCCGCGCTGCTGCGCCCCGTGTTCGCGCGCCCCGCCGCGTGGCGCGTCCTCGACGCCGTGATCGCTGCGGTGATGGCGACCATCGCGACGACCCTCGTCCTCGACCTGCTCGCGTGACCCCCGCGCCGAGCCCCACCTCGCCCGGTCCTCCTCGACGGGCAGCGCCACGGCGCGACGGACACCCGCGTGCCGCTGTCCGTCGTCCGTGCCGCTGTCCGTCGGCGGTGCGGGGGGTGCGGGGGGTGCGGGTGCGGGGTGCGGGCTGCGGCGGGGTGGTGGTGGGGACGGACGTCCCGCGTCGGCCCGTGCGGTGGGCGGGACGCTGCCCGGGTGGACCCGATCACGACCGAGCGCCTGACCCTGCGCGACTTCCGCCCCGACGACGGTGCGGTGCTGCACGCGTACCTCGGCGACCCCGACGTCGTGCGGTTCGAGCCCTCCGGCCCGCAGGACCGTGCGGCGTGCGACCGGCAGGCGGCCGAGCGGGCCGACGACCCGCGGTTCGTCGCGGTCTGCCACGGCGACGTGCTCGTGGGGCACGTGTACCTGGCGTCGGCCCCGCAGCCGCTCACGTGGGAGCTGGGCTTCGTCTTCCACCCCGCGCACGGCGGCCGCGGGTACGCGACCGAGGCGGCGCGCGCGCTCGTCGACCGGACGTTCGCGGCGGGCGCCCACCGGGTCGTCGCGGGCTGCGACCCGCGCAACGAGAGGTCGTGGCGGCTGCTGGAGCGCCTCGGCATGCGGCGCGAGGCGCACCTGGTCGAGGCGGCGACGTTCCGCACGGCGCCCGACGGCGCGCCCGTGTGGCACGACGCCTACCGGTACGCGGTGCTCGCGCGCGAGTGGCCCACGTCGCCCTGACGGCGCGCGGGGTGCGGGAACACGACGGCCCCGGGGCGTGGTTGCCCTGGTATGCGTGCCATCACCTACGACCGCTTCGGCGGCTCCGACGTCCTGCAGCTCACCGACCTCCCGGAGCCGAAGGTCGGCCCCGACAGCGTGCTCGTGCGGGTGCGCGCCGCGTCCGTGAACCCCGTCGACTTCAAGGTCCGCCAGGGGTACCTCGACCCGATCATGGACATCCAGTTCCCGGCCGTGCCGGGCTGGGACGTCGCGGGCGTCGTCGAGCGCGTCGGCCTCGACACCCCGGAGCTGTCCGTGGGTGACGAGGTCTACGGGTACGTGCGCCGCGACTGGCTGCACGGCGGCACGTTCGCCGAGTACGTGGCCGCACCTGTGCGGACGCTCGCGCGCAAGCCCGCGTCGCTGAGCTTCGAGGAGGCGTCGGCCGTGCCGCTGGCCGGGCTCACGGCCTTCCAGACGATCGAGCGCGCGGGCGTCGCCGCGGGGCAGACCGCGCTCGTGCACGCCGCCGCCGGCGGCGTGGGGCAGTTCGCGGTGCAGATCCTGCGGGCCCGGGGCGTGCGCGTCATCGGCACGGCGTCCGAGCGCAACCACGACCACCTGCGCGCGCTGGGCGCCGAGCCCGTGACGTACGGCGAGGGCCTGGTCGACCGCGTGCGCGCGCTCGCGCCGCAGGGCGTCGACGTCGTGCTCGACTACGGCAGCGACGACCTCGTCGCCACCACGCGCGCGGTGCTCGCCGACGGCGGCACGGTCGCGTCGATCGTCTCGGCCGACGCGCGCACCGAGCTCGGCGGCCACTACGTGTGGGTGCGGCCCAGCACGGCCGACCTGGACGCGCTCACCGCGCTCATCGAGGACGGCGCCGTGAAGGTCGACGTCGCGCAGGTCTTCGACCTCGCGGACGCCGCCGCGGCGCACGACCTCGTGGCCGGCGGGCACGTGCGCGGCAAGGTCGTCGTCCGCGTCTGACGTCGGTGCGCCGCGCGACCGGGCGGAGCTCGCGCTCAGCGCGCGAACAGCACCGTGCCGTCGGCGTCCCGCACCGTCGCGTGCGGTGCGTCGGTGACGTCGAGCTCGACGTGCAGGCGGTGCGCGCCGTCGGCCGACGTCGCGGTGTACCGGTAGCGCGTGTTCGACAGCTCGTCGGCGGTGGTCCGCGCGGTGTGCAGCCACGCGTGCCGGCGGCGCAGCGCGACGAGCTCGCGGTGCACGGCCAGCGACGCGCGGGCGCCGTCGTCGAGGTCCGCGGGCGACGCGGGCAGCGCGGGCCGGATCGCGTCGTCGCCGCCCTCGCGCTCCTCCTTGAGCCCCGTCCAGCCGAGCTCGTCGCCGTAGTACAGCGACGGCACGCCTCCGACGGTCATCAGCACGACGAGCGCGAGCACGGCCGCCTCGGGGCCCACCTGCGTCGCGATCCGCGTGACGTCGTGGTTGCCGACGAACGTCTGCGGCACGAACGCCTCGAGGAGCGTCGTGTGCCGCCCGAGCGCGTGGTCGAGCTCCCAGAAGTTGCGGTCGAGCAGGCTGCTCCAGACGGCCTTCCACAGCTCGTACTGCGTCACGGAGTCCATGCCGGACGCCGCCACGACCCCCGCGTAGTCGCCGTGGATGACCTCGCCGACCACCCACGCGTCGGGGTGCCGCTCGCGCACCGCCGGCAGCACGCGCGCCCAGAACGCGGGCGGCACCGCGTACGCGGCGTCGAGCCGCCAGCCGTCCACGCCGCGGTCCAGCCAGTGCGTCATGACGTCGGTGACGTACGCGGCCACCGCCGGGTCGTCGTGGTTCAGCGCGACGAGCGCGCGGTGCCCCTCGAAGTCCGCCGTGCGGGGGCCGTCGGGGTGGTCCCAGTCGACGCGCAGGAGCCCGGCGCGCGGTCCGTCGCGGCCCTCGGCGAGGACCTGCGCGACCAGCGGGTGCTCGGCGCCGACGTGGTGGAACACGCCGTCGAGCAGCACGCGCAGGCCGCGCTCGCGCGCCGCCGCGAGCAGCCGGTCGAGGTCCGCGTCCGTGCCCAGACGCGGGTCGACGCGGTAGTGGTCCGTCGTGTCGTAGCCGTGCGTCGACGACGCGAACACCGGTCCCAGCAGCAGGCCGTTCGCGCCGAGCGCGACGACGTGGTCGAGCCACGGCAGCAGCCGGTCGAGGCGGTGCGGCGCGGGCGCGGCGTCGGGTTCGCGCACCGGCGCCCCCACCGCACCCAGCGGGTACACGTGCCACCAGATCGCGTGCTCGACCCAGCCCACGACACCACCTCCCGTGCCGTGACCCTAGCCCCCGAGGGCCCGGGTCTCCTCGACGAGGGCCCGCAGGTGGGCGGGTGGCACGGCGAGCGGGTACGAGCAGGCCGGTGCCACGACCAGGCGCCCGCCGGTGGCCGCCCACGCCGCGCGGACGGCCGCGCGGACGCCCGCCGGCGTGCCGTCGCGCAGCACGCTGACCTGGTCGACGCCGCCGAGGACCGGGCGTCCCGTCAGGCGCATGCCCTCGGCCAGCGCGGGGCCGGGTCCGGTGTGCTCCCAGCTGACGAGCTCGGCGGGCAGCGCGGGCGCGACCTCGAGCAGCGGCTCGGGGAGGTGGAAGTGCACGACGCGCAGCCAGGTTGCGGAGGCGGCCTCGAGGACCTGCCGGTCGCCGTCGAGCGCGACCTCGCGGTACGTGCCGGCGTCGACCAGGCGGTGCGAGGCGGGGAACAGCGAGAGGTAGACGCCGTCGGCCCCGGCGTCGACGAGCGCCTCGACGAGCGCGACGAGCGTCCGCGTGATGGTCGCGAGGCCCGCGACGACGGCCGCGCGGTCGTCGCGCAGGTGCGTCAGCAGCACGTCCTCGCCCGCGAGGTACCGGGCGACGGACAGCGGGCTGAACACGGTCGGGAGCACCGGCACGTCGGGGCCGACGCGTGCGCGCGCGAGGCGCACGGTCGTGATCTCGCGCGCGAGGCTCACGACGTCGGCCGGCACGAGCTCGGGCAGCGCGTGCCAGTGCGCGGGCTCGCTCACGGGCCGGTGCAGGTAGTCGCGGACGCCCAGGGGGTCCCCGCGGTCGACGGTCCGGGCGCCCCAGCCCTCGGCGAGGTAGGCCGCGGACGGCGTGAGCTTGAGGACGTCGAGGTCCAGCGCGTCGCGGTGCCGGACCTCGGCGTCGACGTGCGCGGCGGCGTCCTGGTCGGCGCCGGGCCAGTGCCGCCACACGGTCACGGCGGGGCGGTCGGGTCGCTCACCCGCGAGGGTCGCGCGGACGCGCTCGGCGGGGGTCACGTGGCCGCGACCTGGGAGCGTGCGGCGTCGGCCAGCAGCCGCGCGAGCTCGGCGAGGTGCGCGTCGGCGGGCAGCTGCGGGCTCGCGACCCGCAGCAGGGGCCGCGCGGGTGCGCCGACGAACGTCCGGCCCGACGCGACGAGCGTGATGCCGTGGCCGGAGAGCTCGGCGAGGGCCTGCGCCTCGTCGTGCGCGGGCAGCCAGACCAGCAGGCCGCCGGGGGACACGACGGCGTCGGTGCCGAGGTCCGCGAGCGCGGCGACGAGGTTCTGCGCGGTCGTGAGGTAGTCGCGGGCCGCCGCGTCGGCGAACGCGCGCGCGGCGGGGTCGAGCAGCATGTGCGCGAGCGCGTTCTGCAGGATGCGGCTCTGCGCGAGGATCCCGTGGCTGCGCAGCAGGCGGATGCGCTCGACGAGCTCGCGCGCGCCGCCGACGACGGTGGTGCGCAGGTCGAGGCCGAACGCGCGGCAGTACGACGCGAGCCGGACGACCCGGTCGGGCAGGAGCGTGCCGAGCGTGTGGGTGCCACCGGGGTGCAGCGTGCCGAGGACGTCCTCCTCGACGACCCAGGCGTGCGGCGCCCGGGTGCGCAGGACGTCCGCGAGCTCGGCGGCGCGGTGCGGGTCGAGCACGCTGTCGACCGTGAGCGTGCCCTCGGGCTGCAGCAAGAAGGTCGTCGCGCCGGCGGCGAGCGCGGCCGCGAGCGAGCCGGGCTCGGGCCCGCGCTCGTCCGACGTCACGGGCACGACGCGGTAGCCGAGCGAGCGCAGGTTGGCGACGGTGCCCGGGGTCGTGGGCTCCTGCACGGCGACGGTCCCGCCGGGCGGGGTCGCGGCCTCGCAGGTCAGCAGCGCGGCCTCGCCCGAGCCGGAGACGGTGCTCCACTCCTGCGCGGGGAACGGCCACTCGCCCTCGACGGCGGTGCGCAGCAGGTCGGTGATGTGCTCGCGCGCGAGCGAGTGGGTGCGGGGCTCGGCGAGGCTGAGCTCGAACGCGCGGCGCAGGTCGGGCAGGTCCTCGGCGGCGGGGTGCGCGCTCGTGAGGTCGACGGACGCCCAGCCGTCGAACTCGCGGGGGGCGGCGGCCTGCGGCCACGCGTCGGCGCCGACGACGACGGTGCCGCCGCGGCGGCGCGTGCGCACGAGGCCCTTCTCGACGAGGCGCGCCCACACGGCGGCGATCGAGGACGTGCTCGCGCCGCTCGCGGCGGCGAGGTCCTTGATGGTGGGCAGCCGGGTGCCCGGCGGCAGCGAGCCGTCGGTGATGCGGCTGACGAGCAGCTCGGTGAGCGCGCGCGGCGGCAGCCCCTGCACGTCGGTGAGCAGGAGGTCGGTGACGTCCTCGCGTGGCGCCCCCTGGCGCGTCGGTCCCTGGGCCATAACATCCGAGAACATAGCGGTACCCCGGTGCCGCGTGCGAGGCCGTCCGTGCGCACGGGCTCGCGACCCCGTGGCGCTCGTGCCGCTGCGGCCCGGGGCGATCTCAGCAGGTGAGAGTCGCGTGAGGCCGATGGACGCCCGACCAGGTCTCCACTATCTTCACCAAATGTGTCGGGAAATCATCCGCTAGATAACTCGGTGACGGGGATCGCCGAGCGCGTGCGCTCGGGCGCCCTGAGCGCCGTGGCGGTCGTCGAGCGCGCGCTCGACGCGATCGACCGGCTCGACCAGGACGTCCGCAGCGTCGTCTGGCGCGACGACGACGCCGCGCTCGCGCGCGCCGCCCGCCTCGACGCGCTCGTCGCCGACGGCCGCGACGTCCCCCCGCTCGCGGGCGTGCCGATGACGGTCAAGGACCTCTTCGCCGTCGCCGGTCAGCCCCAGGGCCGTGCGTCGCTCGCGTACGACGACGACCCCGCACCCCGCTCGGCGCTGCTCGTCGACGCCGCCGTCGACGCAGGCCTCGTGCAGGTCGGGCGCGCCGCCGCGCCCGAGCTCGGCATGACCACGTCGGGCGAGAGCGACCGCTGGGGCGTCACCCGCAACCCCTGGGACCTCGACCGGTCGCCCGGCGGGTCCAGCGGCGGCTCCGCGGCGTCGGTCGCGGCCGGGATCGTGCCCGTCTCGCTCGCGAGCGACGGCGGCGGCTCGATCCGCGTGCCCGCCGCGTTCTGCGGCGTCGTCGGCCTCAAGCCGTCCCGCGGCCTGCTGCCCACGCGCGTGCAGGGCTGGGCCGGCGGTGCGGTCGAGGGCGCCATCACGCGGACCGTGCGCGACAGCGCCTACGTCCACACGCACCTCGCGCGCGACGACCGGCACGCGTGGACGCTGCGCGGCGGGCCCGCGCCCGACCTCGTCGCCGCGCTCGAGCGCCCCACGCCCGCGCTCCGCGTCGGCCTGCTCACCGAGGCGTTCGACCCCGCGATCGACGTCGACCCCGCGTGCGCCGCGGCTGCGCGCGGCGTCGCGGACCGGCTCCGGGCCGCGGGCCACGACGTCGTCGACGTCCACCCGAGCGCGGCCACCGCCGAGGTCATGGACATCTACCCGCGCACGATCATCCCGACGTGGCTCGCGCTCGACCCGCCGCCGCGGCCCGAGCTGCTGCCCGCGCACGTGCAGCGGCACCTCGCGCACGCCGCCGGGATCGACGCGACCACCTACGTGCGCGAGGTCCTGCGCTTCCAGGAGCTCGCGCGGCAGATCGTCGCGGACCTGTTCGACGACCTCGACCTGCTCGTGACCCCCACGACCGCGACGCGCGTCCCCGCGGTCGGCGAGGTCCGCGCCGAGCTCCTCGCCGCCGGGGGCCCGACGTCGCGCACCTGCGCCGTCTACGAGCGCACGCTCGCCTTCACGACCGTGCCCAGCGTCATCGGCTCGCCCGCGCTGTCGCTGCCGACGCACGTCGACGACGACGGGCTGCCGCTGGGCGTCCAGCTGGTCGGGCGTCAGCGCGGCGACGGCCTGCTGCTGCAGGTCGGCCGGGACCTCGAGGAGCAGCTGCGCTGGACGGACCGATGTCCGTCCGTCGCGCCCCGCTGACCCGTCGACCCACCCCAGGAGCACGTCGCCATGTCCCCCCGCACCACCTCCCGCGCCACCTCTCTCACCGCGCTGCGCACCGGCGCCGTGCTGTCCGTCGCCGCGCTCACCCTCACCGCCTGCGGCGCCTCGACCGACGGCGGCACCGGCACGTCCGGCGACGCCACCGCCGACGGCGACCTGTCCGGCCAGACCCTCACCGTCGCCGCGTACGCCGGCTCGTGGGGCGAGTCGTTCACCAAGGCGTTCGTCGAGCCGTTCGAGGAGGCCACCGGCGCGACCGTCGAGCTGGTCCCCGGCGGTCCCGCCGAGTGGCTCACCGCGCTGCGCTCGTCGTCCGGCGGCGAGCCCGCCTACGACCTCGTCGCGTTCACGCCGAACGTCATCCCGAGCGCCGTCGCCGCGCGCGTCGTGCAGCCCCTCGACACCGACCGCGTCGCCGACTGGGCCGACCTCAACACGACGCTCGTCGCGCAGAGCAACGTCGGCGACGTGCAGTACGGGCTGCCGCTCACCGTCGGGTCGACCGGCCTGGCCTACCGCACCGACCTCGTCACCGACCCGCCCACCGACTGGTCGGACGTGTTCCGGCCCGAGCTGTGCGGCCACGTCGGCGTCTCGCCGCTCACCTTCAACACGGGCGTCGAGTTCCTCGCCGGTCTCGTCAACGAGGCCGGCGGCTCCCTCACCGACCCGGCCGACGTCGACGCCGCGTTCGACCGGCTCCAGGACCTCGCCGACTGCGCGTCCGCGTTCCCGGCGGACGGCACGTCCGTCGAGACGGCGCTCGCCAACGGCGACGCGTGGATCTCCGCGCACTGGGACGGCCGCGCGTTCGTCCAGCAGAACCAGGGCCTGCCCATCGGCTACGCGTACCCCGCGTCGGGCTCCGTCGGCGCGCTGACCTCGTTCTTCGTCACCGAGGGCACCACGCACGAGGACCTCGCGTACGCGTTCCTCGACTACCTCGCGTCGCCCGAGCACCAGCCGGTCTTCTCCGAGGGTACCTGGTACGCGGCGTCGAACGACACCAACGTCTACCCCGAGAAGTTCGCCGAGCAGATCACCAGCGGCCCCGGCGCGTACGACGACTTCGTATGGGTCGACTACGAGGCGATCACGCCGCAGCTGGCCGACCTGCAGGCGCGCTGGCAGGAGATCTTCGGCTGATGACGTCGGGACGCGTCGAGGTCCGTGACCTGCGGCTCGGCTACCACGGTGAGCTCGTCCTCGCGCTGGACGAGCTCACCGTCGAGCCGGGCGAGTTCGTCTCCGTGCTCGGACCCTCCGGGTGCGGGAAGTCCACGCTGCTGTCCGCGCTCGCGGGCTTCGTCGAGCCCATGGCCGGCACGGTGCACATCGACGGCGAGGACGTCACGCACGTCCCGCCGCACCGCCGCGAGACCGGCATGGTCTTCCAGAGCTACGCGCTGTTCCCCCACCTGACCGTGCGCCGGAACCTCGAGTACGGGCTGCGCGCCCGCAAGGTCCCGCGCGCCGAGCGCGACGCGCGCGTCGCCGAGGCGCTCGCGCTCGTCGGCCTCGAGGACTTCGCCGGCCGGTACCCCCGGCAGCTGTCCGGCGGGCAGCAGCAGCGCGTCGCGATCGCGCGCTCGCTGGTCACCCGCCCGCGCGTGCTGCTGCTCGACGAGCCGCTGTCGAACCTCGACGCCAAGCTGCGCCGGTACATGCGGCACGAGCTGCGCGAGCTGCAGCAGCAGGTCGGCACCACCATGGTGTTCGTCACGCACGACCAGTCGGAGGCGCTCGCGACGTCCGACCGGGTCGTGCTGCTCGCGGGCGGCCGGCTCGAGCAGGTCGGCACCCCCGAGGACCTGTACCGCCGCCCGCGCACCGCGTTCGTCGCGGACTTCGTGGGCGCGGCGAACGTCCTCGACGTGCGGACCGGGCCCGGCGGCGAGCCCCGGGTGCTGGGGCGTCCCTACGACGTCGCCGCGCCCGCGCCGGCGCGCGTCGCGCTGCGGCCCGAGGTGCTGCGGCTGCGGGCCGTGACCGGCACCGACCCGGAGGGCTCCGTCGTCACGGTCGTGTCCGTCGGCTTCGGCGGCGAGCGGTACGACTACCGCGTGCGCACGGCGGACGGACGGACGCTGCTGGTCTCGCCCCCCGCCGACACCGCGCCGCACCCCGTCGGGACGTCGGTCGCGCTGCACTGGGAGCCCGGAGCCGTCGTGCCGCTCGCCGACGAGGACGGCGCCGCGTGAGCGCGGTCGCGGCGGCGCCCCGCGCACGGCGGTGGCCCCGCGTGCGCCCGGGCGTCGTGCCCGCCGTGCTCCCGACCGTGTTCGTGCTCGTCGCGTTCCTGCTGCCGCTCGCGGGCCTCCTGGTGCTGTCGCTGCGACCCACCGACGCGTTCAACTTCGCGCTGCCCGGGTTCAGCCTGCGGCAGTACCGCGAGGTGCTCACCACGCCCTACCTGTACCGCTCGCTGCTGGAGAGCCTGTCGCTCGCGGTGCGCGTCAGCGTGACCTGCCTCGTCCTGGCGTACCCGGTCGCGTGGTACCTCGCGCGCGCCGCGCACGGGTGGCGCAAGACCCTCGTGTTCACGGTGACGCTCTCGCCGCTGCTCGCGTCCGAGGTCGTGCGGTCCTTCGGCTGGCGCATCGTCATGGCCGGCGAGGGGCCCGTGAACCGCACGCTGCAGGCGCTCGGCCTCACCGACGCGTCGCTGCCGCTGCTGCGCTCGCCGTGGACCGTGTTCCTCGCGGTCGTCCACGTGCTGCTGCCGTTCGCGGTCATCGCCCTGACGGCGTCGCTCGGGGCCATCGACGACGCCGTGCTGCGCGCGTCGGCCGACCTCGGCGCGTCCGCCGCGCAGACGTTCCGGCGGGTCGTGCTGCCGCTGTCCGCGCCCGGCCTGGTCGCGGGCGCCGTCATCGTCTTCTCGCTCACCATGGGGATCTACGTGACCCCGCTGCTCGTCGGCGGGGCGAACCAGCCGCTCGCGGGCCTGCGCGTGCAGAGCGAGGCGATGGTGACGTTCAACCAGCCCCGCGCGGCCGCGCTGAGCTTCGTGCTGCTGCTCGTGACGCTCGTCGTGTGCGCGGTCGTCACCGCCGTCGGTCGCCTCGCCGAACGGGGGACCCGTGGCTGACCGGTCGCGCACGCACCGGCGCACGGCCGGCCGCGTCGCGGCCGCGGTCCCCGTCGCCCTGGTGTGCGCGTTCCTGCTGCTGCCGCTCGTGGTCGTCGTCGTCAGCTCGTTCGCGGCGCAGAACAGCTTCCGGTTCCCGCCCGAGGGCTTCTCGCTGCGGTGGTACGGCGAGGTCCTCGGCAACCCCGCGTGGGTGTCGTCGCTCGCGGTCTCGGCGCGGCTCCTGCTCGTCGTCGTGCCCGTGGTCGTGCTGCTGGGGACCCTCGGCGGGTACGCGGTCGGCGCGGGGGACTTCCGCGGCCGGCGTGCGCTCTCGCTGCTGTTCGTGTCGCCGATCATGGTGCCGTCCGTGATGCTCGGGCTCGCGCTGCTGCACCAGCTGCAGGTCGCGGGCCTCGTCGGCTCCGCCGTGGGGCTCGTGCTCGCGCACGTCGTCGTCACGTTCCCGTTCTGCGTGCGGGTCGTGGCCGTGAGCGCCGCCGCGCTCGACGCGCGCCTCGTGCGCGCCGCGCAGGACCTCGGCGCGTCCCCGCTGCGCGCGTTCCTCACGGTCACCGTGCCGCTGCTGCGGCCCGGGATCGTCGCGGGCGCGTTCCTCGCCGCCGTCATCTCGCTCGGCGAGGTCGCGGTGTCGGTGTTCGTGTCCGGCGCCCGCACCGTGACCGTCCCCGTGCGCGTCTACTCCGCCGTGCAGGTGCAGATGGAGCCGTCGGTCGCCGCGATCTCCACGCTCATGCTCGTCGCCGCCGTCGCGGTGATCGCGGTCCTCGACCGCACCCTGCGCATCTCCCGCTTCCTCTAGGACCCCACCATGACCGCAGCACCCCGGTGGCGCGTCGGCGTCGACGTCGGCGGCACGTTCACCGACCTCGTCGCCGTGCCCGCGCACCGCACCGGCCACGACCTGTCCCGCCTCGTCGCGCACAAGGTCGCCAGCACGCCCCACGACCCGGCCGCCGCGGTCGAGGAGGGGCTGCGCGGCCTCGCCGAACGCGGCGTGGCCTTCGCGGACGTCGCGTCGGTCACCCACGGCACGACCATCGGGCTCAACGCGATCCTGCAGCGCCGGGGCGCGCGCGTCGCGGTGCTCACGTCCCGCGGGCACCGCGACCTCGTGCAGATCGGCCGCGCGCGGCTGCCCCGCTCGTTCGACCTGCACGCGGCGCCGCCCGCACCGCTCGTGCCGCGCGACCGCGTCGTCGAGGTCGACCTGCGCTTCGGCGCCGACGGCACCCCCGTCGCGACGCTGGACGAGCCCGCGTACGCCGCGGCCCGGGACGCGCTCGCGGCGACGACCGCCGCGGCGGTCGCGGTCTGCCTGGTGGGCGGGTACGCGGCACCCGCCGCCGAGGCCGCCCTCGCCGCGCGGCTCACCGCCGACCTCGGGGTGCCCGTCACGTCCGCGGGCGCGCTGTGGCCCGAGTCCGGCGAGTACGAGCGCACGGTCCTCGCGGTCCTCGACGCGCAGGTCCGGCCGCTCATGACCGCGTACCTCACGTCGCTGCGCGACCGGGTCGCGCAGCTCGGCCTCACCGCCCCCCTGTTCATCTCGACGTCCAACGGCGGTTCGGTGTCGCTCGCCGCCGCGCTCGAGCGCCCCGTCACCACCGTGCTGTCCGGCCCCGCCGCGGGCGTGTCGGCCGCCGGGCTGCTCTGGCCCGACCGCGACGTCGTGACGCTCGACATGGGCGGCACCAGCAGCGACATCGGCGTCGTGCGGTCCGGGCACCCCGCGGTCACCACGACGACGTCGATCGGCGACCACCCGCTCACGATGCCCGTGGTCGACGTCGAGGCGATCGGGGCCGGCGGCGGGTCCGTCGCGTGGGCCGACGGGTCGGGCGCGGTCGTCGCGCTGCGCGTCGGCCCCCGCAGCGTCGGCGCCGTGCCCGGGCCCGTCGCGTACGGCCAGGGCGGGCAGCACCCCGCGCTCACCGACGCGTACGTGCACGCCGGCGCGATCGCCGACGGCGCGTTCCTGCAGGGCCGCATGCGGCTCGACGCGGCCGCCGCGACCGCGGCGCTCGACGCGCTCGGCGCCGCGCTCGCGGACCCCGGCACGGACGACGCGACGGGCGTCACCGACGCCGTGCTGCGCACCGCGACCGCCGGCATGTCCACCCGGGTCCGCACCGTGCTCGCGCGCCACGGCGAGGTCCCGGACGCGTTCACGTTCGTGGCGTTCGGCGGTGCCGGCGGCACGCACACCGCGCTGCTCGCGCACGAGCTCGGCGTCCGGCGGGTCGTCGTGCCCGCCGCCGCCGCCACGTTCTGCGCGCTCGGCGCGGCCCTCGCGCCCGTGCGGCGCGACCTCGTGCGCTCGATCCACGCGCGCGCCGACGACGCGGGCACGCGCGAGGTCGACGCGGTCGTGCGTGCGCTCGCCGCGACCGCCGTGGACTGGCTGCAGGAGCAGGGCGTCGGCACGGAGGGCGAGCTCACGGTCGCGGTCGACGCCCGCTACGACGCGCAGCCGACCACGCTCACCGTCGACGTCGCGCACGTCGGCACGCCGGACGTGCGCGCCGGGCTCCCGCCGCTGCGCGCCGCGGACGTCGCCGACCTGTTCGCGCAGGCGCACACGCGCTACCACGGCTTCGCCGACCCGAGCGTGCCCGTCGTCGTCGAGGCCGTCCGCGTGGCCGTGCGCGGCGCGCAGGCGCCCGTCGTGCGCACCGGGGCCCGCGACGGCCTGCGCACGGTCGCGCACCGGCGGCTGCGGGTCGACGGCCGCTGGCACGACGCCGCCGTGCTCGCCCCCGCGCCCGACGGCACGACCGACGCCGTGCCCGGGCCGGCGGTGGTCGAGAAGGGCGACACGAGCGTCGTCGTGCCGCCCGGATGGACCGTCACGCTCGACGCCGCCGCCGACCTCGTGCTCACCCGCACGGCCACCACGCAGGGAGGGGACCGCAGTGCTCACGGTGCTTGAGCGCGAGCTCGGCCAGACGCGTCTGGTCGCCGCGACCGAGGAGATGTCGCTCACGCTGCAGCGCGCGAGCCGCAGCCTGTACGTGCGCGAGACCGCGGACTTCGCGTGCGCGATCGCCGACACCTCGGGCCGGTTCGTCGCCTACCCGCAGGGCATCGGCGTCTCCGGGTTCCTCGGGCTCGACGTGTCCCACGCGGTGCGCACGGTCGCCGAGCGCGAGGGTCTCGCGCCCGGCGACGTCGTGCTCACCAACGACCCGTACACCTCGGGGGCGCTGTCCACGCACCTGCCGGACGTGCACGCGATCGCGCCGTACTTCGACGGCGACGAGGTCGTCGGGTACGGCTGGACGTTCATCCACGTGTCCGACATCGGGGGGCGCGTGCCGTCGTCGGTGAGCGTGCGCAACGACACCGTGCACGCCGAGGGGCTGCGCATCCCGCCCGTGAAGTACGTCGCGGGCGGCCGCGTCGTGCCCGCCGTCGACGCGTTCCTGCGCGCCAACTCCCGCACGCCCGAGCAGAACGACGGCGACCTGCACGCGATGCTCGCGGCGCTCGACCGCGGCCGCACGCGCGTCGCGGACCTCGTCGCCGCGCACCCCGGGGACGGGCTCGCGCAGATCGGTGCGCACGCGCGCGAGCAGACGGCCGCGCGGGCCCGGCGCGCGCTGTCCCGCCTCGCCGACGGCGAGTACGTCTTCGACGACTACCTCGACAACGACGCCGTGAGCGACCTGCCGCTGCGGGTCGCGCTCCGGGCGACCGTGCGCGGCGGGCACCTGCGCCTCGACTTCACCGGCACCGACCCGCAGGTCGAGGCCGCGCTCAACATGGTCACGCAGGGGCGCGCGCACTCGTGGGTCCTCACGCGGGTGTTCGCCCTCGTCGGCACGCTCGACCCCGACGTGCCGCTCAACGGCGGGCTCATGGACGTCGTCGACCTGCACGCGCCCGACGGCACGCTGCTCAACGCGCGCGAGCCCGCCGCGGTGGGCGTGCGCCACGCGACCGTGTCCCGCGTCAACGACGTCGTGTCCGGTGCGCTCGTGCAGGCCGCACCCGACGTGCTGCCCGCGGCGTCCAGCGGCCTGGTCGTGCCCGTGGTGTTCGCGTCGGCCGCGGGCGGGACCGTGCAGGTCGTCGAGCCGATGGTCGGCGGCACCGGCGGGCGTGCGGGCGCCGACGGCGTCGACGGGCGCGACAGCGGCATCTCCAACCTCGCCAACAACCCGGTCGAGGTGGTCGAGGCCACGGTCGGCGTGCGCGTCCTGCGCTACCACGTGCGCCCCGACTCGGCGGGTCCCGGGCGGTGGCGCGGCGGCTGCGGCCTCGAGCTCGAGATCGAGGCGCTCGAGCACGGGTCGCTCCTGGCGCGCGGCCTCGAGCGCACGCGGTTCCGGCCGTGGGGCTACGCGGGCGGCGGCGCGGGCGCGGCCACCGAGCTGCTGGTGAACCCCGGGCGCCCCGACGAGCGGCGGCTCGTCGTGGTCGACACGGTGCCCCTCGCGCCCGGCGACCGCGTGGTGCTGCGCACGGCCGGTGCGGGCGGCTACGGCGACCCGTTCGAGCGGGACGTCGCGGCCGTGCTGGCGGACGTCGTGTCGGGGCTCGTGTCGGTCGGGGCCGCGCGCCGCGACTACGGCGTGGCGGTCGTCGACGGGCAGGTCGACGCCGCGGCGACCGAGGCGCTGCGTGACGTGCCGCGCGCGGCGACCACGTGGGGGCGCGGTGCCGAGCGCGACCGCTGGGACGCGCTGCTGCCCGCCGCGCTGCTGGACCGGCTCGCGGCCGCGCTGCAGACCCTGCCCGTGCCGCAGCGCGCACCCCGGCGGCGCGCGCTGCTGCACGAGGTCCTCGCGGGCCTGCCGCAGGGGTTCCCCGCGGTCGACGCGGACGAGTCCGCGCTCGCGGCCGCGCGCGCGGTGGCCGAGCGGCTCGTGGCCGGGCTCGCGGGCTGACGCTCAGTCGCCCAGGCCCGTGCCCACCTGCCGCGCGGCGGCGATCCACGCGTGGTCGGTGGGCACGAGCTTGACCTTGCCCGCGACGTCCGCGAGCGGCACGGGCACGGCCTCGTCGCCGCGCGCCGCGACCATCACGCCGAACTCGCCGCGCTGCACCAGGTCGGCCGCGGCCGCCCCGAGGCGCGTCGCGAGCAGCCGGTCGGCGGCGCACGGCGCCCCGCCGCGCTGCACGTACCCGAGGATCGTCACGCGCGACTCCAGGCCCGTCGCTGCCTCGAGCTCGCGGGCCAGCTTGAACGAGTGCTCGCGCTGCGCGTCCTCGACGTGCTTGAGGTGCGTCTTCGCGGCGCGCCGCGCCTCGGGGGTCTTCGCGGACTTCACGAGCAGCTGCGCCGCCTCGTAGTCGGCGGTGTCGTCGACGTCGCGCGCGCCCTCCGCGACGGCGACGACGGAGAACGACGAGCCGCGCGCGGTGCGCTGCTTGATCGTCTCCGCGACCGACTCGATCGTGTAGGGGATCTCGGGGATGAGGATGATGTCGGCGCCGCCGGCGATGCCCGCCGCGAGCGTCAGCCAGCCCGCCCGGTGCCCCATGATCTCGGTGAGGATGATCCGGTGGTGGCTGTGCGCGGTCGAGTGCACGCGGTCCACCGCCTCGGTGGCGATCTCGGTGGCGGTCGCGAACCCGAATGTCGTGTCGGTCTCGGCGATGTCGTTGTCGATGGTCTTCGGCAGGTGCACGACGTTGAGCCCCGCGTCGACCAGGCGCATCGCGTTCTTCGCGGTCCCGCCGCCGCCGAGCATGATGAGCGCGTCCAGGCCGAGCGCGCGGTAGTTCTCGACGACGCGGGGCACCATGTCCTGCGGCTCGCCGTCCACGACGTACCGGTGCACCTTGTCGCGGCTCGTGCCGAGGATCGTGCCGCCGACCGTGAGGATCCCCGACAGCGCCTTGCCGTCGAGCTCGACGTACCGGTTCTCGACCAGGCCCGTGACGCCGTCGCGGAACCCGAACAGCTCCATGCCGTAGTGCGCGATGGCGGTCTTGCCGAACCCGCGGATCGCCGCGTTGAGGCCGGGGCTGTCGCCGCCCGCGGTGAGGATCCCGACCCGCCTGGGCTTGCCCATGTCCGCTCCCGCCGTCGCGCGGCCGGTGCGTCCCGGACCGTCGGGCCCAGCCTGGTGCACGGCCGCCCGCACGCACAAACGTCACGACGCCGCAGGTCGCGCGCGTGCCGGGGCGGCGGCCCCGCGCCGGGCGCCCGGCGCCGGGTCAGGCGGCCGCGCGCGGCCCGTACATGATGAGCGCGACGCCGACCAGGCACACGAGCGCCCCCGCGACGTCCCACCGGTCGGGCCGGAAGCCGTCGACCACCATGCCCCACGCGAGCGACCCGGCCACGAACACGCCGCCGTACGCCGCGAGGATCCGCCCGAAGTGCGCGTCGGGCTGCAGCGTCGCCACGGCGCCGTACAGCCCCAGAGCGATGACGCCCGCACCGACCCACACCCAGCCCTTGTGCTCGCGCAGCCCCTGCCACACGAGCCACGCCCCGCCGATCTCGAGCCCGGCGGCGGCCACGAACAGCAGGATCGAGCGCAGCGTGGTCATGAGGGTCCTCTCGACGCGGTCGCACGAGTATCCCGCGGGCGTCCCACCCGCGGACGGCGTCCGCCGGACGGTCAGGCGTCCAGCGCCTCCCGCAGCGCGCGGGCGACGGGCCAGGCCGCGTCGGCCGTCGTGCCGGCCACCGTGA
This sequence comes from Cellulomonas iranensis NBRC 101100 = JCM 18110, assembly GCF_001552375.1. Taxonomy (GTDB): domain Bacteria; phylum Actinomycetota; class Actinomycetes; order Actinomycetales; family Cellulomonadaceae; genus Cellulomonas; species Cellulomonas iranensis. The sequence goes on along the minus strand of NZ_BCRB01000041.1, from coordinate 1,237 downwards.
TCGTCAGGCCCGTCCTCGGGTCGTGCTGCGACCAGAACGACACGCCCGTGTCCTGACCCTCGAGCGAGACCGCGCCGTCCGGCTCGGGCAGCCACAGGCCCAGCCCGTAGCGGCCGTCCTCGGTGTCGCTGAGCACCTCCCGCATCCGGGCGACGAGGTCCGCGGGCACGATCCGCCCGGACAGCAGCGCGCCCCACAGCCGCTCGACGTCGGCCGTCGTGGTGTACGCGCCGCCGTCGCCGCCGCCCACGACGGGCAGGTGGTGCACGTTGCTGCGCCACTCGCCGTCGACGAGCACGTACCCGGTCGCCGCGTCGGCGGGCAGCGCGTCGGACCGCGGGTAGCCGGTCGACGCCATGCCCGCGGGCTCGAGCACGCGCGAGCGCACGAGCGTGTGGAACGGCACGCCCGAGGCGCGCTGCGCGAGCAGCGCGAGCAGCACGAACCCGCCGTTGCAGTACGCGAAGTCGCTGCCCGCGGGGAACAGCGTCGGGTGGCCGTCGAGGATCGGCAGGTAGTCCTCGGGGTCGACGAGCCGGTGCACGGGCACGGGCATGAGGTGCTCGGTGAGGTCGGCGTCGTCGTCGAGGTAGTCGCCGATGCCGGAGCGGTGGGCGAGCAGGTGCTCGACCGTGACGTCGTCGGCGACGAGCGGGAGGTCGTCGCCGAGCAGCGACCGCGCGGTGGTGGTGAGGGCCAGCGTGCCGTCGGCGACGAGCGCGAGGGTCGCGAGCGCGGTGAGGCCCTTCGACCCCGACGCCATGGCCACGCGGTGCGCGGGCGTCAGGGGTGCGCGGGTCCGCCGGTCGGCGGCGCCCCACGCGGCGTCGAGCAGCACCTCGGACGTCGCGGGGTCGGGCGGCGCGCCCGGGGCGGTGCGGGTCACGCGGGCGACGACGCCGGCGAGGGCGTCGGTGTCGTCGTCGGGGTCGGTCGTGGCGGACGCGATCGCGTCGTCGGCCACCTGGCGCAGGTGTGCGTCGGGGGTCATGCGCGGCGACGCTACCGGGGGCTGCGTCGTCGCCGCGACGCCATTCCAGTGATTGTGTAACAATCCGCGGGTGCGCGCCGTCCTCGCCGTCCTCCTCGCCGCCGTCTGCTTCGGCACCACCGGCACCGCGCAGGCGCTCGGCCCCACCACCGACCCCCTCGTGCTCGGCGCCGCCCGCATCGCCGTCGGCGGCCTCGCGCTCGCGGCCGTCGCGGCCGTCGTCGCGCGCCGCGCCGCGCCGCGCGC
>NZ_BCRB01000040.1 GCF_001552375.1 Cellulomonas iranensis NBRC 101100 = JCM 18110 | reverse complement strand
GCGAGGAACCGCGGCGGGCGCGCGGCCAGCTCGCGCAGCCGCCGCGCCGCGACGCGCGTGTCCTCGGGCCGCACGACGCCGTCGACGAAGCCGACCGCGAACGCCAGGCCGTCGGGCTCGCGCAGGAGCGCCGCGAGGTGCGCCGCGGCGGGGTCGACGGGGTGCCGCGCGGCCTCGCGCAGCCAGCGCCGCACGAGCGCGACGACCTCGTCGGCGTGGTCGGCGGCCGGGTCGCGGTCGGTCGTGCCGTCGGGGTGGGTCGCCGTGCCGGTCATCGTGTCCTCGCTGCCGCTGCGTCGTCCCGCCGGTGCCCGGCCGGGTGTGGCGTCAGTATCGGGAGCGGTGAGTCGTCAGGGGAAGCGACCGTTTCTCACCGATACTCGTCAGATCTGCTGAACGGTGCCCGGGCGTCCCGCGCCGGGCCGCGTCACCGCCGGAGGCCGCCGTGCTGGACCTGCGCCGTCTCGTCATCCTGCGCGAGGTCGCCGTGCGCGGCACGCTGGCGGCCGCCGCGCAGGCGCTCAGCTACAGCCCGTCCGCCGTGTCGCAACAGCTCACGCAGCTCGAGCGTGAGGCCGGCGTGCCCCTGCTGCGCAAGGTCGGCCGGGGCGTGCGGCTGACCCCGCAGGCGCTCGTGCTCGTCGAGGCCGCCGAGGCCCTGCTCGACACCGTCGAGCGCACCGAGGCCGCGCTCGCGGCGTCGCTCACCGAGGTGCGCGGCACCGTGCGCGTCGCGGTGTTCCAGTCCGCCGCCCTCGCGCTCATGCCCGCCGCGCTGCGCCGCGCGGCGGACGAGCACCCGCAGGTGCGGGTCGAGATGGTGCAGCGCGAGCCCGCGCAGGCGCTGCACGACACGTGGGCGCGCGACTTCGACCTCGTCGTCGCCGAGCAGTACCCCGCGCACGCCGCGCCGTGGCTGCCGGGCCTGGACCGCCGCGACCTCGTCACCGACCCGCTGCGGCTCGCGCTGCCACCCGTCGGCGTCACGCGCGAGCGCGTCCGCGACCTCGCCGACGCCGCGCGCGTGCCGTGGGTCATGGAGCCGCGCGGCACCGCGTCGCGGCACTTCGCCGAGGAGACGTGCCGCGCGGCCGGGTTCGAGCCCGACGTGCGGTACGAGACCGCCGACCTGCAGGCGCAGATCCGGCTCGTCGAGTCCGGCAACGCCGTCGCGATCCTGCCGGGGCTGGTGTGGCGCGAGCGGACGACGACGTGCCGGCTCGTGCCGCTGCCGGGCGACCCGCACCGCACGGTGTTCACGTCGCGTCGCGACGCGGCGGCCGGGGCCCCCGCGGTCGAGGCGTTCCGCGCGGTGCTCGAGGCGGTCGCGGCCGGGTGAGCGACGGCGCGTCGCCGGCGGCTCAGACCGCCGCGCACTCCCGGCACGTGCCGAGGAAGTCGATCGAGTGCTCGACGTCCGTGAAGTCGTGCGTCGAGGCGAGCGCCTCGACGAGCTGCTCGAGCTCGGGCGCCGCGACGTCGACCGTGCGCCCGCAGACCCGGCACACGAGGTGGTGGTGGTGCTCGCTGCGCGGCTCGCACCGCAGGTAGGTGTGCTCGCCGTTGGGCTGCAGCATGACCTCGAGCGCACCCTGCTCGGCCATCGCGTTGAGCGTCCGGTACACGGTGGCCAGGCCGATCTCGTGACCGCGCTGCTGCAGCAGCTGGTGGATCTGCTGCGCGCTGCGGAACTCCTCGACGTCCTCGAGCAGCTCCGAGATCGCCACGCGCTGGCGCGTGACCCGCTGGCCGATCATCCGTGCACCTCCCGATCGTGGCCCGGACCCTGCCGCTGCCCGGAACCGTTCTCAACGAGACACCGTAGTTGAGAATTCCGGTGCGGCCGACGCGCACCGCTCGTGCCGGGCGACCCGGCCGTAGGCTGCGGTCGACCGCCGCCCCGTCGGTCCGTGGTCCGCGACGACGAGAGGAGCGCCCCCGTGCCGACGCCGCGCCCGGGTCGCACCGCCGCCGTCCCGCACGAGGGCCGCGACGTGGCCCCCGCGTGGCAGCCGACCCCCGCCGGTGACGTCCTGCGCTTCGCCGCCGTGCCGGCGCGCCTACGCACGCTCGCGCTCGCGGTCGCCGCTGCCGTCCTCGCCGGCGGTGCGGTGCTGACCGCCGCGGCCGTGCTCCTCGCCGGGCGCGACTCCGCCGCGGGGCGCCTCGTGGTCGTCGCCGGCGCGCTGCTGCTCTGCCTGCCCCTCGTCGCCGCCGTGACGCTGCCGTTCCGGTGGCGCACGGTGCCGTGCACCGCCACGGCCGGCGAGGACGCGCTGGTGGTCGCGATCGGCGACCGGACGCTGCGGGTCGCGTGGGACGAGGTCGACGACCTCGCCTGGCGGACGGGGACCGAGTACGCGCGTGTGGTGCTGCGCGCCGGCGCGACCCGGGTGTCCCTGCTGGTCGGCGTCGCACGCCCCCTGCCGGGGCGCGCGGCCGCCTTGGCGCCCCTCGGGCCCGGTGCGGTGCGTGCGCTCGCGGCGGCGGGCACCGCGGCCGGGACGCGACGCCCGGGTCACGTGCGGTACCGGCGGGTGAGACCCCGCGCGGCCTGAGACGTCTCGCCCCGCGTGACCCGTGTGACCCGTCCGTGTGCGGCGCGGCCGGCTTGCGGTGGTTCCGCCCGGTCGCGCACCTCCCGGCGTTCGGCCGAGCGGTGGAAACTCCGGGCCGGGACGTGCGTGGGAAGGCCGACCCGGTGTGCACAGCGCATCCTGACCGGGCGCCCCACCCGTGGCGCACCCGCCACCAGCGCGCACGAGCACCCGACCGGGCGCGCGCGGGTCGCCTCAGCCCGGCGTCGCCCAGCCCCGGCCGACGCCCGAAGGACTCGCCATGATCCGCTCCGCCACCCGATCGCACACCGCCCGGCTCGCCGCCGAGGCCGAGGCCGCCCGCGCCGACGTCCGCGCGATCACGCGGCTGGTCGACGCGCTCGCGGGCGTCCGCGACGTGACCGCGGGCCTCACCGCCGCCGTCACCGTCGTGCGCGAGCAGCTCGGCTGGGCGTACGCGTCGGCGTGGACAGTCGACGCCGAGGTGAGGGCCCTGCGGTTCGTCGCCGAGTCCGGCGACGCCGGGGAGGAGTTCCGCCGCGTCACGCGCACGGCCACGTTCCCCGAGGGCGTCGGGCTCGCCGGGCGCGCGTGGCGCGAGCGCCGGCTCGTCGCCGTCGACGACCTCGCCGAGCTCACCGACTGCGTGCGCGCACCCGTCGCGCGGGCCGCGGGCGTCCGGTCGGCCGTGTGCGTGCCGCTGCTCGCCGAGGGCGAGGTCATCGGCACCATGGACTTCTTCTCGACCGAGGTGCTCGAGCTCACCGCCGAGCGGCGCGCCGTCCTCGAGGCCGTCGCGGTCGTCGCGTCGCAGGCACTCGAGCGCGTCGTCGTGGCGCGCCGGCAGACCGAGGCCGAGGCCGACACGAACGCCAGCACCGCCGTGCTGCACGCCGTCTCGGGCGCCTCGACCGCCCAGGACGCGCTCGCGGGCGCGCTCGACACGATCCGCACCGGCTTCGGCTGGGCCTACGGCTCGTACTGGGCCGTCGACGAGAAGGACCGCGTGCTGCGGTTCGTGCAGGAGTCCGGCGACGCGGGGGCCGAGTTCCGGCGCGTCACGCGCGAGGCCACGTTCGCCGAGGGCGTCGGGCTCGCGGGCCGCGCCTGGCGGTCCCGCGACCTCGTGTTCGTCCCCGACCTCGCCGAGGTCGCCGACTGCGTCCGCGCGCCCGTCGCGCGCGCCGCCGGCGTGCAGTCCGGCGTGTGCCTGCCGATAGTGGTCGACGGCCAGGTGCTCGGCACCATGGACTTCTTCGTCCTCGAGCGCGTCGACCTCACGCCCAGCCGGCGGGCCGCCCTGCAGGACACCGCCTACCTCATCGGCCAGGCGCTCACGCGCTTCACCGCTGCCGAGCAGCTGCAGACCGCGGGGCGCGAGCTCGTCGCGTCGATCGAGGAGGTCGAGCGCAACGTCCTGGCCGCGACCACGGTCGCGGGCGAGGGGCAGCGCCTCGTGCAGGCCGCGGACGACGACGTGGCCGGGCTCGGCCGGTCCAGCGAGGAGATCGGGCAGGTCGTGCGGACCATCGGCACGGTCGCCGCGCAGACCAACCTGCTCGCGCTCAACGCGTCCATCGAGGCCGCGCGCGCGGGCGACGCCGGGCGCGGGTTCGCGGTCGTCGCCAACGAGGTCAAGGAGCTCGCCGACCAGACGGCGCGCGCGACCACCGAGGTCGGCAGCCGGGTCGCCGAGATCCAGCGCCAGGTCGCCGCGACCGTCACCGCGCTCGCGGGGATCCGCAGCATCGTCGAGGAGATCAACGGCACGCAGCAGGTCATCGGTGCGGTGCTCACCGAGCAGGTCGCGGTGACGCGCTCGATCCTCGGCTGACCGGGGGCCTCGGACGGCGTCCTCGCGCGGCGGACCGGGCGTCCCCGCGGCCGCCGCGCGTCAGCGGTCGAACCGCAGCCCGCTCGCACGGCGCACGGGCCGCTCGACGGCCGCGCGCACGGCGTCGCCCGACCCGACGACCTGCACGTGCTCCCGCGCGCGCGTGATCGCCGTGTAGAGCAGCTCGCGCGTCAGCAGCGGTGACGACGCAGGGGGCAGCACCACCGTGACCGTCGTGAGCTGGCTGCCCTGCGCGCGGTGCACCGTCATCGCGTGCACGGTCTCGACCGCGGGCAGCCGGTGCGGGCGCACCAGCCGCGGCGCGGCCGGGTCGCCGAACGCCGCGACGACCCCGCCGTGCCCGTCGGCCACCACGACGCCCGTGTCGCCGTTCGACAGGCCCGTCGTGCGGTCGTTGGTCGTGACGAGCAGCGGCCGCCCCGCGGGCCACGCGCCCGGGGCCGGGTCGTGCGTCGCGTCCTCGACCCACCGCTGCGCGAGCGCCGCCCAGCGCGCGACGCCCGCGGGCCCGCGCCGGTGCGCGAGCAGCAGGCGGTGCTCGCCGAGCGCCGCGAGCGCGCCCGCCGCGTCCCCGGCCCGCGCGGCCGCGACGACGCGCGCCCCCGTGGTCGCGACGGCGTCGCGCACGGCCGCGACCTCGGCGTCGGTCGGCACGTCGCCCGCGGGCTCGACTAGCGACCAGTGCGCGCCGGGCGTGCGCAGCAGCGCGAGCGCCGCGTCCGCGTCGCCGCGGCGCACCGCGTCGGCCAGGACGCCCAGGTCGTGGCCGAACCGGTGCGGCACGACGAGCCGCACGACGCCCGCGTGCAGCGCCGCCGCGTCGCGCGCGTGGTCGACCTGCGGCTCGGGGACGTCCGAGGGGTCCGGCGACCCGGCGGCCCGACCCGGTGGCGGTGCGGTCGGGACGTCATCCGGCAGGAGCGTCGCGAGCCGCGCGGGCAGCGGACCGGGCGGCGCCGGCCGCGCCACGAGGTCGCCGAGCACGGCGCCGACCTCGACCGACGCGAGCTGGTCGGGGTCGCCGACGAGCACGAGCCGCGCGTCGGGGCGCAGCGCGTCGAGCACGCGCGCCAGCAGCGGCAGCGACACCATCGACGCCTCGTCGAGCACGACCAGGTCGTGCGGGAGCCGGTGCGTGCGGTCGTGCGCGAACCGCGTGCTCGACGGCCGCCAGCCCAGCAGACGGTGCACGGTCGAGGCGGTGAGCCGCGCGGTCGCCGCGGCGACGGGCGCCGCGACCTCGTCCACCTGCGCGCCGCCGCGCACGTCGTCCTCGCGCGCGAGCCGGTCCAGCTCGGCCGTCACGGCCTCCTGCAGCCGGGCCGCCGCGCGCCCCGTCGGCGCCGCGAGCGCGACCCGCAGCCCGGGGCCGTGCACGTCGCGCAGCACCGCGACCAGGCGCGCGACCGTCGTCGTCTTGCCCGTGCCGGGACCGCCCGTGAGCACCGTGAGCCGGGACAGCGCCGCCGTCGCGGCCGCGACCCGCTGGCGCGCGTCCCGGGGGCCGGGAAACCGCGCGGCCACGGCGGCCCGCAGCGCGGCGTCGTCGACGGGCAGCACGCCGCCCAGTCGGGCGTCCACCTCGCGGCGCACCACCTGCTCGTCGCGCCAGTACCGGTCGAGGTAGACGCGGCCGTCGACCCAGCGCACCGGCCGGTCCGCGGGCCCGTCGGGGCCGTCGGCGACCAGCGGGCTGCGCCGCACCGCGGCCGTCCAGGCGTCGTGCGCGGGCCACGGCAGCGGCACGTCGGGCGGCGGCACGTCGGGTGCGTCGGGCGGGCCCTCGGCCACGAGCGACGGCGCGTCGGCGAGGTCGACGCACACCGACCCCGCCCGCACCGCGCGGACCGCGAGGGCCGCGGCGAGCAGCACGGTCGCGTCGTCCTCGCCGGTCAGCGCGCCGAGCCGCTCAGCGACCCGCACGTCGGCCGACGTCAGCACGCCCGCCGTGGCGAACGTCGCGAGCAGCGGGCCCGCGCGCCACGGCCGCCGGGGGTCGCCGGGATCGGGTGCGGGGGCGACCACTGCGGCGGTCGTCGCGCCGGGCGCCGTGCGGTCCGGCGCCGTCCCGTCCACCGTGGCCGCGTTCACCACCGCGCCGTCCGTCGGCGCACCGGTCCCGCTCGCGTCCGCCGCACCCGCCCCCTGCCCAGGCAGCCCACCGCCGCCCGGCCGCGCCGTCACCGTGCCGCCCCCGCTGGCGGTGCGCCGTCGAGCAGCGCGGACACCGCGACGACCAGCGCCGCGGGCGGACGCCACGACGCCACGCCGCACGGCGACCCGTCCACCACGGGCGTGCCCGGCCCCGCCATGCCGCGCACGAACAGGTACGCCGCACCGCCGAGGTGCCGCTCGGGGTCGTACCCGGGCAGCCGCCACCGCAGGAACCGGTGCAGCCCCACCTGGTACAGCAGGGCCTGCAGCGGGTAGTGCGCGTCGAGCATCGCGGCGTGCAGCGCGGCCGGGCGGTAGTGCCACGCGGTCAGCGGCTCGTCGGGCGGGGCGAGCCGGTTGGTCTTGTAGTCGACGACGACGTACCGGGTGGTGCCGTCGACCTCGGCGCGCAGCACCGCGTCGATGCTGCCGGTCAGGTACCCGCGCAGCGCGCCGGGCCGCGTGCGCTCGTCGGCGTGCAGCGCCGCGAGCCGGTCGGCGTAGGCGCGGTACGGGTCGTCGCCCGCCAGGTGCGTGCGCAGCAGGTGCGCGACGTCGTCGAGCGTCGCGGCACGCCGCGCGGCCAGGTCGCCGCCCGCGAGCGGCAGCTCCAGGTCGAGCTCGGCGAGCCGGTCGCCCGGTGCGACGTCCGCCAGCGCGCGCCCGCCCAGCAGGGGGCCGCAGGGCGTCCGCAGCGACGGCAGCAGCGCGGCGGCCAGCGCGTCGGGCTCGAGGCCGAGCGCCGCACCGGCACCCGCGGCCTCGGCGCAGCGGGCCTGCACCTCGGCGGCCAGGTCGGGAGCAGCGGTGTCGACGTGCTCCAGCACGTGGTGCACGAGCGTGCCGAACGCCGTCCCGCCCGGCAGGTCGGCCAGCGGCGACGGCACGTCACGCAGCGCACCGTCGGCGTCGGCGGGGGAGCCGGTCCCCACCGGACCGTCCGCCTCGTCCTGCACGCCCGGGTCCTCGGGCTCGTCGGCGACGCCCGCCCGGTGCGGGGCCGCGTCGTGCGCGGCCGCCGTGAGACCCGAGTACGAGGTGCGCCGCCACGCGGCGTCGACGGTGCGACGCCAGGCGGCGACCTCGAGCGGCACGGCCGGGGCCGGGGCGGGCTGCCACCGCACGACCGGCGCGGGCCCGTCGACCACCTCGTGCACGACCGTCCCGCCCGAGCCCGCCGCGAGCGCGTCGAAGGCCGCCGCGGCATGGTCGTCGCGCGGCACCGGTACCGCGGCCGGCGGGCGGCCCTCGGCGTCGCGCGCGCCCAGCACGAGGCACGACAGCGCGCCGGTCGCGGAGTTCTTGCTCGGCGCCCACCACGCGACCACCTGGTGCGCCGCGCGCGTCAGCGCGACGTACGCGAGCCGCAGCTCCTCACCCGCCTGCTCCGCCTGGTCGCGCTCGCGGGCGTCCTCGTAGCCCGGGCTGCCGCGCCCGCCGACGTGCAGCCGGCGCGTGCCGTCGTCGTCGTGGTACCGCAGCACCGCGGGCGTCGTGTCGACCCACCGGTCCCACGCGTACGGCACCAGCACGACCGGGAACTCCAGCCCCTTGGCGGCGTGCACCGTGACGACCTGGACCGCGGCGGCGTCGGTCTCCAGGCGTCGGCTGCGCTCCTCGGCGTAGTCGCCGCCCGCCTCGTCGATCCGGCTGCGCAGCCACTCGGTGAGGGCCGCGGCCCCGAGGCCGTGCTCGCGCGCCGCCGCGTGCAGCACCTCGCCGACGTGGCGCACGTCCGTCAGCGTGCGCTCGCCGTCGACGCGCGCCGCGAGCCGCTCGTGCAGGCCCGCGGCGGCCGTGGCCTGCAGCAGCGCCGCCACGCCCTGCGCGGCCAGCACGTGCGACCACGCGCGCAGCCGGTCCGCGAGGTCCTCGCGCGCGGCGTCGTCGGCCACCGCGAGCGTCGCCCCGTCCCACCCGACGAACGGGGTCAGCGCGGCCGCCGCGACGCGCGCGGGGTCGCCGGTCGCCGCGAGCGCGCTGAGCAGCACGAGCCAGTCGCGCGCGGCGGGCGTCGTGAAGACGCTCGACAGGCCCGAGACGACCGCGGGGACGCCGACGTCGGCGAGCGCGTCGCGCACCGCGAGCGCGTCGGCGTTGCGGCGCGCGAGCACCGCGACGTCGCCCGGCAGCACCGCGCGCCAGCCGTCGCCGTCGCGCAGGCGGGCCGTGGTCAGCGTCCGGACGGTCTGCGCGGCCACGTCCCGCGCCACCAGCGCGCGCACCGCCGCGACGGGCGGCACGGCGCCCACCGCGCCGACCGCGCGCCGCGTCACGCGGCGCAGCACGACCGGTGCGCCGCCGTCGAGCCCGTGGCCGGCGTGCTCGGCCTCGACGGGGTGCACGACGATGCGGGGGTCGCCCAGCGCCGCGCCCCCGAGCAGGTGACCGAGCCCCGCGAGCACCGGGGCGTCGGTGCGCCAGCTGCGGTGGAGCGTCGCGGTCGTCGCGACGTCGCGCGCCTCGAGGTAGGTGTGCACGTCGGCGCCGCGGAACGCGTAGATCGCCTGCTTGGGGTCGCCCACCAGCACGAGCGTGCGGTGGCCGTGGAACGCGGTGCGCAGGATCTGCCACTGCACCTGGTCGGTGTCCTGGAACTCGTCGACCATGACGACCCGGAACCGCGCGCGCACGCGCTGCGCGGCCGGCGGGCCCGTCACCGGGTCGGTGAGCGCCGCGAGCAGCAGCGTCAGCAGGTCGTCGTAGTCGACGACGTGCGCGGCGCGGCGGCGCCGCACCATCTCCCGGCGCACGGCGCGCGCGAGCCGCACGCGGTGGTCGGGCGGGGTCCCGGGCGGTGCCTCGTCGGGGGCCAGCACCGCCGCGTGGTCGCTCACGGCGGCGCGCGCGACGGCCCGCGCGTCGTCGACGTCGAGCACCGGGGCGTCGGTGCCCGCGTACGCCGCGAGGTACAGGTCGTCGACCACCTCGGCCTCGAGGTCCGCGACGTCCGGCAGCAGCGTCGCACCGGGCTCGACGACCCCGCCGCCCGCGGTCGTGCCGAGCGTGCGCAGCATCTGCTGGCAGAACCCGTGCGTGGTGGTGATCGTCGCGGCGTCGACCTCGGACAGCGCGACGGTGAGCCGCGCGCGGCGCCGGTGCAGCTCGGCGTCGTCGACCGCCGCGAGGTGCCGGACCACGGGGTCGTCGCTGGTCCGCGCGCCCGGGTCGCGCAGCGCGCGCTCGGTCGCGACCAGCCGGGCGCGCACGCGTTCGCGCAGCTCGCCCGTCGCCATGCGGCCGAACGTCACGAGCAGCAGCTCGGGCAGCCGCGCGTGGCCCTCGGCGACGTACCGCGCGGCGAGCGCCGCGATCGTGAACGTCTTGCCCGTGCCGGCGCTGGCCTCGAGCACGGTCGTCCCCGTGGGCAGCGGCCCGCAGACGTCGAACACGGGTGCGCTCACCACGGCACCTGCCCCTCGTGCTCGAGCAGCGCGTCCCACGCCGTGCGCGCGAGCGCACCCAGCAGCGTCGGCTCGTCGGGCCACGCGGCGCGGTCCGCGGGCGTCGGGTCGCCCGCGACCTGCAGCAGCGTGAACCCGTCGCCCCACGCGAGCACGTGGTGCTCGTCGGTGTGCTCGAACCGCGCACGCAGGGTGTGCTCGGCGTCCGCGAGCGCACCCGCAGGGTCGTCGTGCCCGTGGCGGCGCTGCGCGTACGTGCCGCCGGCGGCCACGGGCAGCGGCAGCGGCGCGCGCAGCGCGCGGTCGTGCAGCGCGAGCAGGTCGCCCAGCACGCGTCGTGCGTCGTCCGGGCCGGGTGCGCGCAGCCACGACGTCGCGGCCGACGGGCGGCGGCCCGGGCCCCGGCCCACGGTCGCGGCACCCCGCACGGGCGGGGCGCCGGGCGACGCCACGAGGGCCAGCAGGTGCAGCCACGCGCGCAGCCGGTGCTTCGCGCCGAGCCGCGAGTACACCGCGCGCACCAGGACGTCGCCGCGCAGCCCCGGCACCGTGCCCGTGAGGGTGCGGCCGCCCGGCAGCGGGACGGTCACGTCGACCGCCGTCGCCGGGGCGCCCAGCAGCGGCACCACGGCCTCCGCGACCACGCCCGCGCGCGTCGCGACGTCCTGCAGCACGGCACCGCCCAGCTGCCCCGGCGGCACGCGGCCGCGCCGACGCTCGGCCGCGGCCGCGCGCGCGAGGTCCACGCCGTCGAGCACCGCCGTGAGCAGCCGGTCGCCCGTCGCCCACTCGTCGAGCGGGCCCAGCGTGAGCGGCAGCCGGTCGTCGAGGTCGTCGGCCTCGCCCGGGACCACGACGCCCAGGCGGCGGCGCACGAACGCCTTGACGGGGTGCTCGAGCACCGCGGCCAGGTCGTCGAGCTCGACCACGGGCTGGTCGAGCGGCGGCAGCGGTGCGGTCAGCAGCGGCGGGCGCACGTGCCGCGGCCCGCGCGCGACGAGCGCCGCACGCCGGTCGACGTCGTCGAAGCTGAACGGCCCCGGGCGGCCCAGCGCGCCGGGCGTGAAGCTGCGCTCGTCGACGGTCTGCAGCGGGTGGTGCACGACGAGCGCCGCCCGCGCCCCGCCGGGCAGGTCGACCGCCTCGTCGACCGCGTCGAGCAGCTCGCCCACGGGCACCGCCGGCGGGCGCGGCGCCCCGGTGCGCTCGTCGGCCCCGCTGTGCACGACCACGAGGTGCTCGCCCGCGGCCGTCACCGCGTCGAGGAACAGCTGCCGGTCCTCGGTGCGGCGGTCGCGCTCGCCGACCAGCGGGTCGCGCGCGAGCACGTCGTCGCCGTCGGGCGTGCCCGCCCGCGGGAACGCGCCGTCGTCGAGACCCAGCAGGCACACCACGCGGTGCGGCACCGCGCGCATCGGCTCGAGCGAGCACACCGTGAGCGCACCCGTGCGGAACCCGGCGCGCGTGGGCCGGCCCGCGAGGCGCGGCTCGAGCAGCGCGACGACGTCGGCGAGCCGCAGCGGCACGTCGGTGCCCGCGGCCGACGCGCGCACGTCGCCGAGCACGGCCCGCGCGCCGACCTCCTGCCACGCGTCGTCGGGGTCGGCGGCGGTCAGCAGCACGAGCGCGCGCTCGAGCGTCGCGAGCCACGCGCTCGCGGGCCGCTCGCCGTCGAGCCCGGCCAGCAGGCCGGTGACCCGGTCGACGAGCTCGGCGAACCGGCCCGCGAGGTCGACGTCGGTCGAGTCGACGTCGTCGAGCGGCAGCGCCGACCCGACGAAGCGGTGGTCCTCCTCGGCCATCGCGACCCCCAGCAGGAGCCGGTCGGTCGCGGTGCGCCACGTGCCCTGCGCGACCGCGCCCAACCCGTACCGCGCGCGCCGCGCCTGGTCCTCGCCCCACCGGGCGCCGGACTCGAGCGCCCACGCGCGCAGCCGCTCGACGGCGGCGTCGTCGAACCCGAACCGTCGCCGCACCGCGGGCAGGCCCGCGAGGTCGACCACCGCGGAGGCCGTGACGCGCGAGCCCGCGAGCGCGAGCAGGTCGGACAGCACGCGCAGCAGCGGGTTGGTGCGCGCGGGCGCGCGGTCGGCGAGCCGGACGCGCAGCGTGCGGCCCGGGTGGGTGCCGTGGTCCGCGCCGCCGACGTCCGGGGCGTCGACGCCCGCCGCGGTGCCGAACGCGGCCGCGACCAGCGGGGCGAACGCCTCGACGTCGGGGCACAGCACGACGACGTCGCGCGGCTGCAGCGTCGGGTCGTCCGCGAGCAGCCCGAGCACGACCTCGCGCAGCACCTCGACCTGCCGTCCGCGCCCGTGGCACGCGTGCACCTGCACGCTCCGGTCGCCCGGCGCCACGGCGGCGGGCACGGCCGGCCGCTCGTCGGCGCGCAGCGCGGCCTGCACCGCGCCGAGCACGGTCGGCGGGGGAGCGGGCGCGGCGTGGTGCGTCACGTCGGCGCCCGCGGCGGTCAGGCGCGCGCCGAGCTCGGTCGCGTCGCGCGCGGTCGACGCGAGCAGCGGGTGCACCGCGACAGCGGGCACGTCGCGGCGCCGCGGCGCGGGCGTCGCGGGTGCGGCGGGCTCGACCCCGCGGGCCGCGCGGCGCCACAGCGCGTCCGACGGGTGCGGCAGCCACACGTGCACGTCGCGGTGCACCGCGAGCGCCGCGAGCACGTCGACGTGCGCGCGACAGCCGCGTCGGCCCGAGCACCGACAGCCGCCGGGGCAGGTCCACGACGTCGGGGTCGGCGGTCAGCGCGCGCACGGCGTCCGCGAGCCGTTCGGCCGGGCTCGCCACGCCCAGCTCGGCGCGCACCGCGCGCCACAGCGGCGCCTGCCACGCCAGGTCGGCCGGCAGCGGCGCGCCCGCACCGTCCTCGTCGTCGCCCGCCGCCCACGCCGTCACGAGCGACGGGCGCTGCGCGGCGTACGCCGTGAACGCGCCCGCGAGACGCTGCGCGAGCCGCACCCGGCGGCCCCGCCGCACGGCGTCGCGCGCGCCCGGCTCGTCGGTGACGTGGCGGGCCAGCGGGTGCGCCCAGGCCTCGCCCGCCGCGACGGCCGCGTCGACCGCGCGCAGCACGTGCCACACGAGCCGCTCGGGCTCCCACGGGTCGTCGTCGCGCGCGGTGCCCGTGGCCGCGGCGACCGCGTCGCGCACGAGCCGCGCGGGCGGGTCGAAGTCGATCCGCGCGCACACGCCGGCCTCGCCGTCAGGGCCCGCGCCCAGGCGGTGCGACAGCCGCTGGGCGACCCACCGCTCGACGCCCCGGGTCGGCACCGCGACGACCTCGCGTGCGAACGGGTCGGTGCCGGGCGGCACGTCGGCCAGGACGTCGGCGAGCGCGTCGACCAGCACGTCGGCACGCGGCGAGGTGTGCACGCGCAGCCGGCCCCGCCCGCCCGCCCCGTCGAACCCCGCCGTCACGCGCTGCACGCTAGCCCACGCCGCCGACGCCGACGCGCCCGTCCACAGGTCCGGGTCGGCGGGGCTCGCCGCGCGGGACCGTCCGCTCAGACCCAGGTGCCCCGCGCGCGCAGCACGTCGCGCAGCAGGTCCGCGCGGTCGGTGACGATCCCGTCGACGCCCAGGTCGAGCAGCCGGTGCATCTCGGCGGGGTCGTTCACGGTCCACACGTGCACGCCGCGGCCCGCGGCGTGCGCGGCGGCGACCGTGCCCGCGTCGACGACCCGCAGCCGGCCCTGCGCGGCCGGCACCTGCAGCGCGTCCACCTCGCGCAGGGCGCGTGCCGCGAGGCGGGGCAGGTGCGCGCGGTGCGCGGCGAGGAAGCGCGCGACCTCGCCCGTCGCCGCCGACGTCGCGACGGGTCGGCTCAGCCGCGCGACCGTCGCTCGCCGTCGCGCCGCCGAGAACGACGCGACGCACACGCGGTCGTGCGCGCGCGTGCGCTCGATCGCCGCGACGACCGGGAGCACCGCGCGCTCGCTCTTGACGTCGACGTTGACGCGCAGGTGAGGCCACGTGCCGAGCACGTCGTCGAGCCGCGGCACGGGGTCGACGCCCCCGATGCGGGCGCGCCGCACGACCGACCACGGCAGCTCCGACACCACGCCCTCGGCGTCGGTCGTGCGGTCCAGCGTGTCGTCGTGCAGCGCGACCGCCACGCCGTCGGACGTCGCGTGCGCGTCGGTCTCGACGTACCGGAAGCCGAGGTCGACGGCGGTGCCGAACGCGGTGAGCGAGTTCTCGCGCCCGTCGAGCGCGAAGCCGCGGTGCGCGAGCGCGACGACGCCCGACGGGTCGTCGAAGTACGCGTGCCGTGCCCGCGCGGGCCCGTCCTCAAGGTCCCGGCGCGCGTTCACGGCCCCATCCTCGCGCGTCCCGGGCGGTGGTCCCGCCCGGGACGCGCGGTCGTCACCCACGCGGGTGCCCGCGCCGGGGCGGTGGGCGCACCCGCCGCCCCGACGCGCGGTCAGCGCGCGAGCAGCGCGACGACGGCCCAGCCGAAGAACGCACGGGTGCCCGCGGCGTACCGGGCGGGTTCCTCCGCGAGCAGCCGGCGCACCTCGTCGTGCAGGTCGTGCTGCGGGTGGGCGTCGGCCCAGCGGCGCATCGTGAGCCACTGGGACGCCTGGTACCTGTCCCAGGACTCCTCGGTCGCGCACACCATCTCGACCACGTCGTACCCGAGGTCTCCGTACCCGGCCAGGAGCCCCGGCAGCGTGCGGTACGCGTCGGCGGACGGGACGCCGCACGCGGCGAGCTCGCCGGGCGTCGTCGGCACGGCGCGCCAGTACGGCTCGCCGACCAGCAGCAGCCCGCCGGGCCGCAGGCTGCGCCGCAGCAGCTCGAGCGTGCCGGGCACGCCGCCGCCGATCCACGTCGCGCCCACGCACGCCGCGACGTCGACGGGTGCGTCGGCGACCCAGCCGCTCGCGTCGGCCTCGACGAACCGCACGCGGTCGCCGACCCCGAGCGCGTCGGCACGCGCGCGGGCGTGCGCGAGGAAGTCGGGGTTGAGGTCGACGCCGAGGCCGGTGACGCCGTGGTCGCGGGCCCACGTGGCGAGCAGCTCGCCCGAGCCGCACGCGAGGTCGAGCACGGTCGCGCCGGGGCGCAGGTCGAGCGCGGCCCCGAGCGTCGCGAGCTGCGGCGCGGTCAGCGGGTTGTGGATGCGGTGGCGGGACTCACGGATCGAGAAGAGACGGTGGTCGAACACGACGGTGCTCCTGGTTCCGGTGGGAGTGGTGGGCTGCTCGGTGGTGGACGTGGCCGTCCACCCGCATCGGGACCGTCATCCGTCGTCACGCCTCTCCGGGGGAGCGCCGTCGCGTCGCGCGCGGCGGGGCTCCGTGCGAGCCCGGTCGCACGCTAGGACGGCACGGCCCTGCGGGCCACGCCTTTGCGGAGGTCCCGCCCGGTCGGGACCTCCGACCCCCGGCGACCGCCCGCGCGCGGCCTAGCGTGCACGCTGCGCCTGCGTGCGGCCGCGCCGCCGCCCGTGCGTGCGTCCACCGCCGTGCCACCCCGGGAGCGACCATGGCAGACCCCCGCGGCTTCCTCACGACGCGGCGGCGCGAGCTGCCCGCCGACCGTCCCGTGGCCGTGCGCCTGCTCGACTGGCGCGAGGTGCACGCGCACCGTGCGGGTCACCCCGACGACGTCGCGCTCGTGCGCCGCCAGGCGGGGCGCTGCATGGACTGCGGCATCCCGTTCTGCCACTCCGGATGCCCGCTGGGCAACGAGATGCCCGCGTGGAACGACCTCGCGTGGCGCGGGCAGTGGGCCGACGCGTGCGACCGGCTGCACGCGACCAACAACTTCCCCGAGGTCACGGGCCGCATCTGCCCGGCGCCGTGCGAGGCCGCGTGCGTGCTGGGGATCAACGGTGAGCCGCTCACGATCCGGAACGTCGAGGTGGCGGTCGCCGAGGAGGCGTTCGACCGCGGGCTGCTGGCGCCGCAGGTGCCCGAGCGGCTCTCGGGCCACACGGTCGCCGTGGTCGGGTCCGGGCCCGCGGGGCTCGCGTGCGCGCAGCAGCTCACGCGCGCCGGTCACACCGTGGTGGTCCACGAGCGCGCGGACCGCGCGGGCGGCCTGCTGCGGTACGGCATCCCCGAGTTCAAGCTCGAGAAGCGCGTGCTCGACCGGCGGCTGGCGCAGATGGCCGCCGAGGGCACGCGGTTCCGCACGGGCGTCGACGTCGGCGTCGACGTCACGGGCGCGCAGCTGCGAGCGCGGTACGACGCGGTCGTGCTGGCCACGGGCTCGACGGTCCCGCGGGACCTGCCGGTCGACGGGCGCGACCTGCGCGGCGTCGAGCAGGCCATGACGTACCTGCCGCAGGCGAACCGCGCGGCGGTCGGCGACACGGTCCCGGACCAGCTCGTCGCGACCGGCCTCGACGTCGTCGTCGTGGGCGGCGGCGACACCGGCGCCGACTGCCTGGGCACGGCGCTGCGCCAGGGCGCGCGGTCGGTGACCCAGGTCGAGATCCTGCCGACGCCGCCGACGGAGCGCCCCGCCGACCAGCCCTGGCCGACGTACCCGCGCGTGCTGCGCACGGCCAGCGCGCACGAGGAGGGCGGCGAGCGCGTGTGGGCCACGAGCACGGTGCGCTTCCTCGACGACGGCGCGGGCGCCGTGCGTGCCGTCGAGGTCGAGGACGTCGAGCAGGTCGCCGGCCGGTTCGTGCCGGTGGCGGGCACGCGCCGCGAGCTGCCGGCCGACCTCGTGCTGCTCGCGCTGGGCTTCACGGGCGCCGAGCCGGGCGCGCTGCTCGACGAGCTGGGCGTCGCGCGCGGTCCCCGCGGCGCGATCGAGCGTGACGACGACTACGCGACGACGACGCCCGGCGTGTTCGTCGCGGGCGACGCCGGCCGCGGGCAGTCGCTCGTGGTGTGGGCGATCGCCGAGGGGCGGGCCGCCGCCGCGGCCGTCGACCGGTTCCTGTCCGGCAGCACGGCGCTGCCCGCGCCCGTGCGCGCGAGCACGGTCGCGATGGGCGTGCGCGCCGGGGCGGGCACGCGCTGACCGCGCGCACCCGCCCCGCCCCGACCGCCCCCGCCCCGGCCGCGCCAGCCGGCGCCGGGAGGCCTGCGCGTCACGTCCAGGCGGTCCAGTCCGCCTTCGCGATCATGCAGTGCACGCCCTTGACGGCGTCGACCACCTGGCTCACCTCGAAGTCGCCCGCGGCCGACAGGTAGGCCAGCGCGACCGCGCGCGGCACGCCGAACCGGCCGTGCAGGAACGCGACCGCGTTGCGCACGGCCGCGCGCATCGCCTCGTCGAGGTCGGGGTGCAGACCCGTCGGCACCCAGTGCGTCGGGGTCTCGACGACGGGTCCGGCCGCCGCGCCGAGCACGGCCGTGCGGTCGGCGGGCCGCAGCACGGTCAGCCGCAGCGTCGCGCGCAGCGACGCCTCGAGCGCGGTGAGCGCGACCTCGCCGTTGCCCTGCGCGAAGTGCGGGTCGCCCGCGCAGAACAGCGCACCGTCGACCGCGACCGGCAGGTAGAGCGTCGAGCCGACCGTCGTGTGCTTGACGTCGATGTTGCCGCCGTGCGGGCCGGGCGGCACCGACGGCACGGGCTCGTCGGTGTCGGGGGCGACGCCCATGAGGCCGAGGAACGGCGCGAGGCCGAACCGCACGGTGCGCCCGCCGCCGGCGTCCATGTACCCGACGTCGCGCCCCTCGTGCTCGCCGACCCACGCGAAGTGGCTCACGGTGCCGTCGCAGACCATCGCGTCGACGTGCCGCGTGGGCGTCGAGTCGAGGTCCTCGGGGTACTCGCCGGCCAGCGCCCCGTACCCGTGCCGGTTGGACACGAACCCGTACGGCACGCGCCGCGCGAGGTCGAGGACGTCGACCCGCAGCACGTCGCCCGCGCGGGCACCGGTCACCTCGATCGGCCCGGTGACGACGTGCGGCCCGTCGTCACCGCCGTTGACCAGCGGCGACGCGGCCAGGTCGACCGCGTCGGCGAGCACGTCGGCGACCCCGAACTGCGCGAGGTACCGCCGCGGGTCGCGCCCCTGGTCGGCCAGCAGGCCCTCGTGGCTGAGGGTGTCGATCGTGACGGTCGCGCCGTCGGGCACCTCGAGCACGGGTGCGCTCGTGCGGTCCGGCAGCCAGCCCCACCGCACCTCGTGCGCGCGGCTGGGCAGGTAGTGCTCGCCGAGGACCGGGCCCTCGCCGGGCTGCAGGACGACGGACGTGGCGGGGGCGGTCGTGGTGGCGGTCATCGTGCGGCTCCCTCGGGTGCGGACGGGTCCTGCTCGGTGCTGCGGTGCGGGCGCAGGCCCACGACGAGGTCGACCTCGACGCGGGCGCCGACGGCGAGCCCGGTGACGCCGACGCACGTGCGGGCCGGCAGCCCGGCGGGGAACCACGTGGCGTACTCGGCGTTGAAGGCCGCGTACTCGTCGAAGTCCGTGAGGTAGGCGCGGACCATGAGGGTGTCCGCGAGCCGCGCGCCCGCGGCGTGCAGCACGGCCTCGAGGTTGCGCATGACCTGCCGGGTCTGGGTCACGACGTCGTCGCCGACGACGGCGCCCGTGCGCGGGTCGGTGGGCATCTGCCCGGTGACCCACAGCGTGTCGCCCCAGCGCACGGCGTGCGCGAACGGGCCGACCTGCGTCGGGACGCCGGGGTGACCGGTGAGGACGAGCGCCTCGCGCTCGGGCGGGACGGGGGTCTGGCCCTGGTGCACGCTCACACCTCCGCCGAGTCCATCGCGCCCACGAAGGAGCGCGTGAGCGCGTGCTGCGGGCGCAGCAGGACGTCGTCCGCGGGGCCCTCCTCGACGACCACGCCGCCGGCCATGAAGACGACCCGGTCGGCGACCTCGCGCGCGAAGCGGAGCTGGTGCGTGGCGATGACCATCGTCAGCCCCGACGTGCGGGCCAGGTCGCGGATGACCTGCAGCACCTCGGCGACCTTCTCGGGGTCGAGCGCGCTGGTCGGCTCGTCGAGCAGGAGCACGCGGGGGCGGGGCGCGAGGGCCCGCGCGATCCCGACGCGCTGCTGCTGACCGCCCGACAGGTGGCGGGGCAGGGCGTCGGCGCGGTGGCTCATGCCCACCGACGCGAGGAGCTCGTCGGCGCGGGCCGACGCCTCGTCGCGGCCCAGGCCGTGGACCCACCGCAGCGGTGCCGCGACGTTCTCGCGGACCGTGAGGTGCTCGAAGAGGTCGAAGCTCTGGAACACCATGCCGACGCCCGCGGTGACGCGCTGCCGGGCGGTGCGCCGCTCGGGCAGCTCGCGGCCCTGCCAGTCGTAGCCGATGGCGGTGCCGTTGACGAGCACCGAGCCGCCGTCGAGCCCGTCGAGGTGGTTGAGCGTGCGCAGCAGCGTGCTCTTGCCGGAGCCCGACGGGCCGAGGAGCGCGACGACCTCGCCCTCGCGGACCATGAGGTCGATGCCCGCGAGCACCTCGGTGTCGCCGTAGGAGCGGCGCAGGCCACGTGCCTCGACCATCGCCTCGCCGAACGAGCGCGGCGGCGGGTCGGCGTGCGTGCGCCGGTCGTCGGGGACGGGGACGTCCGCCGGTGCGGCCGGTGCGTGCCCCGGGGGCGGGGCGGGGGTGGCCGTCGCGGGCCGCCGGCGCCACAGCGCGAGCCAGCCGCGGCGGCGCACGCCGTCGGGGTCGACGAGCGCCTCGACGAGCAGCTGCAGGCCCGTGATGGCGGCCGTGAGCAGCAGGTACATGACCGCGGTGGCGAAGTAGATCTCGAAGTAGTCGAACGTCGCCGACGCGAGCTGCTGCGTGCGCAGCGTGAGCTCGGGGACCGCGATGATCGACGCGAGCGCCGAGTTCTTCATGGTCGCGACCGCCTCGTTGCCGAGCGCGGGGACCATCGAGCGGAAGGCCTGGGGGCCCACGACGTGACGCAGCAGCCCGGCGGGTCCGAGCCCGAGCGCCCGGCCCGCCGCCCGCTGGCCGGCGGGCACCTCGCGCACCGCCGACCGGATGATCTCGGCGAAGAACGTCGCCTCGTTCATCGCGAGCGCGACACCGCCCGCGACCACGGGGGTGAGCGTGACCCCCGCGTGCGGGAGCACGGTGAACACGAACACGAGCTGCAGGATCAGCGGCGTGCCGCGGTAGAGCGTCGTGTAGGCGCGGGCGACGGCGGCGACCGCGCGGTGCCGCGACAGCAGCATCGACGCGAGCACCAGGCCGAGCGCGAGCCCGCCGACGAACCCCATGGCCAGCAGGCGGAGCGTGAACCCCATGCCCTGCAGCAGGTAGGGCAGCGTGAGGTAGTGCAGGAAGTCCGTCATGTCGTGGGCCCCCGCCGTCAGCCGACCGAGAGGACGGTCGGCTCGGCGACGGCGTTGGCGTCGAGCTCCCACTTCTCGGCGAGCTCGGTCTGCAGGCCGGTGTCCTGCACGACCGTGAGGGCGGCCTGCACGGCGTCGCGGAACTCGTGCTCGCCCTGCAGCACGCCGATGCCGATCTCGTAGTCGAGCATGACGGTCTCGGCGGAGTCGAGGTCGTCGGGGTGCTCGGCGATGAACCGGTTCACGGTGTTGATGTCGTTCATGTAGGCGTCGGCGCGGCCGGCGAGGATGGCCTGCACGCAGTCGGCGCTCGAGTCGAACAGCGCGACCTCGGGCGCGGCCAGGCCCGCGGCGGTGCAGTCGGGGGCGACGGCCTCGACGAGCGGGACCTCGACGTAGCCCTTGTTGAGGGCGACGGTCAGGCCGCACAGGGACGTGTCGATGCCGGTGATGCCCTCGGGGTTGCCCTTCGCCACCAGGACGCCGTCGAAGACCTTGGAGTAGGAGATGAAGTCGACGCCGCCGGCGGCGCGCTCCTGCGTCGCGTACAGGTTGGAGACGATCCAGTCGGCCTGGCCGGACGCGACGGTGGGGATGAGCTCGGAGAACCCGACGGCGACGTAGTCGACGTCGAACCCGAGGCACGCGCCGATGGCCTCGCCGAGGTCGATGTCGAAGCCCATGAACCGGTCGGGGTTCTCGGGGTCGATGACCTCGTAGCCGGGGGTGTGCGGGTTGATCGCGTTGGTCTGGGTGGTGCCGACGAGGTCGGGGTGCGCCTCGCGGAGGTCGGCGCACGCGGCGGAGTCGGCGAGGTCGGACCACTGCGAGGCGGGTGCCTCGGCGGCGTCGCTCGTGCTGGTGCACGCGGCGAGGGCGAGGAGGAGGGTGGCGGCTGCGGCGGGTGCGGCAGCGCGGCGGGACGGGGTCATGGGGGTCCTCTCGGTCGTGCGGCGGGGCTCGCCGGGGGACTGCGAGCCGGTCGCCGGGGGAGGCTCTCGGCCAGATGGTCTGACCAAGTGCGGCTGACGCTAGACGCCCGTCCAGGCCTGGTCGCTCGACGTCGAGAGACTGTTACGGCAAGTTCACAGGGCCGAAACAGGCGGTCGGATGGTCAGACCAACAGGCCGCGACCGTGGTAGCGTCCGGCCGTCCGCCGACGCCGTGGCGAAGGAGCACCCAGGTGAGCCCGGTCGAGATCCCGCCCCTGTCCCGCAGGACCGAGAACATTTCGGTCGTGCTCGCCGCCCACCTCGAGCGCCTCATCGCGACCGGCAGCCTCACGCCGGGCGACCGGCTGCCGGCCGAGCGCGACCTCGCCGCGACCCTCCAGGTGTCCCGCGCGACGCTGCGCGAGGCCATGCACGAGCTCGAGAACAAGCACCTCATCGAGCGCCGTCCCGGGCGCGGCACGGTCGTCGTCGAGCGCAGCGGTGCCGAGCGCGAGCTGCTCGACCTGTCGGCGCCGGACGCGCCGTCGCGCGAGGAGCGCGACGCCGCCGAGCTCCGCGAGATCGTCGAGCCCGCCGTCGCCGGGCTCGCGGCGCAGCGCGCGACCGCGGCGAACCTCCTCCAGCTCCGCGAGGTGCTCGACCGCACGGCCGGCCAGGCGCGTGCCGAGGGGTCGCTCGAGTGCGACATCGAGTTCCACCTGCTCGTCGCGCGCGCGGCCGGGAACCCGCTGGTCAGCACGCTGCACACGCTCATGACCGACTGGACCATGGGGGTGCGCCGGCACTCGCACACCACCAAGGAGGGGCGCCGCACGTCCCTCGACGGGCACCGCGCCGTCTACGACGCGATCGAGCGGCACGACGCCGAGGGCGCGCGCCGCGCGATGGCCGAGCACCTCGGGTCCGTGCGCGGGCTCATCGCACGCCGCGCGCACTGACGTCCGCGCCGGCCGCCGGCACGCGCCGCGCGGAGGGCCGCGGACGTGCGCCAGGGCACGCGATCCGCGCCTGCCCGGGTACGCCGACGGGCCCGCCCCCGGGTGGGGGGACGGGCCCGTCGGCGTCGCGCGTCAGACCCCCGCGGGCACCGGTGCGCCGGTCGCGCGCGGCAGCAGCCGCTCCACGACGTCGGCGAGCGTCACGACGAGCGCGCGCTCGCCGCCCGTGACGACCGCGAGGTGGTGGCGACCCTCGCGCATGCCCGCGAACGCGGTCGCGACCAGCGTGTCCGCCGGCAGCTCGTACACGGGCCGCACGAACGGCGCGAGCGGTGCCTCGGGCGGGCTCGTGAGGGTGTCGCGCACGTGCACGACCCCCGACACCGCGTCCCCGTCGCCGACGAGGATGCGCAGGTGCCCGCTCTCGAGCGACACGCGCTGCACGTCCTCGACCGTCCCGCCCGTCGGCACCGTCACCGGCGCCGCGCTCGGGTCGGCGAGGTCGCCGACCGTCATGCGCTGCAGGTCGAGCGCCTGCGAGAGCTGCCGCGAGAACGCCGCGTCGAGCGCGCCCACGTTCGCGGAGTGCTCGACCAGGTGGCGCAGCGACGCCGGGTCGGTGCCCGCGGCCATCTCGTCGACCGGCTCGACGCCCACGCGGCGCAGCATCCGGTTGGCGGTCTCGTTGAGCGCCCGCAGCACGGGCCGCACGGCCCACATGAACGCGCGCATCGGCAGCGCGAGCAGCTGCGCCGACGACTCGGGGTGCGCGATGGCCCACGACTTGGGCGCCATCTCGCCGACCACGAGGTGCAGGAACGTCACGACGACGAGCGCGAGGACGAACCCCAGCACGTCGGCCGGCACGGCCGGCAGGCCCCACGACGCGAACAGCGGCGTGAGCCAGTGGTGCACCGCGGGCTTGGTGATCGCGCCGAGCGCGAGCGTGCACGCCGTGATGCCGAGCTGCGCGCCCGCGAGCAGGACCGTCAGCTCGTGCGAGCTGCGCAGCGCGGCGCGTGCCGACCGGCTGGAGCCGGCGGCGTCCTCGAGGCGGTGGCGGCGTGCCGCCAGCATCGCGAACTCGACGGCGACGAAGAACGCGGACAGCGCGATGATCGCGACCGTCACGACGACGACGACCCACGTGCTCATCGCTCGACCTCCTGGTCCGCGGCGTCCGCGGGCTCGTCCTCGTGCTGCTCGGCCCCCTCGTCCTGCCCGTCCGGCTCGGCCTGCTCGACGCTCAGGCGGACGCGCGAGGGCACGTGCCGCTCGACGTCGAGGACCTCGATGCGCAGCACCTCGGCGGGCGGCTCGCCCGCCTCGGCGAGCAGCGCCGGGTCGGGCGGCAGCGGCACCTGCAGGACCGTGCCCTCGGGGGGCAGCGCGCCGTGCGCGTCGATCGCCAGGCCGGCGATCGTCTCGTAGTCGTCGCGCGGCAGGTCGCGGCCGAGCGCGCGCTCGACCTCGTCGACGTGCACGTCGCCCGCGACGAGCCACGAGCCGTCGTCCTGCTCGGTCGCGTCGGCCGCGTCGAGCGGGTCGTGCTCGTCGTGGATCTCGCCCACGAGCTCCTCGGCGACGTCCTCGAGGGACAGCGCACCGGCGAAGCCGCCGTACTCGTCGATGACGACCGCGAGCTGGTTGTCCGAGCCGACCAGCAGGCGTACCGCGTCCGTCAGCGCCATCGACTCGGGCACGAGCGCGGCGGGGCGCTGCAGGCGCGCCGCGGTCGCCGACGGGTCGGTGCAGCGCAGCACGTCGGGCAGGTGCACGACGCCCGTGACGGACTCGTCGTCGAGCACCGGGTAGCGCGAGTGCCCGTCGGACATGAGCTCGCGCAGGCGCGCGACGCCCGTGTCGGGGGTCACCGTGTCGACGCGCGAGCGCGGCACCATCGCGTGCTCGACGTCGCGCTGCGGGAAGTCGATGATGCGGTCCAGCAGCACCGACAGCTCGCGCGGCAGGTCGGTCGAGTCCGCGACGATGTGCTCGAGGTCGCGCGCGGTCGCCGAGTGCTCGACGTCGTGCACGGGCTCGATGCCCAGCACCTTGAGCAGCGCGTTCGACGCCGCGTCGAACACGCGGATGAGCCAGCCGAACCCGCGCAGGTACCAGATGGTCGACGTCGCGAGCCGCACGGCCGTCGGCTCGGGGCGCGCGATGGCGAGGTTCTTGGGGAACAGCTCGCCGAACAGCATCTGCACGAACGTCGAGAACAGCAGCGCGAGCACGGTGCCGACCGCGATGCCGACGCCCGTCGGCAGGTGCACGAGGCCGAGGGCCTCGCCGATCGACTCGCCGACCAGCGGCTCGGCCACGTACCCGACGAGCAGGCCCGTGACGGTGATGCCGAGCTGGGCGCCCGACAGCATGAAGGACGTGCGGCGCGTGACCTCGAGCGCCTTGCGCGCACCGGCGTCACCGGCCTCGGCCCGGGCGGCGAGCCGCGACCGGTCGACGGACATGTAGCCGAACTCCTGCGCCACGAAGTACGCGGTCGCGGCGGTGATCGCCAGGATGACGAGCACGCCGAGCAGCAGGGTGATCACCCACATCGGTGCCCCACCCCCCGTCGCGTCGTCGCGTGGCAGGGGCGGGGCACGGGACTGTGCCCGGGACTGTCGGGGTCCATCGGATCTCCGGGTCGGTGAAGGGGGACGCGTGGGGAACGTCGCGAGGGTCGCCGTGTTCCCGCGGCGTCGACGATCGTAGAGGACGCGCCCGTGCGTGCCCCGTGCGCCCAGGTGTCGCGGTGTCAGCCGTCGCGCGGGTCGTGCGGCGCGTAGACGACGAGCGCCGCGGGCAGCAGCCGCAGGTGCGCGGTCGCACCCGCCGGCAGGTCGGTCGTCTCGCCGTCGTGCGCGAGCACCACGGGCTGCCCGTCGTCCCGCGCGCGCACGCGCAGCGCGGTCGCGCCGCGCTGCCGCACGACCAGCCGCCGCCGCACGGGTGGCACGGCGTGCGCGAGGCGCGCCCCCAGGTCGCCGCCCGCGGCCTCGAGGAACGTGCGCAGCCGGCTGTGCGCCGTCCCGTCGCGCGCGTCACGCACGTCGAGCAGCCCGTCGTCGAGGCGGCGGCGCGCGACGGGGGCGAGGCTCGTCGGGTGGTAGCGGTCGACGCCCGCGAAGACCGACCACCAGCGGCCGTCCTCGTCGTCGACGACGAGCGCGACGGGCTCGGCCGCGCGCAGCGTGCGCGCGGCCGCCACGAGCGCGGCGACGGGCTTGCCCAGGCGCGGCGCGAGCCGGTCGCGGGTCGTCACGAGCTCGGGGTAGACGCCCACCGAGAACGTGTTGAGGACCGTCACCGGGGCGTCGTCGCCGACCGTGAGCTCGCCGACGTCGACCGTCACGGCCGTGCCGGTCTCGACCGCGCGGGCCGTGGCCGTGACCGACGTGAGGTCGGCGGCGCGCGCGAAGTGGTTCAGCGTGCCGGTCGGGAAGACCGCGAGCGGCAGACCGTGCGCGCGCGCCGCGTGCGCGACCGCACCGACCGTGCCGTCGCCGCCCGCGACGCCGACCGCGCGTGCACCGGCGGCCACGGCCCGCGCCACGAGGTCGGTGGCCGACGTGCCGTCGGCGAGCTCGACGACGCGCGCGCGGGGGAGCGCCGCGCGCACCTGCTCGGTCACGGGCCGCAGGCGCACGCTCGACGCGCCCGAGCGCGGGTTGACCACGACCGTGAGCCCCTCGCCCTCCGGCAGCGCGGGCACGACGGCCGGCGGGCCCGCGGGGACGTCCGGGCCGGGCAGGTCGCCGGACGGCACGAGCCGTCGCCCGACGAGCGCGACCCCGGCCCCCAGCGCGGCGCCGGCGACGACGTCGGACGTCCAGTGCGCGGCGACGTGCAGGCGCGAGTACGCGACGGCCCCGGCCACGGGTGCGACGGCCGCGCCCGCGGCGGGCCACTCGAGCGCGACGCCGGTCGCGAACGCGGCGGCCGACGCGCTGTGCCCCGACGGGAACGAGCCCGACGTCGGCTGCCGCGCGAGCCGGCGCACCCACGGCAGCGTCGTCGCGTCGGGGCGGGCCCCGCCGAACACGACCTTGCCGAGCAGGTTCGCCAGTGCGCTCGCGACCGCGACCGACCCCAGGCCGCGCAGCGCGGCACGCCGCCCGCGCGCGCCCGTCAGCGCCAGGCCCGCGCCGACCGCCCACCACAGGCGCGAGCGGTCCGCGGCGGTCGAGAGCCGCACCAGCGCGGCGTCGGCGCGCGGGCCGAGCCGGCGCGCGGCGGTGCGGTCGTGCGCCGCGCGGTCCAGGCGCCGCACGAGCGTCGACCGCACGTGGGGCTGCAGCACACCGCGCGCGCGGCCCTCGTGACCCCTCGGCATGGCACCCCTCCCGGTGCGCGGCGCGCACGTCCGGCCCAGCGTCGCACGCGGCTCCCGGGGGCGCCGGTCGTGCGTCGTGGCGCTGGTCACACGCACGCGGGAGGGGCACGCTGGTGCCATGACGACCGATGCGGACGCGCGGCTGCGCGAGCTGCGGCTGCTGCGCACGGTGCGTGACCGCATCGACCGGGACTACGCGCAGCCGCTCGACGTCGAGGCGCTCGCGCGGGGCGCGCACATGTCCGCCGGGCACCTCAGCCGGCGGTTCCGCGCCGCGTTCGGCGAGCCGCCGTACGCGTACCTCATGACGCGTCGCGTCGAGCGCGCGATGGCCCTGCTGCGGCGCGGCGACCTGTCGGTCACCGAGGTCTGCTTCGCGGTCGGGTGCGGGTCGCTCGGCACGTTCACGACGCGGTTCACCGAGCTCGTCGGCGTCTCGCCGGGGCGTTACCGGCGCCTCGCGGCCGGGCAGGGCGCGGGGCTCCCCGGGTGCGTCGTCAAGCAGGTCATGCGGCCGCGCCGGGACCCGTCAGGATCCGAGAAGTCCGCGGCGGGCGCGTCGGCCTAGCGTGGCCCGCATGGACCTGTTCCTCCATCTCGCGTTCCTGCCGGCCGACGACCCTGAGGCGTCGCTCGTGTTCTACCGCGACGTGCTCGGGTTCGAGGTGCGCAACGACGTCGGCCACGGCGCGATGCGCTGGATCACCGTGGGCCCGCCCGCGCAGCCGCTCACGTCGGTCGTGCTGCACCCGCCGGCGGCCGACCCGGGCGTCACCGAGGACGAGCGACGCGTGATCGCCGAGCTCATGGCGAAGGGCTCGTACGGCGCGGTCGTGCTCGGCACGTCCGACGTGGACGCGGTGTTCGCGCAGGTGCAGGCCGGTGGCGCCGAGGTCGTGCAGGAGCCCGCCGACCAGCCGTACGGCGTGCGGGACTGCGCGTTCCGCGACCCCGCCGGGAACATGGTGCGGATCCACCAGGTCGCGTGACGGCGCCCCCGGGGCGCGGCGCCGTCCGGTCCGGGTGAAAGATCGCACCAGCGTGATGCGGTCGAACACGTGTTCGATACGATGGGTCCATGCCCGACCGCTCGACCCCGCCGCGCCCGCCCGCGCGGGACGTCGCCAACAGCGAGGTCCCCGACGGCATCCCGACGCGCCCGCAGGGCGACGTCGCGGTCGTCGTCCGGCTCGTGTGGTCCGACGGCACCGAGGAGTGGCGCGCGGCGCGCGCGATCCGGTGGACGCGCACGCACGTGATGGTCGCGTGGCGCGAGCACGACCACGACCCGCGGTCCGAGCGGCACACCTGGCTGCGCGCGGGCGACGTCGCGCGGTCCGTGAGCTGGTTCGTGCCGCCCGAGCGCGTCCCGCCCGAGCGCACGCCGGCCTGACCGCACGTCGACCCGACCGCGGGACCGGTGGTGCCCGGTCACGCGCGCACGCGCCGCGCGACCACCTTCCCGAGCTCCGCGAGCAGGAACACGGCGACGGCGAACGCCGCGGTCAGGCCCCACTCGCGCGCACCGATCGGCGCCGAGTCGAACCAGTCGTGCATGAACGGCGCGTACGTGAACACGAGCTGCAGCACCAGCAGCGCGCCCACGGCCATCCACACCACGCGGTTCCCGGTGAGCACGCGCCACGTCAGGCTCGACCCGGTGAGGAACCGGCACGAGAACAGGAACGCGGTCTGCCCGAGCGCGAGCATCGTCACCGCGGCGGTCTGCGCGACGCCGTCGCCGGCGCCGAGCTGCTTCTCGACCAGGTACGTCGCGAGCGTCGCGCCGCCGATCAGCAGCGACGCCCACACCACGAGCACGAGCGCGGGGCGCGACAGCACGGCCTCCTTCGGCGACCGCGGCGGCCGGTCCATGATCCCGGCCTCCGCCGGGTCGTACGCGAGCGCGAGCGACAGCGTGACCGCCGTGACGAGGTTGACCCACAGGATCTGCACGGGCGTCAGCGGCAGCGCGAGGCCGAAGAGCACGGCCACGAGGATGACGAGCGACTGCGCACCGTTGGTCGGCAGCAGGAACACCACCGACTTGCGGATGTTGTCGTAGATCCGGCGCCCCTCCTCGACCGCGCGCTCGATCGTCGCGAAGTTGTCGTCCGCGAGCACGATCTCGGCCGCCTCCTTGGTGGCCTCGGTGCCCTTGACCCCCATGGCGATGCCCACGTCGGCCCGCGTGAGCGCGGGCGCGTCGTTGACGCCGTCGCCGGTCATCGCGACCACCTCGTGGTGCGACTGCAGCGCACGCACGATCCGGATCTTGTGCTCGGGGCTCGTGCGCGCGTACACGTCGACGTCGCGCACGCGCGTGCGCAGCTGCTCGGCGCTCATGGCCTCCAGCTCGGCACCCGTGAGCGCCTCGACCTGCTCGCCCGCGGGCACGATGCCCAGCTCGCGCGCGATCGCGACGGCGGTGCCCGCGTGGTCGCCCGTGATCATCTTCACCGCGATGCCCGCGCGGTGGCAGTCGGCGATCGCGGTCACGGCCTCCGGCCGCGGCGGGTCGACGATCCCCACGACCCCCAGGAAGGTGAGCCCCTCGTCGACGTCCGCGAGCGTGAGCGCGGACGTCGCGGGGTCGACGCGTCGCTCGGCCGCCGCCAGCACCCGCAGGCCCTGCGCGCCGAGCGCGTCGACCGTGCGCTCCCACGTGGCCGCGTCGAGCGGCGCCGTCCCGCCGCCGGCCGCCCGCTGCGTCGCCGCGCGGTCCAGGAGGCGGTCGGGCGCGCCCAGCACGTGGATGCGCACGTCGTCCTCCGCGAGCCGGTCGAGCGTCGCCGCGAGCTTCGTCGCCGACTCGAACGGCACCGCCGCGAGGCGCCGCGCCCCCGCGGTGCCGAGACCGGACTTCAGCGCGAGCGTCGTGAGCGCACCCTCGGTGGGCTGCCCGACGACGCGCCAGCGGCCCGCCTCGTCGGGGGTCACGCGCGCGTCGTTGCACAGCGCGGCCGCCCGCACCAGCGCGTGCAGGTCGGGGTGGTCCGCGAGCGGCGCGGGCGCGCCGTCGAGCGTGACGCCGCCGGTCGGCTCGTACCCCAGGCCCTCGACGTCGTACGTGCGCTCGGCCGTGACGACCGTGCGCGCCGTCATCTCGTTGCGCGTGAGCGTCCCGGTCTTGTCCGAGCAGATCGTCGTCACCGACCCCAGCGCCTCGACCGCGGGGAGCTTGCGCGTGATCGCCTGCCGACGCGCCATCTGCTGCACGCCCAGCGCGAGCGTGATCGTCACGAGCGCCGGCAGACCCTCGGGCACGGCCGCGACCGCGAAGCCGATCGCGGCCGACACCAGCTCGGGCAGCGCGAAGTCGTGCACGACGCGGCCGATGACGAGCATCGCGAACGCCATCACGAGGATCCCGCGCGACAGCAGCGTGCCCAGGCGGCCCAGCTGCCGCTTGAGCGGTGTCTCGAGGGGGTCGACGTCCGCGATGAGCGACTGGATGCGCCCGATCTCCGTGCCGGCCCCCGTCGCGGTGACCACGCCCCGGCCGGTCCCGGTCGCGACGATCGTGCCCGAGAACAGCATGCTGGCGCGGTCGCCGACGCCCGCGTCGGCACCGACCGGCGCGACGTCCTTCGCCGCGGGCACCGACTCGCCCGTGAGCGCGGACTCGTCGACCTGCAGGTGCGTCGCGGCGAGCAGTCGCACGTCGGCCGGGACCTTGTCGCCCGAGCGCACGCGCACGACGTCGCCGGGCACGAGCGTCTCGGCGTCGACGTCGGTCCACGCGCCGTCGCGACGCACGGTCGCGTCCAGCGACAGCATCGTGCGGATGCCGTCGAGCGCGCGCTCGGCCTGCCCCTCCTGCAGGAACCCCACCAGGGCGTTGGCCACGGCGACCACGAGGATCACCGCGAAGTCCACCCAGTCGCCGAGGAACGCCTTGAGCACGGCCGCCGCGAGCAGGATGTAGATGAGCACGTCGTCGAAGTGCGACGCGAAGCGCACGACCGCGTGCGGGCGCTGCGGCGTCGGCAGCCGGTTGGGTCCCGTCGTCGCCAGCCGGGCTCGCGCGTCGTCGGACGTCAGGCCCGCGCGTGCGCTGCCCAGCGCCTCGAGCACGTCGTCGGCCTGGCGCGCGTACGGCAGCAGCGCGTCCTGCCGCGCCGCGTCGGGGCGCTCGTGGTCGGGCGTGATGGTCGACATCGCTCACCCCGTCGCTGCGTCGGTCCGGCGATCACCCTCCTGGCATCGTGGCACGCGCGGCGCGCGCAGGGAACGGCGGGCCGGGAGAACGGCGGGCGGGGAGCACGGCGCGCGGCGGGGACGCCGAGGGGCCGCATCCGTCGCAGGACGCGGCCCCTCGGGTGCCGGGCGGGCCCGGCGGGATCGTCACACGTACAGCGGCGTGAGCTCCTCGTAGTCGGCCACCGTGCCGTCGCGCAGGACCACCTCGATGATCTTGCGGCCCAGCGGGTCGAGGTCCTCGGTGAGGAACTGCTCGAGCTCGGACTTGAAGAAGTCCGTGAGGATCCGCGCACCCGCGTCGTACGCGTCGAGACCGACCTGCGACTGGTACTCGGGCTGCAGCAGCGTGGGCCGGATCTGCTGGCCGTCGAGCTTGATCTCCTTGGGCCGGTAGCCGAACAGCGCGCACCGGGCCGGCGTGAGCTGCTCGGGCAGGATCCGCCCGCCGCCGCGCCGCGCCAGGTACTCGCGGGTCAGCCACTCGGCCGAGAACCCGACCTTGTACGCGCCGATGTGCTGGTTCGGCGTCAGGACGTACCGCGTGCGGTCGTTCTCGACGATCTGGCGCAGCAGCAGGTTCGCGGCCGCGACCTTGGTGCCGGTCGAGAACGGCCAGTACGACCCGACGCCCTCGGCGACCATGCCACCGTGCTTGAGGGCCTTCTTGACGTCCTTGCTCTCGCCGATCGACGGGTTCTTGTCGCCGCGCGGCGCGATCAGGCGCCACACCCACGCGAGCGACGGCGGCACGATGTGCATCATGCCCATGACGCCGTACGTCGGCGCCTCGCGCGTGCACAGCGGCATCCGGACGCCGAACGTGCGGACGTCGACCTCCTTGGGCTCGCAGATGACGTTCTTGACGAACGTCCGCGGGATCACGACGCGCGGGTTGGGGCACCGCTTGCCGTTGGAGTCGAGCGTGTGCTCCCACGGCAGCGCGGTGGCGTCCGGCACGCCGTCGATCGACAGGAACAGCAGCGGCTCCTGCGGCTCGATGACGGCCCGCTCGAACGCCGGGTCCTCGCCGTAGCTCGTGAGGTTGTCGACGCGCACGAACCAGCCGGCCTCGGCGTCCGCCACCGACAGCCGCCCGTTGCCCTTCTGGATGGACGGGTGGCACAGCGTCATGTCGTCCGTCACGGGCGCGAGCTTCGACGTCTCGCCGAGCGTGATGTGGTACGGCTCGTCGCGCACGACGTTCGTGCCGACGAGGATGCGCCCGTCGCCCTCGCGCCGGATCTCCTGGCACATCTCGGACTTGCCGCCGCCCGACGCGCCCTCGTGCATGATCACGGTCTCGTTCTCGTACGGCGTGGTCACGCGCACGCTCGACGCGTGCGCCGTGAGCCAGCCCTCGTGCTCGCCGATGTCGAGCAGGACCGAGAACACGCCCTTCTTGGCGCTCGGGCCCGGGTACAGGTTGTACGCCCAGACCTCGTGCAGCACCTCGGACCGGTTGTGCACGACGACCTGGCGGCTGTCGAAGTGCGTGTGCCGGAACGGCGGCGCGACGTAGAGGATCGAGCGGGGCGTGAACGCGCCGATCTCGTCGAACGTCACCCAGCCCTGCAGGTCGACGAGCGTGAGCGCGAAGAACGCGCTGTTGAGCGGCACGATCGCGAGCGACGGGTACCCGAAGTGCGGGCCGCCGGCCTTGAACGGCACGACCACGAGCTCCTGCGTGCCGAGCCACTCGAGCGTCTCGGCGCGCGTCGGGTCGAACTCCGCGCCGAACACGTCGCGGTAGCGCGGCTTGTCGGTCGGCAGGTCGTCGGCGATCCGCATGCAGTCCGGGTCGCGCCGGCGCATGTAGTCCTCGGGGTAGTTCACGGCCACGCCGTTGCGGCAGCGCGTGACGGTCGCCTCGGGGACCATCGTGCCGTTCACGTCGTACTCGACCGTGAACACGGGACCGCCGTCGGGGCCGAGCGCGAGCTGGTACAGCTCCTCGCGGGTCGCGGGGATCACGAGTCGCGGACTGGCCTCGAGGGCCGCACGCACCTCGGGTGCGAGAGACACGTCCGCCAGGGGACCGGTCACGGTGGCGCTCACGGCAGCTCCTTCGCCTTCGGGGGGACCGGGCGACGGCGTGCGAGTGCCCGGCGAGCCGCACCGCGGGGGCGACGTGGTGCCGCCTGCGGGCTGCTCTTTGCCAGGAGATTACGACCGGCGGAGACGGCGACGAAGGGACCTTCGGGCCTCCCCGCGGGTCACGGACGGTCGCGCGCGGGCGGCACCGGACCCGCCGCGGGTGCCGCGCC
>NZ_BCRB01000039.1 GCF_001552375.1 Cellulomonas iranensis NBRC 101100 = JCM 18110 | reverse complement strand
GGGCTGCGGCGGGACGGGCGGCCCGGCGGGCGCGTCGGCCCCGGGCGGCAGGTACCCCGTGCCGGGGGCCGAGGGCGGCGGACCGACGGGCGGCGCGGGCGGTGCGACCGGCTCGGGCCAGCCGGACACGACTCCCCCGGTCTCGGCGAGCAGGTTCCGGGCCTTGTGCGCGTGCTCGGCCTGGCACAGCACCGAGTACGACGTCGCGACGATCTGGCTCGCGGACGCGAAGTCCCGCCGGCCGCGCGTGAACGAGTAGCCGATGACCGACAGCAGCAGGCCGAACGCACCGCCGAGCAGGATCGCGGGCAGCATGATGCCGGGCCCGCCGGTCGGCGAGAACAGCGTGAGGATCAGGCCCACGAACAGCCCGAACCACGCGCCGGAGAGGAAGCCGCCGAGCGCCGCGCTCGGGTAGGAGAGCCGCCGGATGACGCGCTCGACCATGCGCAGGTCGCTGCCGACGATCGTCACGGCGCGCACCGGGAACGACTTCTCGGCGAGCAGCTCGACGGCCTTCTGCGCCTCGAGGTAGGTGCCGTAGCGCGCGACGGTCTCGCCCGTCGGGAGCGTGGGCGTCGTCGGGATCCGCTGGGGCTGCGTGAACGCCATGGGGTGATCCTCCCGCACGAGTCTGGGAGCCGCCAGGGAGCGGGCCGGACGCGGCAGCCGCACGGCCCGGCCCGCTGTCGCCCGGCGTCACGCCGCGGACGCGGGACGTCCACCGCGCGCGCCGGGGCACGTCCGGCCGGGCGGGGGTCCGGCGTCTAGGCTGACGGCCGTGAGCAGCGTCGGGACCCGGGTGTTCGTCGCGCGCCTCGCCGGGACCACCGTGTTCGACCCCATCGGGGACGAGGTGGGGCGGGTGCGCGACGTCGTCGTGCTCGTGCGCCTCACGGGTGCGCCGCGCGCCGTGGGGCTGGTCGTCGAGGTCCCTGGGCGCAGACGCGTGTTCCTGCCGCTCACGCGCGTCACGGCGGTCGACGCGGGCCAGGTCATCTCGACGGGCCTGCTGAACATGCGGCGGTTCGAGCAGCGCGCGTCCGAGACGGTCGTCATGGGCGAGCTGCTGGACCGCACGGTCGAGCTCGCCGACGGCTCCGGGCAGGCCCGCGTCGAGGACGTCGCGATCGAGCTGCAGCGCAACGGCGACTGGCTCGTGACCAAGGTGTTCGTGCGGCGCGTCGACCCGCGCGGCGGGCTGCTGCGCCGCCGCGGCGAGACGCTGCTCGTGCCGGTCGAGGACGTCGTGGGCCTGGGTCGGCCGTCGGCCGCGCAGGGTGCGCAGCTGCTGCTCGCGCAGTACGAGGACCTCAAGCCCGCCGACCTCGCCGACGTGCTGCACGAGATGGGCTCGACCCGACGCCTGGAGGTCGCGTCCGCGCTGGACGACGAGCGCCTCGCGGACGTGCTCGAGGAGCTCCCGGAGGACGACCAGGTCGCGATCCTCGGCAACCTCGAGCGAGGCCGCGCGGCCGACGTGCTCGAGGCCATGGAGCCCGACGACGCCGCCGACCTGCTGGGCGAGCTGCCCGACGACCAGGCCGCCGAGCTCCTCGCGCTCATGGAGCCCGAGGAGGCCAAGGACGTGCGCCGCCTGCTGGCGTACGAGGACAACACCGCCGGTGGTCTCATGACGACCGAGCCGGTGATCCTCGGGCCCGAGACGACGATCGCGGCGGCGCTCGCGCACGTGCGGCGCCAGGACCTGACGCCCGCGCTCGCGTCGCTCGTGTTCGTCGCGCGGCCGCCGCTCGAGACGCCCACGGGGCGCTACATCGGCGTCGTGCACCTGCAGCGCATGCTGCGCGAGCCCCCGCACGAGTCGATCGGGCAGATCGTCGACACCGACCTCGAGCCGGTCGCGGTCGACGCGCCGCTGCTGTCGGTGACGCGCCAGCTCGCGACGTACAACCTGCTCGCGCTGCCGGTGGTCGACGAGCAGCGCCGCCTGCTGGGCGCGGTGTCGGTCGACGACGTGCTGGACCACCTGCTGCCGGACGACTGGCGCGAGACCGACGACGTGCACGCGGGGCCGCCGACGCGTCCCACGCCCGTGGTGCGCAGCGGGCCGCCGGGGGTGACCCGTGGCTGAGCGCCTGGACCAGCCGCGCACGCGCGGCCTGTCGTTGCTGTCGCGGGGCGGCACGCGGGACGAGGACGCGTCGGGCCGGATCTCCGAGTCGATCGCCCGGTTCCTGGGCACGCCGCGGTTCATCGTGTGGCTCACGGTGTTCTGCGTCGTGTGGCTCGCGTGGAACACGTGGGGCCCGCGCGAGCTGCGGTTCGACCAGGCGTCGAACGGGTTCACGGCGCTCACGCTCATGCTGTCGCTGCAGGCGTCGTACGCGGCCCCGCTGATCCTGCTCGCGCAGAACCGGCAGGCGGACCGCGACCGCGTGCAGGCCGAGCAGGACCGGCAGCGCGCCGAGCGCAACCTCGCCGACACCGAGTTCCTGGCGCGTGAGATGGCGTCGCTGCGCATCGCGCTGTCGGAGGTCGCGACGCGCGACTTCGTGCGCTCGGAGCTGCGCAACCTGCTCGAGGACCTGCAGGCGGAGAACGCGGGGCACGAGGACGTGGGCGACGAGCACCGGGCGCCGGACCCGGGCCGGCGGGGCGCGCCCGAGCGCTGAGCGGGCCCCACGGCCCGCGGACCGCCCGTCCGCCCGACCTACGATGGTCGCGTGCCGCCCCTCGACGACTCCTCCCCCGCCGACCCGCTGCTCGACGCCGTGCGCACCGCGCTCGCCGGCGTGCAGGACCCGGAGATCCACCGCCCGGTCACCGAGCTGGGGATGATCCGGTCGGTCGACCTCGAGCCGCGCGACGGGGGCACGTTCGTCGTCGTCGGGCTGGACCTCACGACGCCGGGCTGCCCGCTCAAGGACACGCTGACGCGCGACGTCACGGCCGCGGTCGCGCCGCTCGACGGCGTCGTGGGCGTGCGGGTCGACCTGGGCGTCATGACGGCCGAGCAGCGCAGCGCGCTGCGCACGATGCTGCGCGGCACGGACGCCGAGCCGCAGATCCCGTTCGCGCAGCCGGGTTCGCTGACGAAGGTGATCGCCGTCGCGTCGGGCAAGGGCGGCGTCGGCAAGTCGTCGGTGACGGCGAACCTCGCGGTCGCGATGGCGGCGGACGGGTTGCGCGTGGGCGTGGTCGACGCCGACATCTACGGCTTCTCGATCCCGCGGATGCTGGGCGTCGACCGCCCGCCGACGAAGGTCGACGACATGCTGCTGCCGCCCGAGGCGCACGGCGTGAAGGTCGTGTCGATCGGCATGTTCGTGCCGGTCGGGCAGCCCGTGGTGTGGCGCGGTCCGATGCTGCACCGCGCGCTGCAGCAGTTC
Source organism: Cellulomonas iranensis NBRC 101100 = JCM 18110 (assembly GCF_001552375.1). GTDB lineage: Bacteria > Actinomycetota > Actinomycetes > Actinomycetales > Cellulomonadaceae > Cellulomonas > Cellulomonas iranensis. Next base: position 30,222 of record NZ_BCRB01000039.1, on the reverse strand, counting down.
CTGGCCGACGTGTTCTGGGGCGACCTGGACGTGCTGCTGCTGGACCTGCCGCCGGGGACGGGCGACATCGCGATCTCGGTGGCGCAGCTGCTGCCGGGCTCGGAGATCGTCGTGGTGACGACGCCGCAGGTGGCGGCCGCCGAGGTCGCCGAGCGCGCGGGGTCGGTCGCGGTGCAGACCCGGCAGCGCGTCGTGGGCGTCGTCGAGAACATGGCGTGGCTCGAGCAGCCCGACGGCTCGCGCCTGGAGCTGTTCGGCGCGGGCGGCGGCGAGCGGGTAGCGGCCAACCTCACGCGCCTGATCGGCTCGGACGTGCCCGTGCTGGGGCAGGTCCCGATCGACGTGCGGCTGCGCGAGGCCGGTGACGGGGGCACGCCCGTGGTGCTGACGGCGCCCGACTCGCCGGGGGCCGTGGCGCTGCGTGAGGTGGCGCGGGGTCTCGCGGGACGCCCGCGCAACCTCGCGGGCCGTTCGTTGGGCCTGTCCCCCGTCGGCCGCTGACCGCCGGGGCGTCTCCCCCGTCCGGCCTCTCCCGGTCGCGCCCGTCAGTGCGGGGTTCTGCCGGTTCTCGACGCCGCGGACCGGCAGAACCCCGCACTCGGGCGTGGAGGGGCCTGCCGACGGTGGGTCACAGACCCCCGGGCTGTTGGTTTTTGTTCGGGCGTGATGGATACTGTTCACATGCTCGCGACGCAGAGGCAGGAGCGCATCCTCGCCGAGGTCCGTGCGCACGGGGCCGTGCGCGTCGCCGACCTCGTCGCGGCGCTCGACGTCTCCGACATGACCGTGCGGCGCGACATCGCCGAGCTCGCGGGTGCCGGACTCGTCCGGCGCGTGCACGGCGGCGCGGTCGCCCCCGAGACGCCCGCGCGCTCGACCGACGAGCCCGGCTTCGAGGCCAAGCGCACGTGGGCGTCCGCCGAGAAGGCCGGCGTCGCGCGGGCGGCGCTCGCCGACGTCGAGCCCGGCCAGTCGCTCGCGCTGTCGGCGGGGTCGACGACGTGGCTGCTCGCCTCGATGATCGCCGCCGACCCCGCGCTGCGGCCCCTCACCGTCGTCACCAACGGCCTGCGGGTCGCCGACGTCCTGCACGGCGCCGACGACGTCGAGGTCGTCCTCACCGGCGGGACCCGCACGCCCTCCGACGCGCTGGTCGGGCCCGTCGCCGACGCGACCCTCGCGAGCCTGCGCGTCGACCGCGCGTTCCTCGGCGTGCACGGCCTGGACACCGACGGACCCACGACCCCCAACCTCGCCGAGGCCGCGACCGACCGCGCGCTCGTGCGCTGCGCGGCCGCGACGACCGTGCTCGCCGACCACACCAAGTGGGGCACCGTCGGTCTCGCCCGCATCTGCGGGTTCGACGAGATCGACACGCTCGTCGTCGACACCGGGCTGTCCGCCGACGCCCGCACCCACCTCGAGGCCGCCGTCGACCGGCTGATCCTCGCAACCCCCGCACCCGTCACCGGAGACGCCCCGTGAGCACCCCCGACAGCCCCTCGGACAGCACCGCGCCCGACCTCGCCGCGCGCGTGCGCCGCACGTCCACCCGCCTGGCCGACGGCCGCGAGCTCCTCTACTTCGACGACTCCGAGCCGTACGTCTCGGGCGCCGCGACGCGACGCCTCGACGACCCGCGCCCGCTGCCGGACCGGTTCGCACCGGTCGTCGACGCGGACGGCGTCGCGCACCCCGTCACCGGCCCCGAGCTGCGGCTGGACCCGCTCACGGGCGAGTGGATCCCCATGGCCGCGCACCGCATGAACCGCACGTTCCTGCCCCCGGCCGACGCGAACCCGCTCGCCCCCGCCAAGCCCGGCGCGACGTACCAGGACGGCGAGATCCCCGACACCGACTACGACGTCGTCGTGTTCGAGAACCGGTTCCCCTCGCTCATGGCCGTCCCCGGCGTCGACGACGCGACCGAGCTCGTCGACGGCGAGCCGCTGTGGCAGCGCCGGCCGGCGAACGGCCGCTGCGAGGTCATCTGCTTCTCGTCCGACCCGACCGCCTCGCTCGCCACCGTGAGCCCGCGCCGCATGCGCACGATCGTCGAGGCCTGGACCGACCGCACGCGCGAGCTGTCCGCGCTGCCGGGCGTCGAGCAGATCTTCTGCTTCGAGAACCGCGGCAAGGAGATCGGCGTCACGCTGCACCACCCGCACGGGCAGATCTACGCGTTCCCCTACGTCACGCCGAAGACCCGCGCGATGCTGCGCCAGGCGCGCGCGCACCACGACGCGACGGGCCGCGTGCTGCTGCGCGACGTGCTCGACGCCGAGCTGCGGCACCGCGAGCGCGTCGTGCTGGAGTCCGAGCACTGGGTCGCGTACGTGCCGTACGCCGCGCGCTGGCCCGTCGAGGTGCACCTCGCGCCGCGCCGCGACGTGCCCGACCTGCCCGCGCTGACGGACGCCGAGAAGGCCGACCTCGCGACGACCTACCTCACGCTGCTGCGCCGGCTCGACCAGTTCTTCGTCGACGGCGACGGGGGCGCGATCCCGCTGCCGTACATCAGCGGCTGGCACCAGGCGCCCGTGCGCGAGGGCCGCGACGTGTCGCGCCTGCACCTGCAGGTGTTCTCGGTGCTGCGCGCGCCGGGCAAGCTCAAGTACCTGGCTGGCGTCGAGTCGGCCATGGCCTCGTGGATCAGCGACACGACCCCCGAGCGCATCGCGCGCCGCCTGCAGGAGCTCGCGTGAGCCCGGCGGGCGACGCCGCCCGGACCCCTGCCACGACCCCTGCCACCACGCCCGCCCCGACCGACGCGACAGCCCCGGAGCACGACATGACGACACCCGTCTGGACCCCCGCGTGGGACCGCACCGAGGGTGAGCGACGCGCGCGCGACCTGTTCGTCGCGACCTACGGCGCCGCTCCCGAGGGCGTGTGGTCGGCGCCGGGGCGCGTCAACCTCATCGGCGAGCACACGGACTACAACGGCGGCCTGGCGCTGCCGATCGCGCTGCCGCACCGCACCTACGCCGCAGTCGCGCGGCGCGACGACGACGTCGTGCGCCTGGTCTCGGCGCAGGAGCCCTCGGGCGTGCGCGAGGTGCGCCTGGCCGACGCGGCACCGGGCGCGGTCGGCGGCTGGGCCGCGTACGTCGTGGGCGTCGCGTGGGCGCTGCGCGAGGCGGGCCACGCCGTGGGCGGGTTCGACCTCGCGATCGACTCGTGCGTGCCGTTCGGCGCGGGCCTGTCGTCGTCCGCCGCGCTCGAGGCGTCGGTGGCGGTCGCGCTCGACGCGCTGCACGGCCTGGGCCTGGCCGGGACGGTGGACGCCGCCGGTGCGGCGACCGACGACGCGGGCCGCGCGACCCTCGCCGCGGTGTGCGTGCGCGCCGAGAACGAGATGGCCGGCGCCCCGACCGGCGGCATGGACCAGGCCGCGTCGCTGCGGGCGCGCGCGGGCCACGCGCTGCTGCTCGACTGCCGCGACGGCGCCGTGCGGCACGTGCCGTTCGACCTCGCGGCGCACGGGCTGGCCCTGCTCGTGGTGGACACGCGCGCCGAGCACTCGCACGTCGACGGCGAGTACGCGCAGCGGCGGGCCGCGTGCGAGGAGGCCGCGCGCCGCCTCGGCGTCGGCTCGCTGCGGGACGTCGCGGACGACCCGCGCGGCGACGCGTGGGCGCTCGAGGCGCTCGCCGCGACGCCCGACGGTGAGGCGCTGGTGCCGCGCGTGCGGCACGTGGTCTCCGAGATCGCGCGCGTGACGGCGTTCGTCGCGGCGCTCGACGCCGACGCCGTCGAGGCCGTGGGCCCGCTCATGGACGCGTCGCACGCGTCGCTGCGCGACGACTACGCGGTGTCGTGCCGCGAGCTCGACGTCGCGGTCGACGCGGCCCGCGCCGCGGGCGCACGGGGCGCGCGCATGACGGGCGGCGGGTTCGGCGGCTCGGCGATCGCGCTGGTCGGGGCGGACGACGTCGCCGGGGTCGCCGGCGCGGTGGCCGCGGCCTTCGCCGAGCGCGGCCTCGCCGCACCCGCGTTCGCGGTGGCCGTCGCGGCACCGCCGGCGGGCTGACGGCCCCGGACCACCGACCCGAGGGCGCTCGCCTCGCGGCGGAGCCCCGTGCACGACCGCGGCGGATCCGGTCGCCGATTCGGGCCCGCTACTCCTCACCGCGTAGTAGCGTGCGACGCGCCAGGTGGCCGACGCGCCCTCCCGTCGCCGCGGTCCGTCGTCGACCCCCGTGAGGAGCACCACGCACCGTGGTCCGCCGATACGTCTTCCCCAGCCTGCGACTGCTCGTCTGGGCGGTGATCGCCGTCGCGCTCGTGAAGATCGCGTTCGCGGGTGCCGACGTCAGCACCCAGGCCACCGGCGAGCAGCCCACCGGCCGCGTCGTCGAGCCGACCGTCGAGGCGACCACGGGCAGCATCACCAACACCGTGAAGGTCACCGCCTCGGTCGCCGCGGACCCGCCGGTCGCCGTCCGCGCCACGCTCGCCGGCACGGTGTCGACGCTGCTGGCGACCGACGGCCAGCACGTCGACGCCGGCACACCCGTCCTCGAGATCCGCCAGGAGACCCCGCGCGACCCGCTCACCAGGACCGACCCCGAGACGGGCGAGACCACGGTGACCGAGCGCGCCCCCAAGGTCGTCCTCGAGAAGGTCACGGCACCGGTCGCGGGGACGCTGTCACTGCCGACCCTCAAGGACCAGGTCGTGTCGGTCGGCGACACGCTCGGCAACGTCGCCCCCGGGTCGCTGTCGGTCACCGGCACGCTCACGCCCGACCAGCAGTACCGCCTCGTCGGCGCGCCGACCGAGGCCCAGGTCACCCTCAAGGGTGGCCCCGCACCGTTCGTGTGCACGCAGCTGCGCGTCGGCGCCGCCGCGCCGCCGCCGGGCGCCGACCCCGCCGAGCCGGGCACGGACGGCGCGTCGGCGTCGGGCACCGTGACGTGCGCCGTGCCCGCGGACGTCACGGCGTTCCCCGGCCTCGGCGCCGACCTCGAGATCGTCAACGGGACGGCCGCGGACGCGGTCGTCGTCCCCGTCACCGCGGTCCAGGGCACCGTCCAGCGCGGCAACGTGTGGGTCGTCGCGTCCCCCGACGCCGAGCCCGAGCAGCGCAGCGTGGGCCTCGGCCTGACCGACGGCGAGGTCGTCCAGATCACCGAGGGCCTCGCGCTGGGCGACCAGGTCCTGCAGTTCGTGCCGGTCCCCGGCGGCGAGGGCGAGGTCGACTGCGCCGACCCGAGCCAGTACGACCCGAGGGTGTGCGGCGGATGAGCCTGCTCGAGCTCACCGAGGTGACGCGGTCGGTGCGGCTGCCCGACGACCGCCTGCTCGAGATCCTGCGGGGCGTGACCCTGACGGTCGGGGCGGGCGAGCACGTCGCCGTGGTCGGGCGCTCCGGCACCGGCAAGTCGACGTTGCTCAACATCCTCGGGCTCCTCGACGCGCCCACGGCCGGCGAGTACCGCCTCGAGGGCGTCCCCATCGGGCGGCTGTCCGGCCGGGAGCGCACGCGCCGCCGGGGCCGCGACTTCGGCTTCGTGTTCCAGCAGTTCAACCTGCTGCCGGGTCGCACCGCGCTGGAGAACGTCGCGGCACCGCTGATGTACGCCCCGGGCCGGCAGTTCTGGCGCCGGCGCGCGATCGCCGCGCAGATGCTCGACCGCGTCGGGCTGGGCGACCGGCTCGACACCATGCCCGAGAAGCTGTCGGGCGGCGAGCAGCAGCGCGTCGCCATCGCCCGCGCGCTCGTCCGCGGGCCGCGCGTGATCCTCGCCGACGAGCCGACCGGCGCGCTGGACGTCGAGACGGGCCAGGAGGTCATGGCGCTGCTCGACGAGATCGCGTCGATCACCGGTGCGGCGCTCGTCACCATCACGCACGACCTGGCGGTGGCGGCCCGCGCGCAGCGCCACTACCGGCTCGCCGAGGGCGTCCTGGTGCCCGTCGACCTGCACGGCGCGGCGCACGAGTGGGTGGGCGACGTGCCGACCCTGCCGGGGACGCGCCGGCTCCCCGGCGCCGCCGTGCCCGAGATCGGCCCCTCCGCCCCCGCGCAGGTGCAGCCGTGACCGGGGTCGTCGGCGCGATCGTCGAGGCCTGGGACGAGCTGCGGCTGCACAAGCTGCGGGTCCTGCTCGCACTCGTCGGCGTGGCCGTCGCGGTCGCCGCGATCACCGCCGTGACGGCGGCGGTCCAGATGCTCACGCAGGGCTACGCCGAGACCCTGGAACGCGACTCGGGCCGGCAGGTCACCCTCGGGGTCGACGCGTGGCCGCAGTCCGAGCAGGCGGCGGCGCCGACCGAGCTCGACGCCGCGTACGCGCGCGCCCTCGAGCGCTACGACATCACGTGGGCCTCGCGCGACTGGTACACCCAGGTCCCGTTCCGCTTCCCCGACGGCACCCGGCGCGTCGACGTGCGGGCCGTGGACCCCGACCTCGCGGTCATGCAGCGCATCTCGGTCGAGGACGGGCGGTGGTTCGCCGACGCCGACGCCGACGCGTTCGCCCCCGTGCTCGTCGTCAACCCGGCGTTCCTCGCCGCGCTCGGCCTCGACGACCTCGCAGGCCACCCGACCGTCCTGCTCGGCGACGACCACCCCGTGCGCGCAGCGATCGTCGGGGTGACGCCGCAGCGCTGGCAGGGCGAGACGCCGCAGGCCATGGTGCTGTACGAGCAGCTCGTGCGCTGGTACGTGCCTGCCGGGACCACCGGCCCGGGCCAGCCCGCGCCGACCCTCAAGGTGTGGGTGCCGCCCGAGGTCGCCGGCGACCTGTCCGACCGGCTGGAGCGCGACGTCGCGGCCGTGCTCCCCGGGTGGCAGGTCAGCGTGTGGGACAACCGCGGGTCCGGGTACAGCGCGCTCGACGGCGCTGCGCGGTGGGTCGCGCTCGGGGTCGGGGGCATCGCCCTGCTGCTCGGCGGCCTGGGCCTCGTGAACATCGCCCTCGTGACCGTGCGCCACCGGATCCGTGAGATCGGGATCCGTCGGTCGTTCGGGGCGACGTCCGGGCGCATCTTCTTCGGCGTGCTCATGGAGTCGGTGGTCGCGACACTCGTGGCCGGGCTCGTGGGCATCGTGCTCGCGGTCGCGGTCATCAAGAACGTGCCCGTCGACGTGCTGTTCGGCGGGGGCATCCAGGACCGCCCGCCGTTCCCCGTCTCGGCCGCGCTGGTCGGCCTGGCGTGCGCGACCGGCGTCGGAGCGCTGGCCGGGCTCATCCCCGCGACGGTCGCCGTGCGCGTCAAGGTGATCGACGCGATCCGCTACTGACCTGGGCCCGGACACCCGTCTCGAGGATGCCAACCCCGGCCTCGGTCTCATACCGCAGAATGACCACCCCGCAACCGGGGCTTCGCTAGGGTCGCCGTGACGCCCGTCGCGGGCGTCGGTGACCGAGTGCCCGATCCTCGCTCGTCGCGACCCCTTCCGAGAGGCCCACCGATGCGTCGTACCACCGTCCTGCCCGTCGCCGCCGCGATCGCGGCGCTCGTCCTCGCGGGCTGCACGAGCGGGGACTCGTCGCCGTCGGACGCCGAGACGGGCCCGCTGACCGCCTTCTTCGAGAAGATCGGGGGCTCCTACGACCAGGACGAGGCGACCGAGCAGCAGCGCCGGGCCGAGGAGATCGTCGCCGCGTGCATGAGCGAGGAGGGCTTCGAGTACTCCCCGAACGTCCCGCAGACCGGGTCGCAGGGCGTCATGGGCGGCGACGACGCGCCCGACTGGGAGTCGCGCGAGTTCGCGGAGCAGTACGGCTACGGCGCGTCGACGAGCGACGAGCTGTTCGGCGGCGCCACGAGCGGCGAGGAGCAGGTCGACCCCAACGCCGACTACGTCGCCGGCATGTCCGAGGGCGAGCAGACCGCGTTCTACGAGGCGCTGTACGGCGCGGCCCCCGAGGTCGACCCCGACGCCGACCCCGAGGCGGAGGCCGAGTACGAGTACAACTGGGAGGAGGCCGGGTGCCAGGGCAAGGCCCAGCACGAGGTCTACGAGGAGAACCAGCTCTGGGACGACCCGGCGATGAAGCAGCTCAGCGACGAGATGAGCGCCGAGTACGAGAACATGGCCGACGACCCGAAGCTCCGTGAGGCGCAGGAGAAGTGGGCCTCGTGCCTCGCCGACGCGGGCTACGACTTCGCGACGCCCGACGAGGCACGGCAGAGCGTCTACGACGAGCTCAGCGGTCTGTACGACTCGGTCGCACCGCCGGAGGGCGCCACCGACGAGGAGCTCGCGAACTTCGACTACCAGCCCGACGCCACGAAGATGGCCGAGCTGAAGAAGAAGGAGATCGCGCTCGCGACCGCGGACTGGGAGTGCAAGGACTCCGCCGGGTACGCCGACGCCCTGAAGGCGGCCAACCTCGCGCTGGAGAAGCGCATGTGGGACAAGTACGGCGCGCAGCTCCAGGCGATCGCCGACAAGCAGACCGCGTCGAAGTGACGCGACGCACCGAGCAGAAGAGTTCATCGTGAGCACGGTCTCGAGCCATGTCAGCGGCGGCCGCCGCACCATCGTCGCCATGGCCGTCGTCGCCGTGGTGTGCCTCGCGGCGGGCCTCGGGCTGTCGCGCCTGATCGTGTCGCCCGGGCAGGCGGCCGCCAACGCCGCCGCCCCCACGGCCGGGCCCATCACGGTCCCCGTCGAGAGCCGCGTCATCGGCAACGAGGTGGTCCTGCGCGGCGACGTCGGCTACGACGACCCGGTCGACCTCACGGTCGAGGTCGGCGACCTCGGCGGCCCGGCCGTCGTCACCGGTCAGGTCAAGGAGGTCGGCGCGACCGTCGACCCCGCGACCGTGGTGCTCGAGGTCGCGGGCCGCCCCGTGATCGCCCTGCCCGGCGACCTGCCCACGTACCGCACGCTGCGCGCAGGGGTCTCCGGGCCCGACGTGCAGCAGCTCAAGGCCGCGCTGCGCGCGGTCGGGATCGACGGCGGCGACCCGGGGGGTGCGACCTACGACTCGACCACCGCCGCCGGTGTGCGCGCCCTGTACCAGAAGGTCGGCTACGAGTCCCCCACCGGCGGCGAGGAGGTCACGGGCGCCGTGCGCGCCGCGCAGGAGGCCGTGACCAGCGCGGAGGCCGGCGTGCGCAGCGCGCAGTCGGCGCTCGCGACCGCGGGCCGGGGCGGCGCCGCGGGGCAGTCGGTCGCCCAGCTCGACGGCGCCGTGCGGGTGGCCGAGGCCGAGCTGACGTACCTGCGCCAGGAGTGCGCGAAGCCTCCGGTGCCGATGACGCCCGACGGCGCCGAGCCCGGCCCGCAGTACCGGGACCCCTCGGTCGCGAGCTGCGCGGCCCCGGCGTTCGTCGCCGCCGAGTCCGCGCTCGGCACGGCGCGGGCCGAGCGCGCCGCGCTCGACGTCGCGCCGGACACCACCGCCGAGCGTGACGCCGTGCGGTCGGCCCAGGACCAGCTCAAGGCCGCACGCGACGCGCTCGCCGAGGCGCAGACCGACGCGCTCACCCCGCTGCCGGCCAACGAGGTCGTGTACCTGCCGTCGCTGCCGCGGCGCGTCGACGCCGTCTCCGTCGAGCGCGGCGGGGTCGTCCAGGGCAAGTTCATGAGCGTGTCCGGCGCGACGGTGCAGGTCACCGCCACCGCGTCGCGCGCCGACGCCGAGCTCCTCACGCCCGGCACGGTCGGCACCATGAGCGTCGACGGCGCCGACGTCCCCGTGACGGTCGCCGAGGTCACGGAGCCCGACGCGAAGCCGGACGCCGCGTCCGGCACCGGGTCCGACGACGGCGCGAAGGCCCCCGCGGGCGACCGCCGCCGGGTCGTCTTCACGGTCGGCGACCTCACGCCCGAGCAGCTCACGTCGATCCAGGGCAGCAACGTGCGCGTGCGCGTGCCCGTCAGCTCGACCGACGGCGAGGTCCTCGCGGTCCCGCTCGCGGCGCTCACCGCGGGACCGGGCGGCGAGAGCCGGATCGAGGTCATGGCGGACGGCACGAGCACGCTCGTCGAGGTGACCACCGGCCTCGCGGCCTCGGGGTTCGTCGAGATCAGCGACGCGAAGCAGCCGCTCAAGGCGGGCGACCTCGTCGTCGTGGGAGTCAGCGCCGCAGCCGACGGCGGCGGTGGCGACGACGGGTCGGACGAGTCCGGGGAGGACGCGTGACGGTCCTGGACCTGCTCGGCGACGCGCCCCCGGAGTCGCCGTCCGAGGTCCCGCCGGTCGTCGAGCTGCGCGGCGTGACGCGCCAGTTCCCCGGCGACCCGCCCGTGCACGCCCTGCACCCGGCCGACCTGCGCGTCGGCGCCGGTGAGTACCTGTCGGTCGTGGGGCCCTCGGGGTCCGGGAAGTCGACGCTGCTCAACCTGCTGGGCCTGCTGGACCGGCCGTCGGACGGCGAGTACCTGCTCGACGGCATCCCGACGGCGCACGCGGGCGAGCGCGAGCGGGCCGCGCTGCGGGCCGGGCACATCGGTTTCGTCTTCCAGGCGTTCCACCTGCTGCCGCACCGCTCGGTGCTGGAGAACGTGCTGCTCGCGACCATCTACAGCGGTGTGCCGCGCGCGGAGCGCCGCGACCGCGCCGTCGCCGCGCTCGAACGCGTCGGCCTGTCCCACCGCCTCGACTTCCCGCCGACCGTGCTGTCGGGCGGCGAGCGCCAGCGCACCGCCGTCGCACGGGCCGTGGTGTCGCAGCCGCGCGTGCTCCTCGCGGACGAGCCGACCGGCAACCTGGACTCGGAGAGCTCGGAGGCGGTGCTCGAGCTGTTCGACGAGCTGCACGCCGGTGGCCTCACGCTGCTCGTCATCACGCACGAGGACGACGTGTCGGCGCGCGCGCAGCGGCGCGTCCGCATCGCCGACGGGCACCTGCGGGAGATCGCATGACCGCCGTCGCGCAGCGCGTGCCCCGCACCGACCGGTTCGGCCCGCGCGACCTGCTCGCCGAGGCGGCGGCCGGAATCGGCGCCCGGCCGGGCCGTCTGGTCCTCACGATCCTCGGCACGGTGCTCGGCATCGCGTCGGTCGTCGTGACGGTCGGGCTCGCGCAGACCGCGGCCGGTCAGATCAACAAGCAGTTCGACGCGGTGGCCGCGACGCAGGCCGTCGCGAAGCCGGCCACCAACCGCGGGTTCGACGGCAACGAGCGCTCGCTCGCCCCGCTGCCGTGGGACGCGCCCGACCGCGCCGAGCGGCTCAACGGCGTCGACGCCGCCGCGCTCGTCGCCGAGGTCGACGCCGGCGACCGGGACGTCACCGCCGTGCCCGTGCACGACCCGTCGGCGGCGCGGGTCACGAGCCCCACGCTGCTGGCGACGACCGCGCACGCGCTCGACGCCCTCGACGGGCGGGTCGTGCAGGGCCGCTTCTTCGACGAGGGCCACGACGCGCGCGGCGACCGCGTCGTGGTGCTCGGTGTCGACGCGGCGCAGCGCCTGGGGGTGAGCCGGGTCGACCGCCAGCCGTCGATCTTCATCGGCGACCGCGCCTACCAGGTGATCGGCGTGGTGGACGGCATGGTGCGCCGCACCGACATGCGGTCGGCCGTGGTCCTGCCGATGGGCACCGCACGCGCCGACCTGGGTCTCACGTCGGCGCAGGAGCTGCACCTGCACATCGCGGTGGCCGCCGGCCCCGTGGTGGCGTCCCAGCTGCCGACCGCGCTGAACCCGAACTCTCCGGAGACGGTGACGGTCCAGGCACCGCCGTCGACGTCGTCGGTCCGCCAGAGCGTCCAGGCGGACATCAACACGATCTTCCTGGCCCTGGGTGCCGTCGCCCTCCTCATCGGCGGGGTGGGCATCGCGAACGTCACGCTGCTGTCGGTGCTCGAACGGGTCGGCGAGATCGGCCTGCGCCGCGCGCTGGGGGCGACGCGGCGGCAGATCGCCGCGCAGTTCATGGTCGAGTCCGTGGTGGTCGGGCTGCTCGGCGGCATGGTCGGCGCGGCGCTCGGCGTCGCGGCCGTGACGACCGTGTCCGCCGTGCAGAGCTGGACCCCGATCCTCGACCTGCGCATGGTCGGCGTCGCCGCCCTCGCGGGCGGGTTCATCGGCCTGCTGGCGGGGCTGTACCCGTCGCTCAAGGCCGCGTCGATCGAGCCGATCTCGGCGCTGCGCGGCGGGGTCTGACGGACCCCTCCGCCTCGCGACGACGGCGGCCCGCGGACCTGGTCCGCGGGCCGCCGTCGTGCGGGGTCAGAGCGCGTACTCCGCGACGAGCGGGGCGTGGTCGGAGAACCGGGCGTCGTACGTCGCGGCACGGTCGACCGTCACCGTGCGTGCGAGCTCCGCGAGCGCCGGCGTCGCCAGCTGGTAGTCGATGCGCCAGCCCGCGTCGTTGTCGAACGCCTGCCCGCGCCACGACCACCACGTGAACGGCCCGGGGCCGTCGCCGCCGTGCTCGCGACCGAGGTCGCGCCACCCGAGGTCGTCGAACCAGCGGTCGAGGTAGGCGCGCTCCTCGGGCAGGAAGCCCGCCTTCTTGACGTTGCCGCGCCAGTTCTTGATGTCGACCTCGCGGTGCGCGATGTTCACGTCGCCCGCGACCACCGCGAGACGCCCGTCGGCCGCGAGCTCGGCGAGCCGCGCGGTGACGTGCTCGAGGAACGCGAACTTCTCGTCCATCGACGGCGTCCCGACCGTCCCGGAGTGCAGGTACGCCGACACGACCGTCAGCGTCCGGGCGGGTGTCCCGTCCTCCCCCGCGACCTCGAGGTCGGCCTCGACCCACCGGCCGGCGTCCCCGGTGACACCCGTGCCGAGCCCGATCCGCACGGCGCTCATGGGCAGCCGGGTCGCGATCGCGACGCCCGCCCGCCCCTTGGCGTGGCCGGCCTCGTGCGCGAGGTGCCACTCGTCGGGCGAGAGGTGGTCGGCGAGGATCTCGTCGCTGCCGCGCACCTCCTGCAGCAGCAGCACGTCCGGCTTGCGGACGTCGAGCCATTCCCCCATGCCGCGCCGGAACGCGGCGCGGATCCCGTTGACGTTGACCGTGGCGACTGTCAGCACGCGGCCATCCTGCCCCACGCCACCGACACCGCCGGCGGCCCCCGGGGCGGTCGTGGCGGGTCTCACTCCCCCGCGTAGGCGGCCTCGAGCGCGGCGACGTCGAGCTTCGTCATCTGCAGCATCGCCTGCGTCGCGCGCTGCACGCCCGCGGCGTCGGGGCGACCCATGATGTCGTCGAGCGCGCGCGGGACGACCTGCCACGAGACGCCGAAGCGGTCCTTGAGCCAGCCGCACGGACCGTGCGACCCGCCGTCGGCGGCCAGCGCGTCCCAGTAGCGGTCGACCTCCTCCTGCGTGTCGACCGCGAGGACGAACGAGAACGCCTCGTCGAGCGTGAAGGACGGCCCCGCGGTCAGCACGGTGACGGCGTGCCCGTCGAGCTCGAGCTCGACGACGAACGGTGCGCCGGGCTCGACGTCGGGCACGCCCTGCGCCGCGGGGACGACGCGGGTGATGCGCGAGTTCGGGACGACGGACACCCAGAACTCGGCGGCCTCGGCCCCGCGCTCGGGGAACCACAGGTGGGTGCGGATCGCGGTCATGGTCGGCTCCTCGTCGCGTGCGGGTGGACGACGGGGCAGACCCGCGGCACGCGCCGAACTCATCGCCGCCCGAGCTCGTCACCGCCCGGCCGCGCCGCAGCACCGGCACCGCTCCTCCGGGCTCGCGCCGCACCGGCACCGGACGCGACGAGGCCCGGACGCTCGCGCGTCCGGGCCTCGTGCCGGCGGTCGTTCAGCCGGCCTGACGCTCGGCGGTGTCGACGACGTTCTGCAGCAGCATCGCGCGCGTCATGGGCCCGACGCCCCCGGGGTTGGGGCTGACCCACGACGCGACGTCCCAGACGTCGGGCGCGACGTCACCGACGACGCGGCTCTTGCCGGTCTCCGGGTCGGTGGCGCGCGAGACGCCCACGTCGACGACCGCGGCACCGGGCTTCACCATGTCGGCCGTGACGATGCCGGGCACGCCCGCGGCCGCGACGACGACGTCCGCGTGGCGCGTGTGCGCCGCGAGGTCGGCGGTACCGGTGTGCGTGAGGGTGACGGTCGCATTGATCGCGCGACGCGTGAGCAGCAGCCCGATCGAGCGGCCGACGGTCACGCCGCGCCCGACGACGACCACGTCGGCCCCCGCGAGCGGGACGCCGTGCCGCTCGAGGAGCTCGACGATGCCGGCCGGCGTGCACGGCAGCGGCGAGTCGATCTCCTCGTTGACGCGCAGCACGAGCCGGCCCAGGTTCGTCGGGTGCAGGCCGTCGGCGTCCTTGGCCGGGTCCACGAGCTCGAGCACGCGGTGCGTGTCGATGCCCTTCGGCAGCGGCAGCTGCACGATGAACCCGGTGCACGCGGGGTCGTCGTTGAGGCGGCGCACGGCGGCCTCGATGTCGGCCTGCGTGGCGTCGGCGGGCAGGTCCTCGCGGATCGAGGCGATGCCGACCTCGGCGCAGTCCTTGTGCTTGCCGTTGACGTACCAGCGCGAGCCGGGGTCGTCGCCGACGAGCAGGGTGCCGAGCCCGGGCACCACGCCGCGCGCGGCGAGCGCCGCGACGCGCGTGGTGAGCTCGGCCTTGAGGGCGGCCGCGGTCGCGGTGCCGTCGAGCTTCTGAGCGGTCATCGGGGTCTCCGCTCAGTACTGCTTCAGGCCGGGGTACAGCGGGAACGCCTCGGTGAGCGTGCGCACGCGGGCGCGCAGCGCCTCGACGTCGGCCGCAGAACCGCCGACGAGCGCCTCGGCGATGATGTCGGCGACCTCGGTGAACTCCGCGTCGCCGAAGCCGCGGGTCGCGAGCGCCGGGGTGCCGACGCGCAGGCCCGAGGTGGTCATCGGCGGGCGCGGGTCGTTCGGGACCGCGTTGCGGTTCACCGTGATGCCGACCTCGTGCAGGAGGTCCTCGGCCTGCTTGCCGTCCAGGGGCGACTCGCGCAGGTCGACCAGCACGAGGTGGACGTCGGTGCCGCCGGAGCGCACCGCGACGCCCGCGTCCTTCGCGTCCTGCCGGCCCAGGCGCTCGGCGATGATCCGCGCGCCGCGCAGCGTGCGCTCCTGCCGGTCGCGGAACTCCGGGGTGCCGGCGATCTTGAAGGCCGTCGCCTTCGCCGCGATGACGTGCATGAGCGGGCCGCCCTGCTGGCCGGGGAACACCGCGGAGTTGATCTTCTTGGCCAGGTCGGGGTCGTTGGTGAGGATGAAGCCCGAGCGGGGGCCGCCGATCGTCTTGTGCACGGTCGAGGACACGACGTGCGCGTGCGGCACCGGGTTGGGGTGCACGCCCGCGGCCACGAGGCCCGCGAAGTGCGCCATGTCGACCCACAGGTAGGCGCCGACCTCGTCGGCGATCGCGCGGAACGCGGCGAAGTCGAGCTGGCGCGGGTACGCGGACCAGCCCGCGACGATGACCTTCGGCCGGTGCTCGAGGGCCAGGCGACGGACCTCGTCCATGTCCACGAGGGACGTCTCGGGGTCCACGCCGTAGGCGACGATGTCGTACAGGCGGCCGGAGAAGTTGATCTTCATGCCGTGCGTGAGGTGGCCGCCCTGGTCGAGGGCGAGGCCGAGGATCGTGTCGCCGGGGCGTGCGATGGCGTGCAGCACTGCCGCGTTCGCGGTGGCGCCGGCGTGCGGCTGGACGTTCGCGAACTCCGCGCCGAACAGGGCCTTGGCCCGCTCGATCGCGATGGTCTCGGCGACGTCGACCTCCTCGCAGCCGCCGTAGTAGCGGCGGCCCGGGTAGCCCTCGGCGTACTTGTTGGTGAGCACCGAGCCCTGCGCCTGCAGGACCGCGAGCGGCACGAAGTTCTCGGACGCGATCATCTCGAGGGTGCCCTGCTGGCGGGCCAGCTCGCGGTCGAGGACGGCGGCGATCTCGGGGTCGAGGTCGGCGATGTTCTGGTCCAGCACGTTGTCGCTCATGCGGGGTGCTCTCCTGTCGCAGTCAACTGTGCGGGTCGCTCCCGGCGCACCCGCACACCGATGGGTGTGGGGTGACCGTGGGGCCCAGGCGTCCGACCCGTCGGTCCAGCTGCTGCGTCGCTCCCCGGTGGTGACCCACCCTGCTGCGCCAGTCGCGACCGGGACAGCGTAGCAACCGTGCGCGCCGCGGGGCACGGCCGTCCGGGCGTCGGTCGGCGGGGCTCAGCCGGTGCAGACCCGCACGGGGTGCTCCAGACGCGGCGTGCGGGTGATGCCGTCGGCTCCGGTGCGGGTGACCTCGACGACGAACGTGAGGTCGCCGCACCACTCGCCGTCGGCCCCCGTCCAGCCCGACGCGAGGTCGAGGTCGGGGGTCCCGATCTCGCCCCGCAGGTCGCCCTGGGCGGCGTCCTCCGCCCACCCGACGCCCCCGAGCGGAGGCACGAGAGTCCCGTCGTCGGGCCGGTCGGCGCGCCGCAGGTCGGCCCCGACCCAGCTCACGCGCTCGTCGGCCGCGCAGGCGGGGTCGACGTCGATGCGGATCGACGTCGTCGCGAGCGCGACGTCCGTCCAGCGCGCGACGACGGGCCCGCGGCGCACGGACCACGACATCTCGGCCGGGACCGTGACGGTCGCGCACGGGTCCTGGTCCCGCGGCTCGAGGACGACCGAGCGGTGCCCCGCGGTCGCCGGGGCGATCGGCGCGAGCAGCGCGCCGCCCGCCACCACCACCACGGCCACGCCCGTTGCCAGGACCCGTCCGCGCCTCATGCCGCCCTCTCGCGTCCGCCCCTCGTCGGGCGTCGCCCACGCTAGCGGGCGGCGGCCTGGCACGGACCTGGCCGGGCCGCCGGTGCTGCTGCGCACAACGGCACGGGTCCGCGGCGGGGTGCCGGCGCGGCGCGGTGCCGCGCGGACGTCGGCGTCGCCCTCGCGGACGCGGCGTGCCGCTCAGAGGTATCCCGCGGTCCCGGGCGGCGGCGGCGCAGCGGCCGCCGGGAGCGGCGGGGCTCCCCGCAGCACGAGCGTCGCACGGCCGCCCGTCGTCGTGGTCACCAGCCAGGGCATGTCGGTCAGGGGGCAGCGACGCACGGCGGTGCCGCGCGGCAGGCTCGTGCAGCGCGGCGCAGCCACGAGGTGCTCCGACGCGTAGGCCGCGGCGAACGGCCCGACCGCCGCGACCGGGTCCCAGCACCGGCACGCCCCGGCGCTCCGCAGCTGCGCGGCCCGGTCCGCGGCGCCCTCGCGTGCCACGCGCCTCCGCACCAGCGCGCGACGCGCGCTCTCGACCAGGACGAAGGACAGCGCGGGCACCCCCAGCAGCGGCACCGCCCACAGCAGCATCGCCCATCCGTCACCGAGGCCCGGCACGAGCGCCCGCACCCGCGCGTCGACCTCGAACGCCACGCCGATGCCCGCGACGAAGCCGACGAGCGCGGCCAGCGCTGGCAGCGGCCGGACCTCGCTGTGCGCGCCGGTCTGGCGACCGTCGTCGAGCCGTGCACCGTCCACCGTGTCCCAGCCCCGCTCGTCGCACAGGCTGACGCCAGGCACGCGCCGCCACACGCGCCGCAGGACCTCGACGACGCCGATGCCCAGCGCGATGCCGACGACGCCGAGCGGGAGCAGCAGCAGGGCCAGGATCCACGGGACGACGGTGGGCGCGCGGCGCCGGTGGAGCGCGGTCTCGTCGCGCAGCGCACGCAGGTCCGGGCTCGTCCGCCCACCGCGCGCGACCGCCGCCGCCAGGAGCGCCGCGCCCGCGCGGTCGCCCCGCCGCTGCAGGTCACGGACGGCGAGCGTGGTCGCGCCGGCGTCGTCGGCCGCGGCGGGCAGCGCTTCCTGGAGGCCGCGCGCGACGCCGACGACGGCGCGCACCGCGTCGGTGCTGCGCGCAGCGTCCCGGCGCGCGACGTGCGCGGCCGCCCACCCCCCGAGGCCTTGCGGGGTGCGGTCCCCGTGCTCGGAGACGAGCGTGACCCAGGCGTCGTCCGCGAGGTCGTGGCGCCCGGCCGGCCCGGCCGCGGCCGCGAGCAGCCGCAGGAAGTCGGCGCGCTGCTGCGGGTCCGCCACCCTCGAGCCGACGTGCAGCAGGGTGACCAGCGCGCCCTCGTCCCCCTGCGCGGCACGCGCTGCTGCGGCGACGACGTGCTCGGGCGACGTCGGCCCGTGCGCGGGCACCACGTCGGCGCCGCCGCGGGCCAGCAGCGTGAGAGCGTCGGCCGGGCGACCGTCGAGGAGCGCGAGCCGTGCGAGGTGGCCGACGTCGGCCCTGTCGACCGTGGTGAGCAGGTCCGCGGCCAGCCCGGGCTCGCCGAGTGCCTCGGCGTGCTGCGCCCAGGACCGCACGGAGCGGTCGTCCACGTCGGGGCCGGGCGTCGCGGTCGTGTCCACGCAGAGGTATCGGTCGCGCCGGGTCCGTCCTGGAGCGACCCGAGGCCACGCGCACCGTCAGGCGGTGGCGGGCGGCTCCTCGAGCGCGGCGAGCCACGTGCGCAGGATCCGTTCGAGGGTGTCGGCGTCCTGCGGCGTGAGCGCGTCGAGCAGGCGGTGCTCGTTGGCCATGTGGTCGGTGAACGCGGCGTCGATGACCTCGCGGCCGCGGGGCGTGAGCTCGACGAGGCGTGCGCGGGCGTCGTCGTCGGCGACGCGGCGGGTCACGAGGCCGGCGCGCTCGAGGCGGTCGACGCGCTTGGTGACGCCGCCGCTGGTGACGAGCGTGTGCGCGGCGATGTCGCCGCACGACCGCGCGTAGGGGGCGCCCGCGCGGCGCAGGGTCGCGAGGACGTCGAAGTCCCCCTCGGACAGGCCGTGCCGCTCGTAGACCGCGACGAGCTCGGCCGTCAGGTGGTTGGCGACGCGGTGCAGGCGTCCGATGACCTGCTGGGGCCGGACGTCCAGGTCGGGACGCTCGGCGCGCCAGGCGGCGCCGACGAGGTCGAGCCGGTCGGGGGTGGGTGACGTGCGCGACGCGGGCATGGCTGGAATATATCTTCCTCGTCAGATATTTTGTCTTCCGTGGAAAACACCTGGCGCTGGTCGCTCGTCGCCGCGATCGCCCCCGTCACCTGGGGAGCCGCCTACTACGTCACCGCCCACACGCTCCCCGCGAGCCACCCGCTGTGGGGGTCGGTGCTGCGCGCGCTGCCCGCCGGGCTCGTGCTGCTCGCGCTCTCGCGGCGCCGCCCGCGCGGCTCCTGGTGGTGGCGCTCCCTGGTGCTCGGCGCGATCAACATGAGCGCGTTCTTCGTGCTCGTGTACGTCGCCGCCCAGCGCCTGCCCACGTCGGTGGCGTCGACCGTCATGGCCGTCTCGCCGTTCGTGCTCGCGCTCGTCGCGTGGCCCCTGCTCGGGCAGCGCCCGCGGCTGGCCTCGATGCTCGGTGCCGCGCTCGGGCTCGCGGGCGTCGTCGCGATGCTCGTCACGGGCGCCGTCGCCGTCGACCCCGTCGGCGTCGCCGCCGGTGCGACCGCCATGGTCATGTCGTCGGTCGGCTTCGTCCTCGCGACCCGCTGGAAGGACGACGTCGACGTGCTCGCCACCACGTCCTGGCAGCTCGTCGCCGGCGGACTGCTGCTCGTGCCCGTCGCCGCGCTCGCCGAGGGCGCCCCACCGGTGCTCGACGGCCGCGGCTGGCTCGGCATCGCCTACGTGTCGCTCGTCGCCACGGCCCTGGCCTACGTCGCGTGGTTCGCCGCGCTGCGGCACCTGCCCGCCGGGTCGGTCGGCCTCGCCGGCCTGCTCAACCCCGTCACCGGCGTCGCCGTCGGGCTCGCGCTGGGCGGCGAGCGCCTCGGGCCGCTGCAGGTCGCGGGCGTCGTCGCCGTGCTCGCGGGCGTCGTCGTGGGGCAGCCCGCGGCGCACGCGCTGCTGCGCCGACGGCGGCGACCCGCGGCGACCGCCGCCGTGCCGCCCCCGCCCAGCGGCGCCCTCGACCGTCAGGCCGAGCCCGCGAGCGCGGGCCGCTGACGCCTCAGCAGCTCACCCACATCGCGCAGCCCGCGACCTGGAGCGTCGGCTCGAGCGGCACGTCGTCCCGGGCCACGCCCTCTCCGTGCCGCACGCCGCACGAAAGTCGGGTCGCGGGGCGTGCGGGGTGCCGAGCGGAGCGTCGAGCAGGTGAGGGCGTCAGACCTGGACGGCCTCGCCGTCGCCGAGCAGCTTGCGCAGGTAGGCGTACGTGAGGTCGCCGGCGGTCTGGTCGTGCTGGTGCTCGTAGCCGGCCTTGTTGTAGAGCGCGATGTTCTGCAGCGAGTCGCGGCCCGTGAACACCCAGACCTCCTCGATGCCGTCCGGGAGGGTCGGCAGGATCGCGGAGAGCAGCTCGGTGCCGATGCCCTTGCCCTGCAGGTCGGGCGCGACGGCGAACCGGCCGAGCGTCGCCTTGCCGCCCTCGACGAGGACGCGGATCGACCCGACCAGCCGGTGCCCCCACCACGCGCCGAGCGTGATGACGCCGTCGGCCGTGAGGTCGGCCTTGAGCTCCTTGAGCGTCTGCGTCAGCGGCGGGATGTTCGGGTCGCCGTACTGCTGCGCCTCGGTGACGAACGCGGCGCGCCGCAGCGTGAGCAGCTCACCGGCGTCGTCGACCGTGACCGGGCGGATGTCGAGGGCCGTCATGCGGTCATCGTCTCAGCCCGCGCGGCCCGCGCACTACTCTCGGGCCTCGTGTCCCACACCTCGGATGTCGACCCGACCCACCTCGTCCTGACCCTGTCGTGCCCCGACCGCCCGGGCATCGTCGCCGCCGTCGCGGGGCTGCTGGCCGAGCACGGCGGCAACATCACCGAGTCGCAGCAGTTCGGGGACCCGCTGTCGGGGCTGTTCTTCATGCGCGTGCAGGTGTCGACCGACGTGCCCGCCGAGCGGCTGCGCGCCGACCTCGCGGCGCTCGCCGAGCGCTTCGACATGACGTGGCGGCTCGACGTGGCCGGGCGCCCCGTGCGCACGCTCGTCATGGTGTCGACCGCGGCGCACTGCCTCAACGACCTCGCGTTCCGCCAGCAGGCCGAGAACCTGCCCGTCGACCTGGTGGCGGTCGTCTCGAACCACGACGCGCTGCGCCCCCTCGCGGACTTCTACGGCATCCCGTTCCACCACGTCCCCGTGACGTCCGCGACCAAGGCCGCCGCCGAGGCCCGCCTGCTCGAGCTCGTCGAGGAGCTCGACGTCGAGCTCGTCGTGCTCGCGCGGTACATGCAGATCCTGTCGGACGACCTGTGCCGCCGGCTCGAGGGTCGCGTCATCAACATCCACCACTCGTTCCTGCCGTCGTTCAAGGGCGCACGCCCCTACGCGCAGGCGCACCAGCGCGGCGTCAAGCTCATCGGTGCGACCGCGCACTACGTCACCGGCGACCTCGACGAGGGGCCGATCATCGAGCAGGACGTCGAGCGCGTCGACCACTCGCACGCCGTGGCCGACCTGGTCGCGCTCGGGCAGGACGTCGAGCGGCGCGCGCTCGCGCGCGCGGTGCGGTGGCACGCCGAGCACCGCGTGCTGCTCGACGGGCACCGCACGATCGTCTTCCGCTGAGACCACCGCGCGGCACCGGGGCGGCCACACCCCCGGTGCCGCGCGAAACGGTTCGGGCCCTGCCGGGCCGCGACCACGGGGTCGATGCTCTGGCCGACGGCCCGCCGACGACGACGGGCCGCGCGACCAGCGCCGGCACGGCCGGCGGGGCGGAGGACCCATGCGTACGACCCGAACCGGCACCCGGCCACGACGCACCCGGCCGCCCGGCGCGCTGCGCGCGACGCTGGCCGCCGCCGTCCTCGCCCTCGCGGCCGTGGGCGGCGCGGGCGTGGCGACCGCTCCCCCGGCGCAGGCGGCCTCGCTCGTCGAGGTGACCGGGTTCGGCAGCAACCCCGGCGGGCTCAGGATGCACCTGTTCGTGCCCGACCGCGTCGCGCCCGACCCCGCGGTGCTCGTCGTCGTGCACTACTGCACGGGCAGCGCGCAGGCGATGTTCAACGGCTCGCAGTTCGACGAGCTCGCGTCGCAGCACGGCTTCATCGCGGTGTACCCGAGCACCAACCGGCCGGGGAACTGCTTCGACGTCTCGTCGGCCGCGGCGATGACGCGTGACGGCGGCAGCGACCCGCAGAGCATCGTGCAGATGGTGCGCTACGTGCAGCAGCGTTACCAGACGGACCCCTCGCGCGTGTTCGTCACGGGTGTGTCCTCGGGGGCCATGACGACGCAGCTGCTGCTCGCCGAGTACCCCGACGTGTTCGCGGCGGGATCAGCGTTCGCGGGCGTCCCGGCCACGTGCTTCGCGACGGGCGGGCCGAAGCCCGGCACGACCGCGCAGGCCGGTTGGAACAGCGACTGCGCACAGGGACGGCGCGTGCTGTCCGCGCAGCAGTGGGGCGACCTGGCCCGCGCCACCTACCCCGGGTACAGCGGCCCGCGGCCGCGCGTGCAGCTGTGGCACGGCACGAACGACGAGACGCTGAGCTTCCAGAACTTCACCGAGGCCACCAAGCAGTGGACCGACGTGCTCGGGATCAGCGCGGCGCCCGCGTCGACCGAGACGCTCGGCAACCGCACGCGCGCCCGGTACGGCGGCACGGGCACCCGGGCGCCGTTCGAGACGAACCGGCTGCAGGGCACGACGCACAACCTGCCGGTCGACGCCGCGGCCGCGATCGCGTTCTTCGGGCTCGACCAGCCGGCCCCGACGCCCACCCCGACGCCGACACCCACGCCCACGCCGACCCCCACCCCGACCCCCACGCCCACGCCGACGCCCACCCCGACGCCGACGCCCACGTCGACCCCGACGGCCCCCGCCGGCGCCTGCACGGTGACCTACACGGCGAACCAGTGGCCGACCGGCTTCACGGCGTCGGTGACGGTCCGCAACGACGGCGCGACCGCGGTCGGCGGCTGGACGCTGCGGTTCGCGTTCCCGTCGGGTCAGCAGGTGACGCAGGCGTGGAGCGGGACCGCCACCCAGCAGGGCGCGCAGGTCACGGTGACGAACGCGGCCTGGAACGGCGTGATCCCGCCGGGCGGCTCGGTGCAGCTCGGGTTCAACGGCACGCACGGCGGGACCAACACCGCGCCGTCCGCGTTCACGCTCAACGGGGCCTCCTGCGTGGTCGCCTGAGACGTGACCGGCCCCGCACGGGCAAGTGCGGGGCCGGTCCACGTCCCGGACGCCAGAGACGAAAGTCTGTGACCCAGGTCATACGAACCGTTTCACGGGGTGCGTGCTTGAGATTTCACCCATCACCGTGGTCGCCGGACGTCCACGAGGACGCCACCGGCCATCGGAAGGACACCCATGACCGCCGACGTCGCAGCCAGCACCGCCCCGCGCACCGACGACGCACCCGGACGCCGCAACGCTCGACGCGTCCGCCTGCTCGGCACGCTCCTCGTCGCGCTCGGCGCGCTCATGATCCTGGGCGGCGCCGGCGCCTGGGTCGCCGTCTCCCAGGGCCTCGCGTCCGAGCGCGCCATGGTCGCAGAAGACGCACCCGCCTTCGCCGGTCAGCAGATCTCGTCGCCGTGGACCGCATTCGCGCAGACCGAGGCCATCAAGGGCCACATCTCCGCCATGGCCGACGGCGAGACCTACGCGACCATGGACCAGGACGACCCGATGCGCGACACCGTCGCTCAGGGGACGTTCGTGCGCGGCTCGCTGCTCACGTCCGTCATCGCGTTCGGGGTCGCGCTCGCCGTCGTCGGCACCGGCACCGGGTTCGTGCTCGGCGGGTTCGGCCTGCGCAGCGTCGCCGCGCACTGACCCCCGCTCGACCGCCGGGCTACCGCAGCCCGACCGAGGTGGTCACGGGCGCGACCTGCGTCGCGCCCGTGATCGCCGCCAGCAGCTCCTCCTGCGACACGTGGCGTGCGTCGAACGAGCCGTTGTTGCGGCCGTGCCGCAGCACCTCGATGCGGTCCGACACGGCGCGCACGTCGTTGAGGTTGTGGCTGATGAGCACGACGCCGAGCCCCAGCTCCCGCAGCCGCTCGATGTGCGTGAGGATCTCCGCCGTGTGCGCGACCGACAGCGCCGCCGTGGGCTCGTCGAGGACCACGAGGCGCGGCGACCCGATGAGGGTCCGCGCGATCGCGACGGTCTGCCGCTGCCCGGCCGACAGGTGCGACACGGGCGTGCGGACGGCGGGGATCCGGCTCGACAGGTCGTGCAGGATGCGCCGTGCGACCCGCTCCATCTCGCCCTCGCGCATGAGCGTGCGCTCGCGCAGCTCGCGCCCCAGGAAGAGGTTCGCGGTGACGTCGAGGTTCTCGCACAGCGCGTAGTCCTGGAACACCGTCGCGACGCCCGCCTGGTGCGCGTCGGACGGCGACGGCAGCGCGACGGGCTCGCCGCCGATCTCGAGCAGGCCCGCGTCGGGCTGCAGCACGCCCGAGATGATCTTGGCGAGCGTCGACTTGCCCGCGCCGTTGTCGCCGACCAGGGCCACGACCTCGTGCGGGTGGACGACGAGGTCGACCCCGACGAGCGCCTCGACCGCCCCGAACCGCTTGGACACCTGCTGCACCGACAGCACAGGGGTCCGCCTGCCGACACCCACGGCCTCGCCCACCTGCCCTTCGTCGCGCACGTACCGACCAGTGTTTCCCCCGCTCCCGGGGGCGTCAAACCTGTCAGCCACCTTGCTCCCCGGTGGCCGCCGTGCCGTCCTCGCCGCCCGTGCCGTGCCCGGCGCCGACGTCCGCACCCATCTGATCGGTCGCCTCGAGCACCAGCGCGAGGGCGCCGAGCACCTTCGCCCGGACGCCGAGGTCCCCGGGGACGACGTCGAGCGTGACCATCTGGTTGAGCGGCACGCGCCGCGCGATGGCCTCGCGCATCGGCTGCACCAGCAGGTCGCCCGTCTCCGCGAGCTCGCCGCCGACGACGACGCACTGCGGGTTGACCACCATCGCCATGCCCGCGACCACGCCGCCGATCACCGCACCGGCGTCGGCGACCACCTGCCGGCACCCGGGGTCGCCGTCCACCGCGTGCTGCACGAGGTCGCGCAGCGTGAGCGTGCCGTGGCTGACCGTGAGCGGCTCGACCAGCGCCGGGTACCCGACGACCGTGTCGAGGCAGCCGCGGCTGCCGCACCGGCAGATGCGCCCCTGCGGGTCGACCTGCACGTGCCCGATCTCGCCGGCCGTGCCGCCGAACCCGCGGTGCAGGTGCCCCGACAGGATGATCCCGGCGCCCGTGCCCGCGCCCACCGACACGTACACCGCGTCCTGGTAGCCGCGCGCGGCACCGAACCGGCTCTCGGCGAGGGCCCCGAGGTTCGCGTTGTTGTCGACCAGCACGGGCTTGGCCAGGCGCTTGGCCAGCACGTGCACGACCGGCACCTCGTCCCACCCGCGCAGCAGGCCGCGCACGGTCACGAGGCCCGTGCCGGGCTCGACGGGCGCCGGCAGCCCGACCCCGAGGCCGACGAGCTCGTCGACCGACGCGCCGACCCGCTCGAGCAGGTCGATCACGAGCAGCGCGACGCGGTCGAGCGTCGTGTCGGCGCGGTGGTCCGCGGGCAGCGGGAGCGTCTGCTCGGCGACGATCTCGCGCGTGACGTCGCCGAGCGCGACCCGCAGGTGCCGCGGGCCGACGTCGACGCCGGCGGCGAGGCCCGTGCGGCGCGCGATCGTGACGAGCTGTGCGCGCCGACCCGAGCGGATGGTGCCGTGGGTGTCGACGACGCCCGCGGCGAGCAGCTCCTTGACGATCGAGGAGACGGTCGCGGGCGAGAGCCCCGTGGCGGCGGTGAGCTCGACCTGCGTGAGACCGCCGTAGCGCTTGACGGTCTCGACGACGAGCGCGCGGTTCGCGCCCCGCAGGGACGACTGCGATCCCGACATCGGTCCCCTCACGTCGGCCGAGCCTAGCGGTCGGAACTGGGCACCGACGCGTACGTCGGTCCTGGCCGGAGCCGCACGTCGCGCGCCCCGCACCGGGTGTCCGGCACGGGGCGCGCGGGTGGTGTCAGCGCGCCTCGGCGCGCCGCTTGTTCCAGACGTCGAACGCGACGGCCAGCAGGAGCACGAGGCCCTTGACCATCTGCTGGACGGACTGCGGGACGCCCATGAGCTGCATGCCGTTGCTCATGACGGCCATGATCAGGGCACCGGTCATGGCGCCCGTCACGCGGCCGACGCCGCCGGTCGTCGACGCGCCGCCGATGAACGCCGCGGCGATCGCGTCGAGCTCGAACATGTTGCCCGCGCCCGGCTGGGCGCCGTTCATGCGGGACGAGAACACGACGCCCGCGACACCGGCCAGCAGGCCCATGTTGACGAAGGTCCAGAACGTCACCTGGCGGACCTTGACACCCGACAGCTGCGCGGCGTTGAGGTTGCCGCCGATCGCGTAGATGTGCCGGCCGAACACCGAGCGCTGCGTGATGACCGAGTAGGCCAGGATCAGCACCGCGAGCACGATGAGGATGTTCGGCAGGCCGCGGGACTGCGCGAGCTGGTAGCCGAACCACATGACGACCGCGGCGATCGCGACGAGCTTGAGCACGAACAGCGGCAGCGCCTCGACGACCTGCTGGTACGCGATGCGACCCATGCGGGTGCGCCACTGGCTCACGGCGTACCCGACCACCGCGACGCCGAAGATCACGAGCGTGAACACGTCCACGCCGTAGCCGCCGAGCAGGCCGTTGGTCGAGAAGCCGTTGGCGATGTCGTAGTACGTGCCGCCGAACGGCGACAGCGAGACGTTGTCGAGCACGCGCTGCGCGAGACCGCGGAACAGCAGCATGCCGGCGAGCGTGACGATGAAGCCGGGGATGCCCACGTAGGCGACCCAGAAGCCCTGCCACATGCCGACCAGGCCGCCGACGACGAGCGCCGCGAGCACGCCGACCCACCAGGGCTGGCCGTTGCGGATCACGAGGACCGCGGACACGGCCCCGGTGAGGGCCACGACCGACCCGACCGACAGGTCGATCTGCCCCAGCACGATCACCATGACCATGCCGATCGCGAGGATCAGGATGTAGGAGTACTGCAGGACGATGTTCGTGAGGTTGCCGGGGCTCAGGAAGTTCGAGTTCAGGAACGAGAAGAGCGCGACGATCACGAGGAACGCGACGAAGATGCCGCTCTGGCGGAGGTTCCGCGTCACCATCTCGCGGAAGCCGGCGATGGCCGTCATGAGGCAAGGTCCTTTGCTGTCTCGCGCTCCATGGTCATGAGCTCCATGAGCCGCTCCTGGGTGGCCTCGGCGACGGGCAGCTCACCGGTGATCCGCCCGAACGCGAGGGTGTAGACGCGGTCGCAGATGCCGAGCAGCTCGGGCAGCTCGGAGGAGATGACGACGACCGCCTTCCCCGCTGCGACCATCTTGTTGATGATCGTGTAGATCTCGTACTTCGCGCCGACGTCGATGCCGCGCGTCGGCTCGTCGAGGATCAGCACGTCCGGCTCGGTGTAGAGCCACTTGGCCAGCACGACCTTCTGCTGGTTGCCGCCCGACAGCTTGCCGACGACCGCCATGACGGTCGGCGTCTTGATGTTCAGGCTCGCGCGGTACTCCTCGGCGACCCGGACCTCCTCGTTGCCGTTGACCCAGCCGCGGCGCGCGAGGCGGCGCAGGCCGGCCGCGGACACGTTCTGCCGGATGTCCTGGATGAGGTTGAGCCCGTACCGCTTGCGGTCCTCGGTGGCGTACGCGAGGCCGTGGTTGATCGCCTCGTCGACGCTGCGGACCTGGATCTCCTGGCCGTTCTTGTAGATCCGGCCCGTGATGCCGCGCCCGTAGGAGCGGCCGAAGATGCTCATCGCGAGCTCGGTGCGCCCGGCGCCCATGAGCCCCGCGATGCCGACGACCTCACCCGCGCGCACGGTGAACGACGCACGGTCGATGACGACGCGGTCGGCCTGCGTGGGGTGCCGGACGGTCCAGTCCTCGACCCGCAGGACCTCGTCGCCGATCTCCGGCGTGCGCTCGGGGTAGCGGTGCTCGAGGTCCCGCCCGACCATGCCGCGGATGATGCGGTCCTGGGTCGAGTCCGGGTCGGACATGTCGATCGTCTCGATGGTGCGGCCGTCACGGATGATCGTGGTGCGGTCGGCGATCTCGGCGATCTCGTTGAGCTTGTGGCTGATGATGATCGAGGTGATGCCCTGCTGCTGCAGGTGCCGCAGCAGCGCGAGCAGGTGCTCGGAGTCGTTGTCGTTGAGCGCGGCGGTCGGCTCGTCGAGGATGAGGAGCTTGACCTCCTTCGACAGCGCCTTCGCGATCTCGATGAGCTGCTGCTTGCCGACGCCGAGCTGCGACACGGGCGTCGTCGGGTTCTCGTCGAGCCCGACGCGCGCGAGGAGCTTGGCCGCCTCGGCGTTCGCCTTGTTCCAGTCGATCAGCGAGCCGGCGCCGCGCACCTCGTTGCCGAGGAAGATGTTCTCGGCGACCGACAGGTACGGCACCAGCGCGAGCTCCTGGTGGATGATGACGATCCCGCGGCCCTCGGAGTCGTTGATCGAGCCGAACTCGACCTCCTGCCCCTCGAAGACGATGGCACCGTCGTAGGTGCCGTGCGGGTAGACGCCGGACAGGACCTTCATGAGGGTCGACTTGCCGGCGCCGTTCTCGCCGCAGATGGCGTGGATCTCTCCGCGCCTCACGGTCAGGTTGACGTCCTGCAGCGCCTTGACGCCCGGGAAGGTCTTGGTGATGGACCGCATCTCGAGGATGGTGCTGTGGTCCATGACCCCTCCGTTCAGTGGTGGTCGGATGGCGGGCGGTGGGGGCGCGGCCCGGCCGGGGATCGCCCGGCCGGGCCGCGTCACCGGGTCAGGCGACGCCCGACTGGACCTGGGCCTCGGTCCAGTAGCCCGAGTCGACGAGCAGCGGGACGATGTCCTCCGCGAAGACGGTGTCGACCGTCAGCAGGTAGGACGGGACGACCTTCTTGCCGTTGTCGTACGTCTCGGTGTCGTTGGCCTCGGGCTTCTCGCCCTTGACGAACGCCTCGGCGACCTTGACGGACTGGTCGGCGAGCTTGCGCGTGTCCTTGAAGATCGTCGAGGACTGCACGCCGTCGTTGATGAGCTTGACCGACGCGATCTCGGCGTCCTGGCCGGTGACGATCGGCAGGCCGGCCTCGATGGTCGGGCCCTGGCCGACGCCCTGGAGCGCCGTGA
Source organism: Cellulomonas iranensis NBRC 101100 = JCM 18110 (assembly GCF_001552375.1). GTDB lineage: Bacteria > Actinomycetota > Actinomycetes > Actinomycetales > Cellulomonadaceae > Cellulomonas > Cellulomonas iranensis. The sequence goes on along the minus strand of NZ_BCRB01000039.1, from coordinate 1,215 downwards.
TGATGCCGCGCGAGATGCCGTCGAACGGCGACAGCACGCCCGAGAGCGTCGAGCCGTCGGAGTACGTGGAGGTGAGCAGGTCCTCCATGCGCTTCTGGGCGGCCTCCTGCGACCAGCGCAGCGTCGCGACGGTGTCGAAGTCCGTCTGGCCCGACTTCACGACGAGCGTGCCGTTGTCGATGTAGGGCTGCAGCACGGACATCGCGCCGTCGAAGAAGAACCCGGCGTTGTTGTCGTCGGGCGAGCCGGCGAACAGCTCGATGTTGAGCGGGCCCTGCACGCCCTGGACCGCGACGCCCGAGGCGTCGATGAGGCCCATGCCCTGCAGCAGCGCGGTGCCCTGCGCGACGCCGACCGCGAAGTTGTCGAACGTGACGTAGAAGTCGACGTTCTCGCTGTCGCGGATCAGGCGGTCGTACGCGATGACCGGGATGTTCTGCGCGGCGGCGCTCTCGAGCTGGCTCGTGAGGGCGGTGCCGTCGATCGACGCGATGATGAGGACGTCGGCGCCGCTCGTGATCATCTGGTCGATCTGCTGGGTCTGGGTCGGGATGTCGTCGCCCGCGTACTGCAGGTTGACCTTGTAGCCCAGGTCCTCGAGACCCTGCTTGACGGCCTTGCCGTCGGCGATCCAGCGCTCGGAGGTCTCGGTCGGCATCGCGACGCCGATCGTGATGTCGCTCGGGTCGGCGCCGCCGCCGGCGCCCTCGGTGCTGCCGCCGCCGGCGCCGGCACCGCCGCCGCCGCAGGCGGCGAGGCCGAGCGCGAGCGCTCCGGCCGCCGCCACCATGGTGAACTTGCGTCGCATCGTGTGCTCCTTCTCGTCGTCGAGAGGTTCCCGGTCCCGAAGCCCTTCGGGGACGGACGCGGCTGCTGTGCCGGCCCGACCGGATGTACCCGGCTGCCTCGGACGCGACGGGGGTCGTCCTCGTCCCGGTGCAGCGGGACAACCATGCTTAAGTTCGGAACCCGAAGTCAACCGCGAACGATGCCTTCTCGGTCACGAACTCATCACAACTTCCGGACGCTCGTCCGACCGGGCGATCTGGGAGCGCGACCACGCGCGAGGTCGGCGCACGGCCGACCCGCCCCACCCCTGACGTACGGCTTCCCCGACTGTTCGGGTCCCGCACCCAGGCGTCCCGACGGACACGGCGACGACGCACCGGCCGCGCGACGTGGCGCGTGGGCGCGCACGGCCCGCCGGCCCCCGGC
>NZ_BCRB01000038.1 GCF_001552375.1 Cellulomonas iranensis NBRC 101100 = JCM 18110 | reverse complement strand
CCCCGGTGCCGTGGCGGCCCGGGCGCGGGCGGGCGTCAGCGCGACGCGCCGGGCGCGCCGTCGCCCGCGAGCGCGTCCTTCCAGCCCTGCGCGTAGGCCTCGTCCGAGCCCTGGTGGAACATGTCGTCGGGCCCTGTCCGCACGAGGACGCGCGCCCCCGGCCCGTCGTCGTCGGTCACGAGGTGCCCGACCCCGCGCACGACCGCGACCGGTCGCCCGGACGCCTTGCCCTTGACGAGCTCGGCCGCGCTCGCGACCTCGTCGGCGACGGCCGCCACCGTCATGGTGAGCGCGCGCCCGAACGTGTCGACCTGCCCGCGCAGGTCGTCGAGCACCTGCACGCCGGCCGCGCCGATCGTGAGGTCGGTGACGCCCTGGCGCCACGGCCGGCCGGCGGTGTCGGTCACGAGCACGCCGACGCGCACGCCGAAGGCCGCCCGCAGCCCCGCGCGCAGCGCGCGGGCCGACGCGTCGGGGTCGACCGGCAGCAGCAGCACGGTGCCCTCGGGCGTGTTGGACGCGTCGACGCCCGCGGCCGCCATGACGAGGCCGAGCCGGTTCTCGACGATGCGCGTCACGCCGCCGGGGTGCTCGCGCGTCGCGACGACGCGCACGGTCTCGTCGGTGATGGCCTGCTCGCGGTCGTCGGCGGCGACCACGCGGCCCTCCGCCTTGGAGACGACCTTGCTGGTGACGACCACGACGTCGCCGTCCACGAGCGCGTGCGACGGCTCGGGGTCGGCGCGCAGGGCGGAGACGACGAGCGCGACGAGGTCGTCGCCCGGGACGACCTCGGGCAGGCCGTCGGGCGCCCAGGCGCGCAGCTCGTGCGCGGTCACCGGCTCAGCTTCGGCAGCACGTCGCGACCGAAGACCTCGATCCACTCGCGCTGGTTGCGGCCCACGTTGTGCAGGTAGATGCGGTCGAACCCGAGGTCGACGTACTTCTGGATCTCGGCGCGGTGCACGTCGGGGTCGGACGAGATGACCATGCGGCCCTCGAAGTCCTCGGGGCGCACGAGCTTGGCCATCTGCTCGAAGTCGAACGGCGAGCGGATGTCGGCCTTGGGGAACTTCATGCCGCCGTTGGGCCACTCGTGCATCGCGTTCGCGAGCGCCTCCTCGTCGGTCGGCGCCCACGACAGGTGCAGCTGCAGCACCTTGGGCATGGCGTCGGGGTCCTTGCCCGCCTCGCGCGCGCCCTCGGCGAACTTGCCGAACAGGCCGGTGATCTTCTCGAGCGGTGCGCCGACCGTGATGATGCCGTCGGCGTGGCGGCCCGTGCGCTTGGCGGTCACGGGCCCGGCGGTCGCGACGAGGATCTCGGGCGCGACCTCGGGCATGGTCCACAGGCGCGTCGACTCGAGCTTGTAGAACGTCCCGGCGTGCTTGACGTCCTTGCCCGCGAGCGACGCCGAGAACAGCTTCTTGATGATGTCGATGGCCTCGAACATGCGGTTGATGCGCTCGGGGGCCTCGGGCCAGTACCCGGCCACGACGTGCTCGTTGAGCGCCTCGCCCGAGCCAAGGCCCAGCCAGTGCCGCCCCGGGTACATCGCGGCGAGCGTCGCGGACGCCTGCGCGACCATAGCGGGGTGCCACCGGAACGTGGGCGCGGTGACACCGGGGCCCATGTCCCCGGTGGTGCGCTCCCCCACGGCCGTCAGCACGTTCCACACGAACGACGACTGACCCTGCGCGGGCACCCACGGCGCGAAGTGGTCCGCGGCCATGACGCCCGAGAACCCGTGCTGCTCGGCGTACGCCGAGAGCTCGACCGCCTCGCGGGGGTGGAACTGCTCGAGCATCGCCGCGTACCCGACCGTCAGACCTGCCACGTCGTGCGCCTCCATGCCGTTCGTCGCCGTGCTGACCGCGCGTGCGGGGTCGCCCGCGGTCGCCCCGTCGAGCCTAGTCCGGTGCGCGCGGACGGCAGGTCGGGCGGCCGATCGTCGGCGCGCGCGGTCCGGTCCTGCGCGAGCCGGTCCTGCGCGGTCCGGGCAGGCGCCGTCCACCCGGCCCGGACGGGCGCTCCGGCGGGCCGCGCCGTCACCGCTCGACGAGCGCGGGCCGCCGCGGGTCGTCGACGCGCACGACGACGTCGGCGACGTCCTGCGGCGTGGCCTCCTGCTCGTAGCGCGCGAACGCGGGCAGCTGCCACGCGTCGTCGCCGAGGCGGCGCGCGAGCGTCGCGGGCCGGGCCGTGAGGTGCACGGCGAGGTCGGCGTCGAGCCACCGGCCCAGCAGCAGCTCGCCGTCGACGAGCAGCACGGCGCCGGCGGGCGCGTGCTGCCGGTCGGCGCGCGTCGCGCGGTCCCGCGCGGCGTCCCACAGCGACGGCAGCCACGTGCCGTCGACGGCGAACGGGTCGAGCACCTCGCGCGCGAGCGCACCGGCGTCGAGCCGGTCCTCGAGGTACGCGTCGGGGTCGCGGCGGCCGTGCTCGTACCGCAGCGACGCGGGCCGCAGGAAGTCGTCGGCGTGCACGCGCACGACGGCACGCCCGGCCGCGCGCAGGGGGTCGACGAGCGCGTCGGCGAGGCCGGCGGGTCGCAGGGGCGCGGCGCCGTCGACGAGCACGCGCCGTCGCCCCGGCACCGCGACGACCGCGTCGAGGACGTGCCGGACCACCGCGTCGGGGCTGAGGGGTCGCACGCGCACGGCGCCCACCCCATCACGCCGCGGCCCGCCCCGCGTGGCGTCGGCGCCCGGCCGGGCGCGTGCGCGACGGCGGGTGACGATCTGGGAGGATGTGTGCCCATGAGCGACCTGACCTCCCGTCCCGACGTCCCGACGGCCGCACGCGACGCCCGCCAGGTACCGGACAAGGTCACGGTCGACGGTCTCGAGGACCGCTGGTCGGGCGCCTGGAGCGAGGCCGGCACGTACGCGTTCGACCGCACGGCGACGCGCGAGCAGGTGTACTCGATCGACACGCCGCCGCCCACGGTGTCCGGCTCGCTGCACGTCGGCCACGTGTTCTCCTACACGCACACCGACGTCGTGGCGCGGTTCTGGCGCATGCGCGGCCGCGAGGTGTTCTACCCGATGGGCTGGGACGACAACGGCCTGCCCACCGAGCGCCGCGTGCAGAACTACTACGGCGTGCGCTGCGACCCGTCGCTGCCGTACGTCGAGGGCTTCGAGCCGCCGCACGAGGGCACCGACGGCAAGGCCGTCAAGCCCGGCGACCAGGTCCCGGTGTCGCGACGCAACTTCATCGAGCTGTGCGAGCGGCTGTCGGCGCAGGACGAGCTGCAGTTCGAGGCGCTGTGGCGCCGGCTCGGCCTGTCGGTCGACTGGTCGATGACTTACCAGACCATCGGTGCGACGGCCCGCGCGGTCTCGCAGCGCGCGTTCCTGCGCAACCTCGAGCGCGGCGAGGCGTACCAGGCCGAGGCGCCGGGCCTGTGGGACGTGACGTTCCAGACGGCGGTCGCGCAGGCCGAGCTCGAGGCGCGCGACTACCCCGGCGCGTTCCACAAGGTCGCGTTCCACCGCCCCGACGGCGAGGCCGTCGTCATCGAGACGACGCGCCCCGAGCTGCTGCCCGCGTGCGTCGCGCTCATCGCGCACCCCGACGACGAGCGCTACCGGCACCTGTTCGGCACGACCGTGACGTCGCCGCTGTTCGGCGTCGAGGTGCCCGTGCTGGCGCACCCCGCGGCCGAGCCCGACAAGGGCGCGGGCATCGCGATGTGCTGCACGTTCGGCGACCTCACCGACGTGCAGTGGTGGCGCGAGCTGCGCCTGCCGACGCGCTCGGTGGTGGGCCGCGACGGTCGCGTGCTGCGCGAGACCCCGGACTGGATCACGTCGGAGGCCGGCCGCGCGACGTACGGCGAGCTCGCGGGCAAGACGACGTTCAGCGCGCGTGAGGCGGTCGTCGCCGGGCTGCGCGAGTCCGGCGACCTGCTGGGCGAGCCGGTCGCGACGCAGCGCAAGGCGAACTTCTACGAGAAGGGCGACAAGCCCCTCGAGATCGTCACGAGCCGGCAGTGGTACCTGCGCAACGGCGGCCGCGACGAGGAGCTGCGCGACGCGCTGCTCGCGCGCGGCGGCGAGCTCGCGTTCCACCCGGACTTCATGCGCGTGCGCTACGACAACTGGGTCGGCGGCCTCAACGGCGACTGGCTCGTGTCGCGGCAGCGGTTCTTCGGCGTGCCGTTCCCGGTCTGGTACCCGCTCGACGAGCAGGGCGAGCCGCGCTACGACGCCCCGATCGTGCCCGACGAGGCCGCGCTGCCGGTCGACCCGACGAGCGACGTGCCCCCGGGCTACACCGAGGCGCAGCGCGGGCAGGCCGGCGGGTTCGTCGCCGACCCCGACGTCATGGACACGTGGGCGACGTCGTCGCTGACGCCGCAGATCGTGTGCGGCTGGCTCGACGACCCCGACCTGTTCGCCCGCACGTTCCCGATGGACCTGCGCCCGCAGGGCCAGGACATCATCCGCACGTGGCTGTTCTCGACGGTCGTGCGCGCGCACCTCGAGAACGGGTCGCTGCCGTGGTCGCACGCCGCGATCAGCGGCTGGATCCTCGACCCGGACCGCAAGAAGATGAGCAAGTCCAAGGGCAACGTCGTGACGCCCATGGGTCTGCTCGAGGAGCACGGCTCGGACGCGGTGCGCTACTGGGCGGCGAGCGCGCGTCTCGGCACCGACGCGGCGTTCGAGGTCGGGCAGATGAAGATCGGCCGCCGCCTGGCCATCAAGATCCTCAACGCGAGCAAGTTCGTGCTGTCGTTCGGGCCGGCCGACGAGCCGGTGTCGCTCGACCCGTCGCTCGTGACGCAGCCGTTGGACCGCGCGATGCTCGCGGGCCTCGCGGACGTCGTGGACCAGGCGACCGCGGCGCTCGAGGCGTACGACCACACGCGTGCGCTCGAGCTGTCGGAGACGTTCTTCTGGACGTTCTGCGACGACTACCTCGAGCTCGTCAAGGACCGCGCGTACGGCGCGGGCGCCGCGGCGGCGGACGTGACGGAGGCCACGGCTTCGGCGCGGGCCGCGCTGGGCCTCGCGCTCGACACGCTGCTGCGGCTGTTCGCGCCGGTGCTGCCGTTCGCGACCGAGGAGGTCTGGTCGTGGTGGCGCGAGGGCACGGTGCACCGCGCGCCGTGGCCGACGAGCGACGCGCTGCGTGCCGCCGCGGGCGGCACGGACCCGGGTCTGGTGGCCGGCGCGGGTGCCGCGCTGGCGGCGCTGCGCAAGGTGAAGTCCGAGGCCAAGGTCTCGATGCGCACGCCCGTGGAGCACGCGGTGCTCGACGTGCCGGCCGCGCTGCGCGCGGGTGTCGAGGCCGCGATCGACGACGTCCGCAACGCGGGCCGCGCGACCGGGACGCTCGAGATCGTGACCGGCGAGGGCGAGACCGTCGTCGCACGGGACGCGCGCCTGGGCGAGGCCGTCGCGCGCTGACCGTCGCCGTCGGGTGCGCACCGAGGCGGTGCGCACCCGGCGGGACGGAGGTCCCTGGCAACCCCGGCGCGAATAGGGATGATGAGTGCCGTATAGTTATGCGCGCTCTGCCCCGCCAGGAAGGACCACCATGCGTCACACCCTCCCCGTCGGCGCGCTCGCCGCGGCCGCCCTGCTCGCCCTGTCCGCCTGCGCGTCCGACACCGGCTCGAACCCGTCGGGCGAGGCGTCCGGCGGCTCCGAGATCGCGCTCGTCAAGGACGGCGTGCTCACGGTCTGCTCGAACCCGCCGTTCGAGCCCTTCGAGTTCGAGGACGCCAGCGGCGAGATCGTCGGCCTCGACATCGACCTCAACCGCGAGGTCGCGAAGGACCTCGGCGTCGACGTGCAGGTCGTCGCGACGCCGTTCGACACGATCCAGTCCGGCGCCGCGCTCAACACCGGCGCGTGCGACGTCGTCGCCTCGGGCATCACCATCACCGACGACCGCAAGGAGAAGTTCGACTTCTCCGAGCCGTACTTCGACGCCGACCAGGGCCTGCTCGTGCCGGCCGGGTCGGACCTCCGGGACGTCGCGGACCTCGCCGGCAAGAAGGTCGCCGTGCAGATGGCCACGACCGGTGAGAAGTGGGCGCAGGAGAACGACCTGACCACCGTGCAGTTCGAGGACCTCGGCCTGCAGATCCAGGCGCTCGAGACCGGCCAGGTCGACGCGGTCGTCAACGACATCGCCGTGCTCGGTGCCTACACGTCCGAGGGCTACGAGGTCGCGAACACGTTCCCGACCGGCGAGCAGTACGGCCTGGGCGTCAAGAAGGGCAACACCGCGCTGCTCGACGCCGTGAACGCGACGCTCGACCGCATCCACGAGGACGGCACGTACGACGCGATCTACACCGAGCGCGTCGGCACGGCACCCGTCAGCAAGTGACGTCCGGTGCGGGGTCGGCCCCGGCCGACCCCGCACCCCCGTCCCGCCCCGCGCCCCCACCGGAGCCCGCATGACCACCGCACCGCAGACCCTGCAGATGCCGCCCGGCCGTCGCCGCACGAGCCCGCGCACGCGCGCGCGCCTCACGCGCGCCGTCCAGTACGTCGTGCTCGCCGCGGCGCTGCTCGCGGTCGCGTTCCTCACCGACTGGTCGAAGGTCGGCGAGCAGCTCTTCGACCCGACCGTGGCGGCCGACCTCGCGTCGCGCATGCCGCGCGGGCTGTGGAACACGGTGCGTTACACGCTCGGCGCGTTCGCGGTCGGCCTGCCGCTCGGCGCGGTGCTCGCGCTCATGAAGCTGTCGTCGGTCGCGCCCTACCGCTGGATCGCGACCGCGTACATCGAGTTCTTCCGCGGCATCCCCGCGCTGCTCGTCGTGCTGTCGGTCGGCTTCGCGGTGCCGATCGCGTTCGGCGTCAACATCCCCTCGATGCTCGCGAAGGCGTCCATCGCGCTGGGCGTCGTCTCGGCCGCGTACATCGCCGAGACGCTGCGCGCCGGCATCGAGGCCGTGCCGAAGGGCCAGGTCGAGGCGGCACGCTCGCTCGGCATGTCGCACGGCCGCACGCTCGCGCAGGTCGTGGTGCCGCAGGCGTTCCGCATCGTGCTGCCGCCGATGACCAACGAGATCATCCTGCTCACCAAGGACACGTCGCTCGTCTTCCTGCTCGGCATGCTCGTCACCGAGTACGACCTCACCAAGATCGGCCGCGACGCGCTGAACTCCGCGCAGGGCGGCCTCACCGCGCTGTTCGTCGCCGGCGCCTGCTACCTGCTCATCACCCTGCCGCTCGGCCAGCTCACGCGCTGGCTCGAGCGCCGGACCTCGACGAAGGGACGCGGCAAGTGAGCGCGACCTCCCCCGCCCCGACCGTCGTCTCCGTCACCGGGCTCCGCAAGTCCTTCGGCGAGCGCGAGGTGCTGCGCGGCATCGACCTCGACGTCGCCGCCGGCGAGGTCGTGTGCGTCATCGGCCCGTCCGGCTCGGGCAAGTCCACGCTGCTGCGGTGCGTCAACCTGCTGGAGCAGCCGACGTCGGGCCGCATCGACCTGCTCGGCGTCGAGGTCACCGACCCCGACGTCGACATCGACCGCGTGCGCACGCACGTCGGCATGGTGTTCCAGCAGTTCAACCTGTTCGCGCACCGCACGGTGCTCGACAACTGCACGATCGCGCAGCGCGGCGTGCTGCGCCGCTCGCGTGCCGAGGCCGAGCGCGTCGCGCTCGCGAACCTCGAGCGCGTCGGCCTCGCCGACCGGGCGCAGGCCATGCCCGCGCAGCTCTCAGGCGGCCAGCAGCAGCGCGTCGCGATCGCCCGCGCGCTGTCGATGGACCCGATGCTCATGCTGTTCGACGAGCCGACCTCGGCGCTCGACCCCGAGCTCGTCGGCGACGTGCTCGGCGTCATGCGCGACCTCGCGGACGCCGGCATGACGATGATCGTCGTGACGCACGAGATGGCCTTCGCGCGCGAGGTCGGCGACCGCGTCGTGTTCATGGACGACGGCGTCGTGGTCGAGTCCGGCCCGGCCGACCGGGTGATCGGTGCGCCGACCGAGGAGCGCACGCGCGCGTTCCTGCAGCGCGTGCTCGACCCCACGCACCAGCACCCGGGGGCGTGAGGTCCTCTCAGGGCCCGCGACGCGGGCACTAGGGTCGTCCCGTCCCCCGCCTCCAGGAGTTCCGCGCATGCCCGAGTCCACCTCGCCCACCCTCGCCACGCCGATGCCCGACGCGTCGATCTGCACGATGCTCGCGGACCGGCTCGCGCGCGACCCCGACGGCGTGTTCGTCGAGCGCCAGACCGCGCTCGGCGGCGCGTGGCAGCAGGTCACGGTCGCGTCGTTCGTCGCCGAGGTGCGTGCGGTCGCCAAGGGCCTGGTCGCCGCGGGCGTCGAGCCCGGCGACCGCGTCGGCATCATGTCGCGCACGCGGTACGAGTGGACGCTCGTCGACTTCGCGGTGTGGGCTGCGGGCGCCGTGGGCGTGCCGGTCTACGAGACGTCGTCGGCCGAGCAGGTGCGGTGGATCGCGTCCGACGCCGGCATCCGGCTCGCGGTCGTCGAGACCGCGGCGCACGCGGCCGTCGTCGCGCAGGTCCGCGACGACCTGCCCGGCCTGACCGAGGTGCTCGTCCTCGACGAGGACGCGATCGGCACGCTCGTGACGCGCGGCGCCGACGTCGCTGACGTCGAGATCGACCGCCGCAGCACGCACGCGCGCGGCGCCGACCTCGCGACGATCATCTACACCTCGGGCACCACGGGCCGCCCCAAGGGCGTCGAGCTCACGCACGGCAACTTCGTCGAGCTGACCCGCAACGGCGTCGAGGGCCTCGGGGAGATCTGCGCGCAGCCGCACTCGCGCACGCTGCTGTTCATGCCGCTCGCGCACGTGTTCGCGCGGTTCATCCAGGTGCTGTGCGTGCCGTCGGGCGCCGTGCTGGGCCACACGCCCGACACGCGCAACCTGCTGCCCGACCTCGCGTCGTTCCGGCCGACGTTCGTGCTGGCCGTGCCGCGCGTGTTCGAGAAGGTCTACAACTCGGCCGAGCAGAAGGCCGGGGCCGGCGCGAAGCTCAAGCTGTTCCGCTGGGCGGCCAAGGTCGCGATCCAGTACTCGCGCGCGCTCGACACGCCCGCGGGCCCCTCGGCGGGGCTCACCGCGCAGCACCGCGTCGCGGGCCGGCTCGTGCACGCCAAGCTGCGCGCGGCGCTGGGCGGCCGCGCCGAGTTCGCGATCTCGGGCGGTGCGCCGCTCGGCGAGCGGCTGGGGCACTTCTACCGCGGCATCGGCGTGCGCATCCTCGAGGGCTACGGCCTCACCGAGACCACCGCGCCGACGTCGGTCAACCGCCCCGGCCTGACGAAGGTCGGGACCGTCGGTCCGCCGTTCCCCGGCACGTCGCTGCGCGTCGACGACGAGGGCCAGATCTGGGTCAAGGGCCCGCACGTGTTCCGCGGCTACCGTCACATGCCGGAGGAGACGGCCGAGGTGCTGGTCGACGGCTGGTTCCGCACGGGCGACCTCGGCACGCTCGACGACGACGGCTACCTGCGCATCACGGGGCGCAGCAAGGAGATCATCGTCACCGCGGGCGGCAAGAACGTCGCCCCCGCGGTGCTCGAGGACCGGCTGCGCGGGCACCCCCTGGTCAGCCAGGTCGTCGCGGTCGGCGACCAGCGCCCGTTCATCGGCGCGCTCGTCACGCTCGACGCCGAGATGCTGCCCGGGTGGCTGTCGATGCACGGGCTGCCCGCGATGGACGTCACGACGGCGTCGACGCACCCGCAGGTGCTCGAAGCGCTCGACCGGGCCGTCGAGCGCGCCAACGAGGCAGTCTCGCGCGCCGAGTCGATCCGCAAGATCCGCGTGCTCACGACCGACTTCACCGAGGCCAACGGCTACCTCACGCCGTCGCTCAAGGTGAAGCGCGCCGCGGTGCTCAAGGACTTCGCACCCGTGATCGACGAGCTGTACGTCGACACGCGCCCCGGGCACGGCGACTGAGCGCGGTCGTGCCGGACACCGTCGTCCCCGACCCGACGCCCACGCACGAGTCGCTCACGCCGCCCACCGGCGTGCGCGACGCGCGCTTCCGCCCCGCCGACGGCGCGAGCGACGCGCCCGAGCAGCGCCTCGAGGGCACGTGGCGCTTCCGCCTGAGCCCCACCGCGGACACCGGGCTCGACCCCGCCGACGACGGCGCCGGACCCGGCTGGGCCGACCTCGAGGTGCCGGGTCACTGGCAGCTCGCCGAGGCCCCCGACGCGTGGCCGTACGGGCGGCCGGCGTACACCAACGTGCTGTACCCGATCCCCGTCGACCCGCCGCGCGTGCCGCACGAGAACCCCACGGGCGAGTACCGCCGCACGGTCGACGTCCCGGCGGCGTGGCTCGCGGGCGGGCGGGTCGTGCTGCGGTTCGAGGGCGTCGACTCGTGGTTCGAGGTCGCGGTCAACGGTCGCGTGCTCGCGCAGTCGCACGGCTCGCGCCTGCCCACCGAGGTCGACGTGACGGACGCCGTGCACGCCGGGGCCAACCTGCTCGCGGTGCGCGTCACGCAGTGGTCGGCGCACACGTACGTCGAGGACCAGGACCAGTGGTGGCTCTCGGGCATCTTCCGCGACGTCACGCTCGCGCACCGCCCCGCGGGCGGCGTCGAGCACGTGACGCTGCGCGCCGACTACGACCACATGACCGGCACGGGCACGCTGCGCGTCGACGTCGAGGGCGGCTCGGACGCGCGCGTCCGCGTCCCCGATCTGGGCCTCGAGGTCGCGGCGGGGGCGACGGTCGACGTGGGCGTGGTCGAGCCGTGGAGCGCCGAGCACCCGCGCCTGTACGACGTCGTCGTGTCCACCGGCGGCGAGACGGTCACGCTGCGCGCGGGCTTCCGCACGGTCGCGGTCGCGGACGGCGTGCTCACCGTCAACGGCGCGCCCGTGAAGCTCTACGGCGTCAACCGGCACGAGTTCGAGCCGACGCGCGGGCGCGCGGTCACGCGCGCGACCATGCTCGAGGACGTGCTGCTCATGAAGCGGCACCACGTCAACGCGGTCCGCACGAGCCACGCACCCCCGCACCCGCACTTCCTCGACCTGTGCGACGAGCACGGGCTGTACGTGGTCGACGAGAATGACCTCGAGACCCACGGCTTCGAGGTGCTCGGCTGGCGCGGCAACCCCACCGACGACCCCGCGTGGGAGCCGCTGCTGGTCGACCGCGTGCAGCGCATGGTGCGGCGCGACGCCCACCACGCGAGCGTGGTGATGTGGTCGCTCGGCAACGAGGCCGGCGCGGGCGTCAACGTCGGCGCCATGGCCGCCGCCGTCCGCGCGCTCGACCCCACCCGACCGGTGCACTACGAGGGCGACTGGTCCAGCGCGCACGTCGACGTGTACTCGCGCATGTACGCGGCGACCGAGGAGGTCGCGCTCATCGGGCGCGGCGACGAGCCCGCCTGGCCCGACGCGGCGGCCGACGCCCGGCGGCGCACGCTGCCGTTCGTGCTGTGCGAGTACGCGCACGCGATGGGCAACGGCCCCGGCGGGCTCACGGAGTACGTCGACCTGGTCGATGCGCACCCCCGGGTCCTGGGTGCGTTCGTGTGGGAGTGGATCGACCACGGGATCGCGACCCGCACGGCCGACGGCACGCCGTTCCACGGCTACGGCGGGGACTTCGGCGAGGAGCTGCACGACGGCACGTTCATCGCCGACGGGCTCCTGCTGCCCGACCGCACGCCCTCGCCCGGTCTCCTGGAGCTCGCGGCGGTCTACGCGCCCGTCGGCGTCCGACCGGTGCCGGGCCGGCCGGGAGTGCTGCTCGTCCGCAACCGGTACGCGTTCACCAGCACGGCGCACGCGCGACTGGTGTGGGAGGTGGTCGCGGACGGCGACGTCGCCGCGACCGGTGAGGTCGAGACGGTCCTCGCCCCCGGCGGCTCGACCGCGGTGCACGTCGACGACGTCGCGCCCGACGTCCTGACGGACCTGTCTCCCGCCGCGACCGCGTGGCTCGTGGTGCGCGCGGTGCCGCGCGACGGCCGCGACGTGGCCGCGGGGCACCTCGGTGCCGGCCACGTGCTGCTGCGCCGCGGTGCCGCTCCCGCAGCGACCGGTACCGAGCCGACCAGCAGGGCGACCCCCGCCGCGACCGCCGCGGGCGGCCACCGCGTCGGGTCCGTCGAGCTCGACGCCACCGGGCGCGTCGTGCGGCTCGGCGGCACGCGGGTGCGGCTGGCGCGCGTCGACGCGTGGCGCGCCCCGACCGACAACGACCGGGCACGCGCGTGGGCCGCCGACGTGGGCGACGGCGACGCCTGGGAGCGCGCCGGGCTGACGCGCCTGCACGAACGCCTCGACACGATCGAGCGCGACGGCGACGCGCTCGTGGTCACCGGTCGCACCGCGGGCGCGGCGACGGACTGCGCGCTGCGCGTCCGCTACGAGTGGCGCGCGGTCGACGACCGCACGGTCGACCTCACGCTGCGCATCGCACCCGAGGGACGTTGGCCCGGGTCGGTCGCGCGGCTCGGGTGGCTGCTGGCGCTCGAGCAGCCCGGCGCGGGCGACGTCGTCGTCGACTGGACGGGCCTCGGCCCGCACGAGTCGTACGCCGACTCGGCGCGCGCGGCACTTCCCGGCCGGTGGCGGCACACCGTGGACGCGCTCGGCACGCGGTACACGCACCCGCAGGAGAACGGCGCGCGCCGCGGCGTCACGCACGCCCGGCTCGACCTGGCGGCGGGCCCCCTGACCGTCACCGCGCTCGACGTCCGGCACGGCACGCACGCCGCGCCCGGCGTCGAGCTCACGGCCCGCCCGTGGTCCGACACGGCGCTCGCCGCGGCGGCGCACCCGCACGAGCTCGCGCCCGACGGCCTGCTGTGGCTGCACCTCGACGCCGCGCAGCACGGCCTCGGGTCCGCCGCGTGCGGACCGGGCGTGCTGCCCGACGCGGTCCTGCACCCGGCCACGGCGACGCTGCACCTGCGCCTGCACGCCTGACGGTCACGGCCGCACCCCCGGGTGCGGCCGTGACCGTCCGCGTCAGGACCGGCGCCGTGTCACGGCACGTTGTGCACGCGCGCCGCGTCGCCCGACTGCGACGGCACCGACTCGCGCGGCGTCGACCCGTCGCTCCATCGCAGCACCGCCCCGACCCCGTCGGCCAGCTCGACGCCGCCCTCGGGCGCGAACGTGAGCCCCGCGTCCTGGCCCACCGCGGCCCGCACGAGCGCCACCGCGGCGGGCATGCGCCGCGGCTCGCCCGTCGCACCGATCGTGTCGAGGTCGTCGCGCGACGTCGCGAGCTCGAGCGGACCGTCGCCGACCCACACCTCGTGCTCGTCGAGCGCCCACGACGCCCCCGGTGCGGGCTCCCCCAGCACCAGCTCGGCGACCTGGCCGCGCTGCAGCACCGCGACGACGTCGGCGAGCGACGTCACCGCCTCCTCGCCGCGCCCCAGCTCCTCCCGGAACCGGGCGAGCACCTGCTCCCGCCGGCGCGCGCAGTGCTCGGCGAGCGCCTGCTGGACGCGCTCGTCGAACGCCGCCCGGTTGACGCCCTCGGCCCGGGACCCGCCGGGCACCTCGACCAGCAGGTCGCGGACCGCCTGGCCCACGGCGTCCTTGACGAGCGCGACCGCGCGCACGTCCCCCGTCAGCAGCACCAGCTCGGGACGCCGCTCGGCCACCTGCCGGTCGAGGTCGGCCGCGACGGTCTCGGCGTTGCGCTCCCAGGAGTCCTCGACGCGCGCCTGCATGCGCCGGTGCGACAACCCGCCCTCGCGGACCTTGTGCAGCACGTCGTGGTCGCCCTCGACGCCCTCCTCGTCGACCGCGCGCCGGCCCGTGCCGTGCGACCACGTGAGGTCGGCGCCCTGCCGGTCCACCTCGACCAGCAGGTACGACGTCGCCTCGTCGGCCGCGCGCGCCGCGGGCAGCAGCACCGGCACGGGGCCGCAGGTCGCGCTGGACTGCGCGGGCGGCTCGGTCAGCACACGGTCGAGCACGACGCCCTCGGCGTCGGCGACCACGACCCGCCCGTGCGGCCCCGGCACGCCCGTCGGGCGGCGCAGCAGGTCGTCGAGCTCGTCCAGCACGGCCGCGGGCGCGCCGTCGCGCTCGAGCTGGCGGCGCAGCGCCTTCCAGCGTGCCTGCACGTCAGCCGCGCCGGTCGCGTCGTCACGGGTGGCGTCCAGGTAGACGGTGGTGAAGGGCGCCGGACGGCCGAGCAGCGGCTTGATCCAGTGCAGGTGCATGAGCAGGTCTCCTCGCGCGTCGTGGGTCCCACGGTCGCGCACGGCACGACCCGGGCTGACCGTCCCACCATCGGACATCGCGCGCCCGGGCGCCACCCCGGTCCCTGCCGCGTCCGGACGAGCGTCCGTCAGGAGCGCTGCGCGTGGTCCTGCGCGATGGCCTCGTGGTGCCGGATCACCTCGGCGACGACGAAGGCGAGGAACTTCTCGGCGAACACCGGGTCGAGGTCGGCCTCCCGCGCGAGCTGCCGCAGCCGCTCGACCTGCACGGCCTCCCGGCCGGGGTCGGACGGCGGCAGGCCCAGCTCGGCCTTGAGCACGCCGACGCGCTGCGTCGCCTTGAACCGCTCGGCGAGGATGTGCACGAGCGCCGCGTCGATGTTGTCGATGCTCCCCCGCAGGCGCGCCAGCTCGGCCGGCACCGCGGGACGGTCTGCGGTCACGCGCTCTTCTCGCGCGGCGTGCGCTTGTCCTGCGCGTCGCGCGGCACGAGCGTCGGGTTGACGTTGTCGAGCACGACCTCGCGCGTGATGACGACCCGGGCGACGTCGTCGCGCGACGGCACCTCGAACATCACCTGCTGCAGGACCTCCTCGAGGATGGCGCGCAGACCGCGCGCGCCGGTGCCGCGCAGCAGGGCCTGCTCGGCGACCGCAGCGACCGCGTCGTCCTCGAACTCCAGCTCGACGCCGTCGATCTGGAACATCCGCTGGTACTGCTTGACCAGCGCGTTGCGCGGCTCGGTGAGGATCCGCACGAGCGCGGCGCGGTCGAGCGGCGACACGGTCGTGATGATCGGCACGCGGCCGATGAACTCGGGGATCAGACCGAACTTCAGCAGGTCCTCGGGCATGACCTCGCCGTACACGTCGACGTCGTCGGCCGAGTGGATCGGCGAGCCGAAGCCGATGCCGCGGCGCCCGGCGCGGGACGTGATGATCTCGTCCAGGCCCGCGAACGCGCCCGCGACGATGAACAGCACGTTCGTCGTGTCGATCTGGATGAACTCCTGGTGCGGGTGCTTGCGCCCGCCCTGCGGCGGCACCGCCGCCGTCGTGCCCTCGAGGATCTTCAGCAGCGCCTGCTGCACGCCCTCGCCGGACACGTCGCGCGTGATCGACGGGTTCTCGCTCTTGCGGGCGATCTTGTCGATCTCGTCGATGTAGATGATGCCCGTCTCGGCCTTCTTGACGTCGTAGTCGGCGGCCTGGATGAGCTTGAGCAGGATGTTCTCGACGTCCTCGCCGACGTAGCCCGCCTCGGTGAGGGCCGTGGCGTCGGCGATCGCGAACGGCACGTTGAGCATCTTCGCGAGGGTCTGGGCGAGGTACGTCTTGCCGCACCCCGTGGGGCCGATCAGCAGGATGTTGGACTTCGCGATCTCCACGGGCTCCTCGCCCGCCGTGGTCCGCGCGCCCTCACCGGCCTGGATCCGCTTGTAGTGGTTGTACACCGCGACCGCGAGCGACCGCTTGGCGCCCTCCTGGCCCACGATGTACTGCTCGAGGAAGTCGAAGATCTCGCGCGGCTTGGGCAGCTCGACCATGCCGACCTCGGTCGCCTCGGCGAGCTCCTCCTCGATGATCTCGTTGCACAGGTCGATGCACTCGTCGCAGATGTACACGCCCGGCCCGGCGATGAGCTTCTTGACCTGCTTCTGGGACTTCCCGCAGAAGGAGCACTTGAGAAGGTCGGCACCGTCCCCGATCCGCGCCATGTGCGTCCCCTTCCCTCGTGTCGCCCTCCGCCGTTCCGGCGGTGCGCCGTCGTCGTGACCTCGCGATCCGCGAGTCACGTCCCCCCATTGCACACCACCGGGGGCCGGGTGTCAGCCGAACTCCGCTGGCGGGTCGCGGCGTGTCGCCCCGAACACGCCGCGAGGCACGTCCGGTTCGCACGGATGGCGCAGTCGCGCCGGGTTGCGTCGGCCCCGGTGCCGTCCCGAGCGGACGGGACCGGGGCCGACGCGGTCGGACGTCAGGACGACGGCTGGACGACCGTCGGGTGCACGCCCTTGCGGCTCTCGAGCACCTGGTCGACGATCCCGTACTCCTTGGCCTGCGCCGCGGTGAGGATCTTGTCGCGCTCGATGTCCTGCGCGACCTGCTCGACCGAGCGGCCCGTGTGCTGGGCCAGCGCCTGCTCGAGCCACTCGCGGATGCGGATGAGCTCGTTGGCGTGGATCTCGATGTCGGAGGCCTGCGCGTAGCCGCCGCCCTCCATCGCAGGCTGGTGGATCAGCACGCGCGCGTTCGGCAGCGCCAGGCGCTTGCCGGGCGAGCCGGCCGCGAGCAGCACGGCCGCGGCCGAGGCCGCCTGCCCGAGGCAGACGGTCGCGATGTGCGGCTTGATGTACTGCATCGTGTCGTAGATCGCCGTGAGGGCCGTGAACGAGCCGCCGGGCGAGTTGATGTACAGCGTGATGTCGCGGTCCGGGTCCGTGGACTCGAGCACGAGCAGCTGCGCCATGACGTCGTCCGCGGACGCGTCGTCGACCTGCACGCCGAGGAAGATGATGCGGTCCTCGAACAGCTTGGTGTACGGGTCCTGGCGCTTGAAGCCGTAGGCGGTCCGCTCCTCGAACTGCGGCAGCACGTAGCGGCCGGACGGCGAGGCGGGCGCCGTGCCGCCGGCCAACCGGCCGGCGCGGGCGATGAACTGGGACTCCATGCTCACGAAGGTTCTCCTCGCTGGTTCTGTGCGCGTCGCCGCGGCCGTCAGGCCGCGGTCCCGCCGCCGCCGGCGACCGAGTGGCTGCTGGTGACCACGTGGTCGATGAAGCCGTACTCGAGCGCCTCGGGCGCCGTGAACCAGCGGTCGCGGTCCGAGTCGGCGTTGATCTGCTCGACGGACTTGCCGGTCTGCTCGGCGATCAGCTCGGCCAGCACCTTCTTCATGTGCAGGATCAGCTGGGCGTTGATGCGCACGTCGGTGGCCGTGCCGCCGATGCCGCCCGAGGGCTGGTGCATCATCACGCGGGCGTGGGGCGTCGCGTAGCGCTTGCCCTTGGCGCCCGACGAGAGCAGGAACTGCCCCATCGAGGCGGCCATGCCCATCGCGATGGTCGCGACGTCCGGCTTGATGTACTGCATCGTGTCGTAGATCGCCATGCCGGCCGTGATCGACCCGCCCGGCGAGTTGATGTACAGCCAGATGTCCTTGTCGGGGTCCTCGGCCGCCAGCAGCATCATCTGGGCGCAGATGGCGTTGGCGTTCTCGTCGCGGACCTCCGAGCCGAGCCAGATGATCCGCTCGCGCAGCAGTCGGTTGTAGATGGAATCGTTGAGCCCGAGGCCCGGAGAATCTGCCCGGGCCAGGGCCGGCACCTGCTCGTTCACGAAGGCTCCCTCGTCTGGCTACGTCTGACGCGGCGGCGGGACCCGTCGGGTGCTCCACCGGCCGCGCGTTGCTGTGACCCTAACGCCCGTGCGCACCCGCCCATGTCCTGGCGACGCGCCGTTTCGCTGTCGGCGCAGCGCCGCCGTCCGCGGGTGCGCGCAGGCTGCGCGCCGGTCGCGCCCCGACCCCGCGGCGGGCCGTCGCCGCGGGCGGGGACGGCGACGGCCCCGCGCCACCCGGGGGTGTCGCGGGGCCGTCGGCCGTGCGTGCGCGGAGCGTCAGGCCTGCTCGTCCGCGGAGTCGTCCTGCGCGGCCTCGGCCTGCTCGGCCTGCTCGACGGCGGCGTCCTCCTCGTCGGAGCCGATGAACTCCGAGAGGTCCACCGCGGCACCCGAGCCGTCGACGACCGCGACCTGGCGCAGCGAGAGCGCGAGCGCCTTGGAGCGCGCGACCTCGGCCACCATCGCCGGGATCTGGCCCTGCTGGTCGACGGTCTGGATGAACGTGTTCGGGTCCATGCCGTACTGGCGCGACGCGCTCACGAGGTAGTCGAGCAGCTCGCTCTGGCTGACCTTGACGTCGAGCTGCTCGGCGAGCGTGTCGAGCAGGATCTGGTTGCGCAGCGCGGTCTGCGCCTGCTCGGTGACCTCGGCGCGGTGCTCGTCGTCCTCGAGGCGCCCCTCGGACTCGAGGTGGCGGTGCACCTCGGCCTCGACGACGCCCGCGGGGACCGGGATCTCGACCTCGGACGTGAGCTTCTCGACCAGCAGGTCGCGGGCCTGCACGGCCTGGTTCGAGGCCTTGATGCGCGCGGCCTGCTCGCGCAGGTCCGCCTTGAGCTCGTCGATCGTGTCGAACTCGCTCGCGAGCTGCGCGAACTCGTCGTCGACCTCGGGGAGCTGACGCTCCTTGACGCCGGTGGCCGTGACGGTCACGGTCGCCTTCTCGCCCTGGCGCTCGCCGCCGACCAGCTCGGTCTCGAACGACGTCGTCTCGCCGGCCGACAGGCCCGTGAGCGCCTCGTCGAGGCCCTCGAGCATGTTGCCCGAGCCGATCTGGTAGCTCGTGCCGGAGACCTGGTCGACCTGCTCGTCGCCGATCGTCGCGGCGAGGTCGATGACGACGAAGTCACCCTCCTGCGCCGGGCGGTCGACACCCACGAGCGAGCCGAAGCGCTCGCGCAGCGCGTCGAGGCGCGCGTCGACGTCCTCGTCGCTGACCTCGACGTCGTCGACCGTGAGGGTCAGGCCGTCGAGCGCGGGCAGCGTGATCTCGGGGCGGACCTCGACCTCGGCCGTGAAGTGCAGCTCGCCCTCGTCGCCCGCGACGAGGCCGGGGACCTTGGTGACCTCGACCTCGGGCTGGCCCATGGGGCGCAGCTCGTTCTCGCGCACCGCGTCGGCGTAGAAGCCCGACAGGCCCTCGTTGACGGCGTGCTCGATGACGGCCGGGCGACCGACCCGCTGGTCGATGATGCGCGGCGGCACCTTGCCCTTGCGGAAGCCCGGCACCGTCACCTGCTCGGCGATGTGCTGGTACGCGTGCTCGATGCTCGGCTTGAGCTCGTCGTACGACACCTCGACGGACAGCTTGACCTTGGTGGGCTCCAGGGTCTCGACGGCGCTCTTCACTTCGATGGTCTCCAACTGGTCATGGCCGGGCGCCGGCTGGTCCGACGGAGTGGCACGATCTGGTCCGCGACGGGTCACGGGGTCCGCGCACGGCGGCCCCCGGCAGCACCGCGACGGCCGCCCGGGGGGCGGCGTCGTGCAGGCACCCGGGAGCGCGGACGCGCGACCCTCGATGCTACGGCACCAGCGGGACGGACCGCCAAAGCGGGCCGCGCCGCACCGATCGTCGGGGCCGCACGTCGTCGCGGGCCGCGGACCCGGCGGGACCCGGTAACCTTGCTGCGCCGCCCGGTCAGCGCCGGGCGCGTGCGGACGTAGCTCAATGGTAGAGCCCCAGTCTTCCAAACTGGCTACGCGGGTTCGATTCCCGTCGTCCGCTCCGACCGCCCGACGTCCGGGCGACCCGTTCAGCCCGCCGCGCGCCGCACCAGGTCGGTCACACGCGCCACGACGTCGTCGGTCAGCTCGGCGATCGCGAAGGCCGTCGGCCACATCGGGCCGTCGTCGAGCGCGGCGGACTCGTTGAAACCGAGCGTCGCGTACCGCGTGCCGAACTTCGACGCCGCCTGGAAGAAGCAGACGACCTGGCCGTCCTTGGCGTACGCGGGCTGGCCGTACCAGGTGCGCGGCGCGAGGCCGGGCGCGTGCTCGCGCACGATCGCGTGCACGCGCTCGGCGACGACGCGGTCCGCCTCGGGCATCTCGGCGATCTTCTCCAGCGCGTCGGCCTCGGCGGCTGCCGCCTTGTCGGCGGCGCCACGGCGCCCCTTCTGCGCGCGCAGCTCGGCCGCGCGCTCCTTCATCGCCGCGCGCTCCTCGGCCGTGAAGCCGTCGGCCTCCGCGTCGGTCGCCCTCGTGACCATGTCGCGCTCCTCGCTCGGTGGGTGTCGTCGGCACCGAGGCTAGGGACGACGTGCGAGGGCGCGCTTCTCGGATCCTGACGAGACCCGTGCGCAGCCGACGTGCCGGGGCGACCGGCGTGGCGACCGACGTCGACCGTCGGGGTGGCGGGATTCGAACCCACGACCTTCCGCTCCCAAAGCGGACGCGCTACCAACCTGCGCCACACCCCGCGCTCGTGCGCACGGGGCGGCACGGCACGCACACCCTACCGGCGCCCCTCGCTCCCCCGTCTCCCGACCTTCCCCGGCGGGCGCCCCCGCCGACGGACAGCGTCACGGCGCGACGGACAGCGGCGTGCCCGTGTCCGTCGACCGCGCCGCTGTCCGCCGCGGTGAGGAGAGGCGCGCGGGGGGCACGGCGGGCGGGGCGGTCGGGCGGGTGGCGTGCAGGGCGGGGTCGCGCTTCCGCGGCGGGTGCGCGACGTGGTGGGATCGCCCGGTGACGACGACGACGCTGCTGCGCACCGGCGACCGCGTGCTCCTGACCGGCGACTCGATCACCGACTGGGGGCGCGACCGCGACCAGCCGGACTCGCCGTGGGGGCTCGGCCACGGGTACGCGGGGATCGTCGCGGCGCTGGCCGGCGCGCGCCGCCCCGACCTGGGGCTGACGTTCCTCAACCGGGGCATCGGCGGCAACACCACGCGGCAGCTGCGCGAGCGCTGGACCGCCGACGCGCTCGACCTGGAGCCGACGGTCGTGTCGATCCTCGTCGGGGTCAACGACACGTGGCGCCGCTACGACGCGGGCACGCCGACGTCGGTCGACGAGTACGAGGAGCACTACCGCGCGATCCTCGACGCGACCCGTGAACGGCTCGACGCGCGGCTCGTGCTGATCGAGCCGTTCCTGCTGCCCGTGCCGCCCGTCGAGCACGCGTGGCGCGAGGACCTCGACCCGCGCATCCACGTCGTGCGGCGACTCGCGGGCGAGGTCGGCGCCACGCTCGTGCCCGCCGACGGGCTGTTCGCGGCTGCCGCGGCACGCACGTCGCCCGAGCGGTGGGCGTTCGACGGCGTGCACCCGACCCCCGCCGGGCACGGCCTGCTCGCCGAGGCGTGGCTCGACGCCGTGGGGCTCGCCGCCCGCTGAGCGAAGGAACGCGGCCGACGCCGCGAGACCGGACGGCCTGCGGGCGCCGACCGGAGGCGGTCGCGCGCACGCGCGGCGCCGGCCGACGGCCCGTCGTACGGGCGCCGTCGCGCCGTCCGCATCACGGACATACGTCTCACGGGAACCTTTGCGCGGCGTCGCGTGTTGACGCTAGCGTCGGCTCGACCACGGGCCGACGCCCGTGCAGACGGCCCGCCGCACGGCGGGGCCCCGGACGAGGAGAGCGATGCGCGTGCCGACCGCCGCCGTTGCACCCGTCCAGCGCGCCTGCGTGGCGTGCACGTGTTGTCGCTGTCGGTAGAGCGCTGGCCGCTCGGCGCACGCATGACGTGCGCGCACCGCACCGGTGCACCCTCGCCCAGCGCTCGCCCCGGAGACGTCCCCCGGACCGCTCCCTCTCCAGCACCACCGGTGCGCGGCGACCGCGGCGCACCCGCACCTCATCCCCCGCCCTGCCGGCCCGCGACGGGCCCGGCACCGACCGAAGAGGAACCATGGCACGCATCTACGAGGACGCCACCGCGCTCGTCGGCAGCACCCCGCTGGTCCGCATCAACAAGATCACGGACGGCGCTCCCGCGACCGTCGTCGGCAAGCTCGAGTTCTACAACCCGGCCAACTCGGTGAAGGACCGCATCGGCGTCGCGATCATCGACGCGGCCGAGCGGTCGGGCGAGCTCAGGCCGGGCGGCACGATCGTCGAGGCGACGAGCGGCAACACGGGCATCGCGCTCGCGTTCGTCGGCGCGGCCCGCGGCTACGACGTCGTCCTCACGATGCCCGAGACGATGTCGAAGGAGCGGCGTGCGCTGCTGCGCGCGTTCGGCGCCGAGCTCATCCTCACGCCGGGCTCGGAGGGCATGAAGGGCGCGGTCAACCGCGCCAACGAGATCGTCGCCGAGCGTCCGGGCGCGATCCTCGCGCGGCAGTTCGCCAACGAGGCGAACCCCGAGGTGCACCGCCGCACGACGGCCGAGGAGATCTGGGCCGACACGGACGGCGAGGTCGACATCGTCGTGGCCGGCATCGGCACGGGCGGGACGATCACGGGCGTCGGGCAGGTGCTCAAGGAGCGCAAGCCGGGCGTGCAGATCGTCGGCGTCGAGCCGGCCGAGTCCCCGATCCTCAACGGCGGCGCCCCCGGACCGCACAAGATCCAGGGCATCGGCGCGAACTTCGTGCCCGAGATCCTCGACACGACCGTCTACGACGAGATCATCGACGTCGACGCCGAGACGGCCGTCGCGGTCGCGCGCCGCGCCGCGCGCGAGGAGGGCCTGCTCGTCGGCATCTCGTCGGGCGCCGCGCTGCACGCCGCGACGCTGCTCGCGCAGCGCCCCGAGAACGCGGGCAAGCTGATCGTCGCGATCATCCCGTCGTTCGGCGAGCGCTACCTGTCCTCGGTGCTCTACGCCGACCTGCTCGACTGACGCCGGTCCGACGCGCCCGGCCGCCGCCGCGGCCGGGCGCGTCGGCGTCGGACCCACCACCCGTCCCCACCGCCCCACGGAGCACCCCATGCGCCCGCTCGCCGACTTCCTGCGCGTCCTGCGCGACGACCTGCAGGCGGCGCACCGGCACGACCCCGCGGCGCGCTCGCTGCTCGAGGTCGCGCTGGCCTACCCGGGCGTGCACGCGATCTGGGTGTACCGGCTGGCCCACCGCATGTGGCAGGTGCCGCCGCTGCGGCTGCCCGCACGGCTGGTGTCGCAGGTCGCCCGTGCGCTCACGGGCGTCGAGATCCACCCCGGCGCACGCCTGGGCGAGCGGCTGTTCATCGACCACGGCATGGGCGTCGTGATCGGCGAGACCGCCGAGGTCGGCGACGACGTCGTGCTGTTCCACGGCTCGACGCTGGGCGGCAAGTCCATGAAGCGCGGCAAGCGCCACCCCACGCTCGGCGACCGGGTCGTGGTCGGCGCGGGCGCGAAGATCCTGGGCCCCGTGTGGGTGGGCGACGACGCGCAGGTCGGCGCGAACGCGGTCGTCATCACCGACGTGCCCGCGGGTGCGGTCGCGGTGGGCGTGCCCGCGAAGGTGCGGCGGCGCCCTGCCGCGGCGCCGTTCGACGCCGAGGTCGACGACCCCGCGATCTACATCTGACCCGACGTCGGCGCCGCCGCTGCGCCGTGCCGCGACACCGTTCGCTGACACCGCCCTTGTTCTAGTTGTTATCAAACTTTGCGCTACGCTGAGTGCGTGCTCCTCCGCATCGACACCGCCTCCGACGAGCCGCTCTACGCGCAGCTCGCGGCCCAGATCCGCGCCGCGGTCGCGCGCGGCGACGCGCCGCCCGGCACGCGTCTGCCCGCCGCGCGCGAGCTCGCGGCGTCGCTCGAGATCAACCTGCACACCGTGCTGCACGCCTACCAGGACCTGCGCGACGAGGGGCTCATCGACCTGCGCCGCGGCCGCGGCGCCGTCGTCACGGGCCACCGCGCCGCCGACCTCACGGAGCTGCACGCCGCGGTCGACGCGCTCGTCGCGACCGCGCGGCGCCTGCACGTCGCGCCCGAGACCGTCACGACCCTCGTCAAGGAGGCCCTGCGATGACCACGCCCCGACCCCGCCCGCCCCACCGGCTCGCGACCACCGTCACCGCGCTGGTCGTGCCGTTCGGCGTGCTCGCGGCGACCGTCCTCGTGGCTCGCGCCTGGGCGCCGCGGCTCCCCGACCCGGTCGCGACCCACTGGTCGGGCGCGGACGTCCCCGACGGGTTCGGGTCGGTCGCGTCGCTGCTCGCCGTCCCGCTCGTGGTCGGCGGGCTGCTCGCGGCGGGCCTGTGGGCGCTCGCCTTCTGGCTCGGGCGGGACACGTCGACCCGGCGGATCGCCGCCGGGTTCGCGAGCGGCACGGCCGCGTTCCTGTCGGCGACGACGCTCGGCACGCTGCACGGCCAGCTGGACCTCGCCGACGCCGCGGCCGCGCCCGGCGTCGGCCCGACGATCGGGCTCGCGCTCGGCGTCGCGCTCGCGGTCGGCGTGGTCGTGGCGCTCGTCGTGCCGCGCACGCCGCACCAGCCCACGACCGCGCCCGTCGACCCGACGGCGCCGCGCGCCGACCTCGGTGCGACCGAGCGCGCCGCGTGGTCGAGCACGGTGACGAGCCGTGCGGCGCTCGTCGCGGGCAGCGTCGCGGCGCTGACCACGGCCGGACTCGCGATCGGGCTCCGCACGCCCGCGATGCTGCTCGTGCCCGCCGCGCTGCTCGCGCTCGCCGCGGCCATGTTCGTGCTGCGCGTGAGCGTCGACGGCCGCGGCCTCGTGGCGCGCTCGCCGCTCGGCTGGCCGACGCTGCACGTGCCGCTCGACGAGGTCGTCGCCGCGCGTGCGGTGACCGTCGACCCGTTCGGGGAGTTCGGCGGGTGGGGCTATCGCGTCGGGCCGGACGGGCGCGTCGGGGTCGTGCTGCGCCGTGGCGAGGCGATCGAGGTCGAGCGCACGGGCGGCCGCGTGAACGTCGTGACGGTGGACGACGCCGCACGCGCCGCGAGCCTGCTCAACACGCTCGCCGACCGCGCCCGGAGCGCCGCCGCCGGGTGACGCCCGGCCGGTGACGCCGGGCGGGTACCGCCCGGTAACGTCGGGCGCGCGCCGTACGGCGCGACGTCGACGGCGACGACAGGAGCACCGCATGCGCCTCGGGTACCACACGGGCTACTGGTCGGCCGGGCCGCCCCCGGGCGCCGCGGAGGCCGTGCGCGCGGCCGACGAGCTCGGGCTCGACTCGGTCTGGACCGCCGAGGCGTACGGCTCGGACGCGCTCACGCCGCTCGCGTGGTGGGGCGCCTCGACGCGCCGCGTGCGCCTGGGCACCGCGATCGCGCAGCTCTCGGCGCGCACCCCGACCGCGGCGGCGATGGCCGCGCTCACGCTCGACCACCTCTCCGGCGGGCGGTTCGTGCTGGGGCTCGGGGCGTCGGGGCCGCAGGTCGTCGAGGGCTGGTACGGGCAGCCGTACCCGCGGCCCCTGGCCCGCACGCGCGAGTACGTCGACGTCGTGCGGCAGGTGCTCGCGCGCGAGGCGCCCGTGACGTACGACGGCGCGTTCTACCGACTGCCCCTGCCCGCCGACCAGGGCGCCGGCCTGGGCAAGGCGCTGCGCTCGACCGTGCACCCGCTGCGCGCCGACCTGCCGATCCACCTCGCGGCCGAGGGTCCGAAGAACGTCGCGATGTCGGCCGAGATCGCCGACGGCTGGCTGCCGCTGTTCTACTCGCCCCGCATGGACGCGACGTACCGCGAGCTGCTGGCCGACGGGTTCGCGAAGCGCTCGCCGCGGCTGCGTCCGCCCGAAGAGTTCGAGGTCGTCGCGACCGTCCCGGTCGTGCTCGCACCGAGCGTCGAGGAGGCCGCCGACGCGGTGCGACCGTTCATCGCGCTCTACGCCGGGGGCATGGGCGCCAAGGGCGCGAACTTCCACCGCGACGTGCTCGACCGGCTCGGCTACCGCGAGGCCTGCGACGAGATCCAGGCGCACTACCTCGCGGGCGACCGCGAGCGCGCCGCGGCCGCCGTGCCGACCGAGCTCGTCACCGACGTCGCGCTCGTCGGGACCGAGGACGACGTGCGCGCGCAGCTCCCGGCGTGGCGCGCCACGGCCGTCACGACCGTCCTGGCGCAGACCGACCCGCGTGCCCTGCCGCGGATCGCGGCGCTGTGGGGTGATCCTGGTCACGACGGCGACGCAGGGGGACGTCGCGACGCCGCACCGGCCTAACCTGGCGCGCGGCGCACCCTCCCCCGGGCGCGCCGTGGCAGCGCAGGAACGTCGGACAGGGGTCGCATGGCAGTCGTCGAGCAGGTCGCGCAGCGACCCCCGACCCGGCCCACGCCGACCGGGACGCCACGGCGCCTGCCGCACCTGCCCGGGCTCGACGGGGTCCGCGCGATCGCGGTCGTCGCGGTGCTCCTGTACCACCTGGGGCTGCCGTGGGCGCGCGGCGGGTTCCTCGGCGTCGACGTGTTCCTGGTGCTGTCGGGGTTCCTCGTGGGGACGCTCGTGCTCGACGAGGTCGAGTCGACCGGCGGCTTCCGCACCGGGCGCTTCCTGGTGCGCCGCGTGCGGCGCCTCGTGCCGGCGCTCGCGGTGCTGCTCGTGGCGGTCGCGGGGGCCGGGCTCGTGGTGCGGGACACGCTCACGACGCTGCGGGGCGACCTGCTCGCGGCGCTGACCTACACGACGAACTGGTGGCAGGTCGCCGCCGACCGCACGTACTTCGAGCTCACGGGGCGCCCGCCGCTGCTGCAGCACCTGTGGACCCTCGCGGTCGAGGGGCAGTTCTACCTCGTGATGCCGCTGTTCGCGCTGCTGCTGCTGCGGGTGGGGCGCGTGCGGGCCGGCCGCGTCGCGGCCGTGCTCGCACTCGTGTCGGCCCTGTGGATGGCCGTGCTCGCGCTGCGCGGGGGCATGCCCGTGCCGCAGGACCCCACCCGCGTGTACGTCGGCACGGACACGCGCGCGGCGGGACTCCTGCTGGGCGTGGCCGCGGCGACCGTGTGGCGGCCGTGGCGGACGTGGACGTCGGGGGTGACGTGGCGCACCGAGCGCGGCGACCCCGTCCGGCGCTTCGAGGCCGGGGTCGCCGACGTGCTGGGCGCCGTCGCCCTGGTCGGCGTGCTGGCCTGCGTGGTGCTCGTCGACGAGTACTCGACGACGCTCTACCGCGGCGGGTTCCTCGCGTTCGCGGCGCTCGCGCTCGTGCTGGTCGGTGCGGCCGCCGACCCCGCCGGGATGCTCGGGCGCGCGCTGGGCCGTCAGCCCTTGCGCTGGCTGGGCGAGCGGTCGTACGCGATCTACCTGTGGCACTGGCCGGTGCTCACGCTGCTGCGGCCCGAGCAGGACCTGTCGCTCCCGGGTCCGCTCGAGGACGCGCTGCGGGTGGCCGTC
Source organism: Cellulomonas iranensis NBRC 101100 = JCM 18110 (assembly GCF_001552375.1). GTDB lineage: Bacteria > Actinomycetota > Actinomycetes > Actinomycetales > Cellulomonadaceae > Cellulomonas > Cellulomonas iranensis. The sequence goes on along the minus strand of NZ_BCRB01000038.1, from coordinate 6,525 downwards.
ACGCTCGTGCTGGCGGAGGCGTCGTACCGCTGGGTGGAGCAGCCGGTGCGCCGCGGCGCGCTCGGGCGCCTGGTGCGCCGCGCCCGGACGCCGGGTCCGCAGCGGCGGCGCGCGCTGGTGGGCGCCGTCGGCGGGGTGACGGCCGCGGTGCTGCTCGTCGGCACGCTCGGCGTCGCCGTCGCGCGGACGCCGGCGGCACCGACGGGTGCCGCGTCGGTGATCGGCGCCGCCGTGCCGGCGCAGGACGTGACGCCTCCCCCGGACCCCGCGCAGCAGCCGGCACCCGACGCGACGCCGGCGCCGGACGCGGCAGCGCCTGCCGCCCAGCCGACGGCGCCCGCGCCGCCGCCCGAGGAGGTGGGCACGGTCTCCGCGTACGGCGACTCGGTGATGCTGGGCGCCGCGGCCGAGCTCGCGGCGCACGGCGTCCCCGCCGACGCGGCCGTCTCGCGCCAGATGGGGACGATGACGGACCTCGTCCTCGACGCGGCGGCCGCGGGGACGCTCGGGCACACGGTCGTCGTGCACGGGGGCACGAACGGACCGGTCGCGGAGGACGACCTGCGGCGGCTGCTGGACGCCACGCGGGACCGCCGCGTCTTCGTCGTGAACGTGCGGGTCCCGCGCCCGTGGGAGCAGTACGACAACGAGCTGTTCGCGCGCGTGGTGGCGGAGTACCCGCACGCGCACCTGCTGGACTGGAAGGCGCAGGGCGACGCGCACCCCGAGTGGTTCTACGACGACGGGATCCACCTGCGCGAGAACGGCGGGCGCCAGGGGTACGCGGACTGGCTGTGGCAGGAGATCCAGCCGCGCGGATGAGACGCGTTGCCCCCGTGCGAGGGCTGCCGCTACAATCTGTCTGAAACGTGGTCACCGAGTCTCACTAAATGAGACACCATCGGGACCGCACGACGACGACCAGGAGGCCCGCGATGACCCTCGCCCGCCCCCTCGTCGTCGCGTCGCCGATGTGCCGCTGTTGCCCGTGCTGCGTCATGCAGCCCCGCACCGGCCCTCGCTGACCCCTCAGCCCGCCGACCCGCTCACGGGTCGCCCCGCCGGTGCCCGCCCTCCGTGGCCGCCCGGCACCCCGGCCGGACGTCCACGCCCGAACCCCACGGACGTCCCCCATGAGCCCCACCCCCACGGCCGAGCCCACGGCACGGCGCGGCGCGCACGCCGTCACGCTCGAGACGGTGCGCCGCACGTTCGCCACCCCCGCCGGCACCCGCACGGTGCTGCACGGCCTGGAAGTCGAGCTGCGCGCCGGTGAGATCGTCGCGCTCGTCGGCCCCTCGGGGTGCGGCAAGTCGACGCTGCTGCGCCAGGTCAGCGGCCTCGACACCCCCGACGCGGGCCGCATCCTGCTCGACGGCACGCCCGTCACGGGCGTCGACCGCCGCACGGCCGTCGCGTTCCAGGAGCCGCGCCTGCTGCCCTGGCGCAGCCTGACGGGCAACGTCGCGCTCGGGCTCCCCCGCGGCACGCCGAAGGACGCCGGGCGCGAGCGCGTGGCCGAGCTGCTGCGGCTCGTCGGCCTCGAGGAGTCCGCCGGGCTGCGCCCGCGGCAGGTCTCGGGCGGCATGGCGCAGCGCGCGTCGCTCGCCCGGGCCCTGGCCCGCAACCCCGGCGTGCTGCTGCTCGACGAGCCGTTCGGCGCGCTCGACGCCCTCACCCGACTGCGCATGCAGGACCTGCTCCTCGACGTCCACGCGGCCGAGCCCACGACCGTGCTGCTCGTCACGCACGACGTCGAGGAGGCCCTGTACCTCGCCGACCGCGTGCTGCTGCTGCGCAACCTCGCGCGGTGCCCCGAGGGCACGCCGAGCGTCGCGCGCGTCATCGACGTGCCGGGCACGCGACCGCGCGACCGCGCCGACCACCAGCTCGCCGAGCTGCGCGCCGAGCTGCTCGAGGGCCTCGGCGTCGCGACCCACCACGTCGCGCCGGGCGACCCCGACGCGCACCACTCCATCTGACCCACCACCCCACCGCACCGCCCACCCGGCCGGACCCCGGCCCCGCTCCCCCCGAGATGAGAACCGACGATGAGCATCCGCACCGCCGTCTCCGCCACCGCGCTGGCCCTCGCGACCGCCCTGGCACTGACCGGCTGCGTCGCCGGTGAGGGCACCGCTCCCGCCGCCGCCGGCACGCCCGCCGAGGGCAGCGCCTGGAGCACCGACACGCTCGACATCGACTTCGCGACCTACAACCCGCTGAGCCTGGTCATCAAGGACCAGGGCTGGCTCGAGGAGACGTTCGGCGACGACGTCACCGTGAACTGGGTGCAGTCGGCCGGGTCGAACAAGGCGAACGAGGCGCTGCGCGCCGGCGCGATCGACGTCGGCTCGACCGCCGGCTCGGCCGCGCTGCTCGCGCGCTCCAACGGCTCGCCGATCCGCACGATCGACATCTACTCCCAGCCCGAGTGGGCGGCGATCGTCGTGCCCGCCGACTCCGACATCACGTCCGTGGCCGACCTGGCCGGGAAGTCCGTGGCCGCCACCAAGGGCACCGACCCGTACTTCTTCCTGCTGCAGTCCCTCGATGCGGCCGGCGTGCCGCTCGACCAGGTCGAGGTGCAGAACCTCCAGCACGCCGACGGCCGCACCGCGCTCGAGCAGGGGTCGGTCGCCGCGTGGTCGGGCCTCGACCCGATCATGGCCGCGAGCGAGGCCGAGTCGGGCACGCGCCTGATCTACCGCAACATCGACTTCAACACCTACGGGTTCCTCAACGCGACGCAGGACTTCCTCGACGCGAGCCCCGACGTCGCGCAGGTCGTGGTCGACGCGTACGAGAAGGCGCGCGCGTGGGCGCAGGAGAACCCCGACAAGGTCGTCGAGATCCTCGCCGAGGTCGCGGGCATCGACCCGGCCGTGGCGCAGAAGGTCGTCGTGGAGCGCACGAACCTCGCGATCGACCCCGTGCCGGGCGACGCGCAGCGCCGGGTCCTCGAGGTCGTCGGGCCGATCTTCGTCGAGTCGGGTGACGTCGCCGACCAGAAGACCATCGACACCGCGCTCGACGAGCTCTTCGAGCCGACGTTCGCCGAGAAGGCCGACCCCGCGAACGTCGCGGGCTGACGCCCACCCCGGCGCCCGCCCGGCACGCCCGGGCGGGCGCCACCTCCCGTACCGCTCCTCGTCCCCCAGGAGACCCCCATGTCCGACGCACCGACCGGCGCCCCGGTCCTCGTGACCGTCCCCGGCACCCCGGGCACCGGGCCCGTCACGGACGCGTCCGGCCACCCGCACCGCGCGCTGAACCCCCACGACCGCGGGCCCGCGCGCGCCGCGTCGTCGGGGTTCTGGTCGCGGCGCACCACGCGCGTGGTCGGCGGCGCGCTGCTGCCCGCGCTGCTGCTCGCGGCGTGGCATCACGTGACGACCGCCGGGCTGGTCGCGCCGTACCAGCTGCCGAGCCCGGCGTCGGTGTGGGCGGCGGCGGTCGACCTGCAGCAGCGCGGCGAGCTCGGCACGCACGTCGCCATCTCGGTGCAGCGCGTCGTGATCGGGTTCGCGGTGGGTGCGCTCGTCGCGCTCGTCGTCGCCGCGCTCGTGGGGCTGTCGCGCGCGGGCGACGTGCTGCTCGCCCCGACGCTCGCCGCGCTGCGCGCCGTGCCGTCGCTCGCGTGGGTCCCGCTGCTCATCCTCTGGATGAAGATCGGCGAGGACTCGAAGGTCACGCTCATCGCGATCGGGGCGTTCTTCCCGGTCTACACGACGGTCGCGGCGGCCCTGCGCCACGTCGACCCGCACCTCGTCGAGGCGGGGCGCGCGTTCGGCCTGCGCGGGGCCGGGCTCTTCCGCTCGGTGCAGCTGCCCGCGGTGCTGCCCTCGGTGATGTCCGGGCTACGGCTCGGGCTCGCGCAGGCGTGGCTCTTCCTCGTCGCGGCCGAGCTCATCGCGTCCTCGATGGGTCTGGGCTTCCTGCTCACCGACTCGCAGAACAACGGACGGGTCGACCGGATCCTGCTCGCCATCGTGCTGCTCGCGGTCATCGGCAAGCTCACCGACTCGGTGCTCGCCGTCGCCGAGAAGCAGCTGCTGCGGAGGTTCGCGTGACCACGCTCACCGCGCTGCAGACCGAGACGCGCACCTACCCCGCCCCCGCCGGCCTCGCGGCGACCTCGAACGTTCGGCCCGAGGACTGGGCCCGCGCCGAGGCCGACCCGGTCGCGTTCTGGGAGGAGGCCGCGCGGCGCCTGCGCTGGGACGAGCCGTGGCACACCGCGCACACGTGGGCCCCGCCCGTGCCCGTGCCCGGCGGGGCCGAGGACGAGCTCACGGTCCCGGAGGCGCGCTGGTTCGTCGGCGGCCGCCTCAACGTCGCGGTCAACTGCGTGGACCGGCACGTCGAGGAGGGCCGCGGCGACAAGGTCGCGCTGCACGTCGAGGGCGAGCGCGGCGACCGCCGGTCGATCACCTACGCGCAGCTGCAGCGCGAGGTCGCGCAGGCCGCGCACGCGCTCACCGAGCTCGGCGTCGGCCCCGGCGACCGCGTCGTGGTCTACCTGCCGGTGATCGCCGAGACCGTCGTCGTGACGCTCGCGATCGCGCGGATCGGCGCGGTGCACTCGCTCGTGTTCGGCGGGTTCTCGGCCGAGGCCGTGCGGTTCCGGGTGCAGGACACCGAGGCGAAGGTGCTCGTCACGAGCGACGGGCAGTTCCGCCGCGGCGCCGCCGTCGAGGTCAAGTCCGCCGCCGACGAGGCCGTCGCCGGGCTCGACCACGTCGAGCACGTGCTCGTCGTGCGCCGCACGGGCCAGGACGTCGCGTGGACGCCCGGGCGCGACGTCTGGTGGCACGACGTGGTCGACCGCCAGCCCGACGTCCACGAGGCCGCGTCGTTCGACGCCGAGCACCCGCTGTTCGTCATCTACACCTCGGGCACCACGGGCAGGCCCAAGGGGCTGGTCCACACCTCGGGCGGGTACCTCACGCACGCCGCGTGGTCCCACTGGGCGGTGTTCGACGTCAAGGACGACGACGTGCACTGGTGCACCGCCGACCTCGCGTGGGTCACGGCGCACACGTACGAGATCTACGGGCCGCTCGCCAACGGCGTCACCCAGGTGATCTACGAGGGCACGCCCGACACGCCGCACCGCGAGCGCCACCTCGAGGTCGTCGAGCGCTACGGCGTGACGACGTACTACACGGCCCCCACGCTCATCCGCACGTTCATGACGTGGTTCGGCGACGACCTGCCCGACGGGCACGACCTGTCGAGCATCCGCCTGCTGGGCACCGTCGGCGAGGCGATCAACCCCGAGGCGTGGGTGTGGTTCCGCCGCACGTTCGGCCGCGACGAGGCCCCCGTGGTCGACACGTGGTGGCAGTCGGAGACGGGCGCCGCGATGATCGCGCCGGTCCCCGGCGTGACGACGCTCAAGCCCGGCTCGGCCACGCGCCCGCTGCCCGGCGTCGCGGCGAAGGTCGTCGACGAGGACGGCGCCGAGGTCGCGCCCGGGCAGGGCGGGTTCCTCGTCGTCACGCGCCCCTGGCCCGGCATGGCGCGCACCGTGTGGCGCGACCCGCAGCGCTACCTCGACGCGTACTGGCGGCGGTTCGCCGGGCACGGCGAGCACGGCGGCTACTTCCTCGCGGGCGACGGCGCGTCGTACGACGAGGACCGGTACGTGTGGCTGCTGGGTCGTATCGACGACGTCATCAACGTCTCGGGGCACCGCCTGTCGACCATCGAGGTCGAGTCGGCGCTCGTCGCGCACCCCGCCGTCGGCGAGGCCGGCGTCGCGGGCGTCAGCGACCCCGTCACGGGTCAGGCGATCGCGGCGTTCGTCGTGCCGAGCGCCGCACCCGGGCCGGTCGACGACGTCGACGCGTGGCTCGCCGCGACGCACGCGCTGCGCGACGAGCTGCGCGCGCACGTCGCGCACGAGATCGGCCCCGTGGCGCGCCCGCGCCACGTGCTGGTCGTGCCCGAGGTCCCCAAGACCCGCTCGGGCAAGATCATGCGACGCCTGCTCGCGCAGCTCGTCGAGGGCACGACGCTCGGCGACACGACGTCGCTGCAGAACCCGTGGGCGGTCGAGCAGGTCGGCACGCTCGTCGCGGCGGGCCTGCCACGGTGAGCCCGCACCCCCGCGCCCCGCGCGTCCCCCGCACCCCCGTCCCCCACCCGACAGGAGCACCGTGAGCGAGCACCGCTTCGGCTTCCGCACCCGCGCGCTGCACGCCGGCGGCATCCCCGACGCCACCACGGGCGCGCGCGCCGTGCCGATCTACCAGACGACGTCGTTCGTCTTCGACGACACCACGGACGCCGCGAACCTGTTCGCGCTGCAGAAGTACGGCAACATCTACTCGCGCATCGGCAACCCGACCGTCGCGGCGTTCGAGGAGCGCATCGCGTCGCTCGAGGGCGGGATCGGCGCGGTCGCCACCGCGTCCGGCATGGCGGCCGAGTTCCTGGTGTTCGCGGCCCTCGCCGGCGCGGGCGACCACCTCGTCGCCTCGGCGCAGCTGTACGGCGGGACGGTCACGCAGCTCGACG